>JAWLEM010000021.1:0-22297 GCA_041686115.1 Bacteroidales bacterium
AGCAACAGATATTTTACAACGCCATAAAATTGAGAAACTTCCTGTAGTTGATGATCATAATAAATTAATTGGCTTATTAACCTATAAAGATATTACCAAGGTTAAAGACAATCCTCTGGCATGTAAAGATAAGCAGGGAAGATTACGAGTAGCTGCCGGCGTAGGAGTTACATCAGATACTTTGCAACGTGTAGAAGCTTTGGTTAAAGCCGGAGTAGATGCTATTGTAATAGATACAGCTCATGGGCATTCTAAAGGTGTAATAGAAATGTTAAAGTCGGTAAAAAAGAATTATACAACAATTGATGTTATTGTTGGTAATATTGGAACGGCAGAGGCAGCCAAAGATTTAGCTGATGCAGGAGCTGATGCTGTTAAGGTTGGAATAGGCCCCGGGTCAATATGTACCACACGCGTAATTGCCGGTGTAGGATTACCTCAGTTAACTGCTATTTACGAAGTTGCTAAAGCTTTGAATGGTTCAGGTGTTCCGGTAATTGGAGATGGCGGACTCAGATATTCGGGCGATATTGTTAAAGCAATTGCTGCCGGAGCAAATACAGTAATGGCCGGTTCTTTGTTTGCAGGTGTAGAAGAATCACCAGGAGAAACCATCATTTATAACGGCCGGAAATTTAAATCATACCGTGGTATGGGATCTATTGAAGCAATGCAGCATGGTTCTAAAGACAGATACTTTCAGGATGTTGAAGATGATATTAACAAATTAGTTCCCGAAGGAATAGCTGCACGCGTTCCATTTAAAGGAAATCTTGCTGAAGTAGTTTACCAGCTTGTGGGTGGATTAAAAGCTGGTATGGGCTATTGCGGAGCAAAAGATATTTCGGTTTTAATGCAATCGAAATTTGTTAGGGTTACAGATGCTGGTGTTACAGAAAGTCACCCCCACGATGTAGCCATTACCCGCGAATCTCCCAATTATAGCAGACAAATGTAATTTTAATTGATATTTTTATAAAACTTTTGTCAGATGAAACCCTCATGCACTGAATTACACAAAGCCTGCCCTGCCTTGCCGGCAGGCAGGCGGCAGACAGGAAAGGATATGAATAAATTATGCTTGTATGCCGGAAGGAATTACAGCATGCAGGTATAAGCTCGCTGGAGAAATTGTAGAAGGCTTTGGCGGGAGACACCGGCAACAAAAAAATACATAAAGCAGAAAGATTATAAATAGCAGCATTACAAATAATTAACTAAATTAAATTCGAATGAAGAAAATACCTGGTTTATTAATTTTGTTTTTGATTTGTTTTTTTGTTCAGGCACAAAATCAAACGGATGAGGCATTAATTAAAATTGATAACGAAGAAATTACTAAAGACGAGTTTTTAAGATTTTATGAAAAAAATAAGGTTAATCTATCAACGGGTGAAACCATTTCGGTTGACGAATACTTAGATCTTTTTGTAAATTTTAAACTTAAAGTGATTGAAGCCAAAAACCGGGGATTGGATACTTCCCAAGCATTTATCAATGAATTTAAAGGTTATAAAGAGCAACTTGCAAAACCTTATTTGCTTGACCCGGAAACTGTAGATAGTTTGGCAAAAGAAGCTTATGAAAGAATGCAAATTGAAGTTAGGGCGAGTCATATTTTGGTGCGTATCCCTGTTGATGCAACCCCGGAAGACACTATATTTGCCTATAAAAAGGCCAGAGATATCAGAAGCAGGATTTTGCGTGGAGAACCTTTTCATGTTGTAGCTAAAGGCACTTCTGATGATCCGTCGGTAAAAAATAATGGAGGCGACTTAGGATATTTTACTGTTTTTCAGATGGTATATCCTTTCGAAAATGCTGTTTATCATTCGGAAGTTAATGAGGTAACTCGCCCAGTTAGAACGCGTTTTGGTTATCACATTATTAAAGTAACTGATAAAAGAAAATCGCAGGGGGAAATTAAAGTGGCACATATTATGTTAGCGGTACCTAAAAGTTTATCTCCCAAAGATGCTAACGAGAAGAAGGAATTAATTAATGAATTGTACCATAGATTAATGCAGGGTGATGATTTTAATGATTTAGCACGGAAATATTCTGAAGATCGTGGCTCGGCAAACCTTGGTGGTGAATTACCCTGGTTTGGTGTTGGGCAAATGATTCATGATTTTGAAATGGCTGCTTTTGAACTGGAAAAAAATGGAGAAATTTCAAAACCTGTAAAAACAAATTATGGCTGGCATATTATTAAAAGAATTGACAGAAAAAAACCAAAATCATTTCAAAATATTAAGGAAGACCTGAAAAGAAAAGTTATTCATGATAGCAGAGCTTCTGTTGCTCGTGAAGCACTAATTGAAAAGCTGAAGGATGAATACCATTTTCAAGTAAAGGAATCTAATATACCCGGGTATTTTGATACTACCGAAAATGTTTTTCGATTAAATCATCAATATATAGAATCTAAATTTAATATCAGGGATACGCTATTTATATTAGCAAATCAGGTATATACAATTAACGATTTTGAAGGTTTTGTCAGAAGAAGGAAAGGAAGGTTGCAAATTTCTCCTTATCAATATTATAGATTGTATAATGATTTTGTTGACCATACAATCATTAAATTTGAAGAATCGAAGTTGGAACAAAAATACCCCGACTATAAATATTTATTAAAAGAATATTACGAAGGAATGTTGTTATTTGAATTAACAGATCAGGAAATTTGGTCAAAAGCCATTAAAGATACTGTTGGTTTACAGAATTATTACAACAGGAATAAGAGCGATTATATGTGGGATGAAAGGTGGAAAGGTTCGGTTTATTATTGCGATAATAAAGAAGTTTATCAAAAGGTGAAAAAAGAAGTGAATAAGCGTAGTTTTGGCAGAAGAGTTAAAAATAGTGATTTATTGAACAATTATAACGAAGAGAATGAAGTGCTGAAAATTGAAACCGGATTATTTAATAAAGGCGAAAATAAATTTATTGATCAGATGGTTTGGGATGAAAAATCAGATGCTAATGATAAAATTTTTATTATTGTAAAAGGCGAAAGGGTTAAGCCAACCATAAAATCTTTTAACGAAGCCAGGGGACAGGTTATTTCCGATTATCAGGAATACCTGGAGAAACAGTGGGTAAATAATTTGCACAATAAGTACAATATTCAAATCAATAATAAAGTTTTAACATCAATAAAAAAGAATATTAAAAATTAAAGCAATGAAATTGCTGATAAAAAAGATGTTTGTTAATTAAAGCATTAAAGTAAATGGTAAGTATGAAAATAAAAATTCTTATAGGCACCTTATTATTATTGATTTTTAGTTGTAATCGAAAAACTGGTGAAGAGAATGATAAACCTTTGGCCAGGGTTCATGATAAATATCTTTATGAATCGGATATTGAAGATCTGTTCCCATCCAGTATTTCTGAAAACGACAGTATAATATTGGCAAGCAACTATATAAATGATTGGATTAAGAAACAATTAATGCTGAAAAAAGCAGAAGAAAACCTTTCAGATGAAAGTAGAGACATCGAAAAACTTTTAGAGGATTACAAATCGTCGTTGCTTGTTTTTAGATATAGGCAGGAACTGATTAAGCAAAAAATTGATACTGTAGTTACAGAAAATGAAATAGAGTCATACTACAACGAATATTCAGCCAATTTTATTTTAAATCATAATGTTATTAAAGCACTTTACCTTAAGATTTCAAAAGAATCGCCGGATATTGATAAGGTTAAACAGTGGTACAAATCTGATGATGCTGAAGATCTAACAAGACTCGAAGATTATTGTTACCAGTACGCCACAAAATTTGACCACTTTAATAATGACTGGATCCCTTTTAACAATATTATTAGTGAATTGCCATTAGATATTGATGATCAGGAACGTTATTTAAAATACAACAAATTTATTGAGACAGAAGATTCTCTTTTTTATTACTTTGTTAAAATTAACGATTTTGCTCTTACGAGTACGGTTCAGCCTATAGAATATGCACAATCGAAAATAAAAACCATAATATTAAATAAGCGGAAATTTTCTTTTTTCGAAGAATTAGAAAACAACGTATATAATAATGCTTTAAACCATAACGAATTTATAATCTATTAAAAATATATCATGATGATTTTTATGTTAAAAAGACTTTTTATAACTACAATTTTTATTATTACATTTTTTAGCGTTTTTGCTCAAAAACAATTTGTTGCCGACAGGGTTATTGCTACGGTTGGAGATAAGATTATTTTGCAATCGGATATAGAAAATCAGGTGTTTCAATTAAAGGCACAAGGATATCAAGGTAGCGGAGATATAAAATGTGAAGTTTTTGAGGAGCTATTAATTCAAAAATTACTGCTAATCCAGGCAGAATTAGATAGTATTGTTGTTGGAGTTAATCAGGTTGAATCGGAAATAGAGCAAAGGTTAAATTATTTTATTCGACAGATAGGTTCTCAGGAAAAGCTTGAAGAATTTTATGGTAAATCTTTAATTGAAATTAAAGAAGATTTCAGGCCATTAATAAAAGAGCAGCTTTTAACCCAAATGATGCAGCGTGAAATTGTTTCCGATGCTTCAGTATCTCCTAAAGAAGTGGAACGATTCTATAAAAAAATGCCTGAGGATAGTATCCCAATGGTTAATACGCAATACAAGATTAATCAAATTGCAGTATATCCGCCCGAAGATGAAAAATCAAGAGCCGAAGCCAGGGAAAAATTATTGGATATCAGGCAACGCATTATCGATGGTGAAAGGTTTTCAACACTAGCCGTTTTATATTCTGAAGATCCCGGATCAGCAAGAAGAGGAGGAGAACTTGGTTTCAGAACCCGAGATGAACTGGATCCTGAGTTTGCTAAAGCCGCTTTCAGACTCACCGATGATGGAGGAATTTCACGAATTGTTGAGTCAGAATATGGATTTCATATTATTCAACTAATCTCACAACAAGGAAATCAGGTTAATGTAAGGCACATTCTAATTACACCTAAGGTTGATATTAAACAAAAAGTAGCCGCAAAAAATAAACTAGACAGCATTGCGGATTTAATTAGAAATGATAGTATAACCTTTCAGGAAGCTGCTTATAGATTTTCTGATGATGAGCAATCAAGATTAAATGACGGTTTAATGGTAAATCCGCAAAACTCATCAACCAAATTTAATTTGGATGAATTGCCCAAAAATGAGTATAATGTAATTAAAGATTTAGAAATTGGAGAGATTTCAGAACCATTCGAGTCTTTTGATGGTAAAGGTAAAGTTATTTATAAAGTGGTTAAAATTGCAAATAAAAATGAAGCTCATAAAGCCAATTTAAAAGACGATTATGAGATGATTGAAGAAATTGCCACCACAACAAAACAACAGCAAAAATTTGAGAATTGGCTCAACGAAAGAAAGAAGAAAACTTACATTCATATCGACGATTCTTTTAAAAACTGCGATTTCTTAAATGATGGATGGATTAAACAATAAGTAAATCGACATAATGATTCAGCGATTTATTATAGCCGGATTGGCTTGCATTTTATGCCTGACATACAATAATACCAATCTTTTTGCACAGGAAAAGGAGCAGATTAGAATCCTTAACTCCAATTCGCTTGAGTATAGCAAAGAAATTGGCGAAGGTGTGCGAAGATTTATCGGCAACGTAATATTTGAGCATAATAATGCCACAATGTATTGCGATAGCGCCTATATGTTTAGTAAGAAAAATGTAATCCATGCATATAGTAATGTTCATGTAAATCGTGGCGATACATTGCATTTGTACGGCGATTTTATGAGATATAGTGGTAATACTAATGTAGGGAATGTGAGGCGAAATGTTATATTAAAGGACGATGAAGCAACCCTTACTACCGATTCGCTCGATTTTAATACCAAAACAAATGTTGCCTATTATTTTAATGGTGGTAAAATTGTAAATAACGAAAATAATCTTGAAAGTGTTATCGGCTATTATTATGCCAACGATGATGTGTTTGTTTATAAAGATAGTGTGATTGTAAGAACGCCTGATTATACAGTGTATACAGATACTTTAAGGTATAATACAAAAACTGAAACCGCTTATTTTCTTGGGTCAACCAATATTTACAATGAGGATAATCATCTGTATGCCGAAAATGGTTGGTACAAAACCAAAGAAAAAGAGTTTCAATTTAATCAAAATGCCCGTTATCAGAATAAAGAAAAGATTCTATTAGGCGATAGTCTTTATTTCAACGATTCAACCGGTATCGGTATCGCTATCGATAATATAGAAATGATCGATACAACTGAGAATATGATTTTGAAAGGCCATTATGCTTATTATGTTAGAGAACCCGAAAGTTTTATTGTAACCGATAGCGCTGTACTAATTCAGGTTACCAATAAAATTGATTCGTTATTTTTACATGCCGATACCCTCAGGTCACACTACGATTCGTCCGGAACATACAGAATAATGAGGGCTTATCATCAAGTTCAGTTATACAGGTTTGATTTTCAGGCACGTTGCGATTCAATGGTTTATTCGTTCGAAGACTCAGTTATTACCATGTATACAGAACCCATTTTATGGTCTGAAGGTAGTCAGATGACCGCTGAACTGGTGAAAATTTTTACCAAAAACCAGAAAATTGATTATTTTCATCTCATTGGCAGCTCACTGATTATTTCGGAAGAAGTGATTGAAAAATATAATCAAATTCGGGGAAAAGAAATGTTGGGCTATATACGAAATAATAACCTGTATAAAGTTGATGTTTTTGGCAACGGGCAATCTATCTACTATACCAAAGATCAGGAAGAAATTGTAGGTGTTAATTTTGCCGAAAGTAGTGATCTTATCATATATCTTAAAGAAGGACAGGTAAGCAGAATTAATATGGTTAAACAACCTACAGGAACTTTACATCCGCCTGGTGAATTGGAAGAAACCAAATTGAAAGGTTTTAACTGGTTCGAAGATTTAAGGCCAAAATCAAAATTTGATATTTTTCTGTGGGAAAAAAATTAATGGGAACCCGAAAGTTCCCATTTTTGTTAATATTCATCTTCATTAAAAAAGAAATCATCTTTACTCGGATAATCGGGCCAAATATCTTCTATACTCTCATATATTTCACCTTCATCCTCAATTTCCTGAAGGTTTTCAATCACCTCAAGAGGAGCTCCTGAACGGATTGCATAATCAATTAATTCCTCTTTGCTCGCTGGCCATGGTGCATCTTCTAGTTTTGATGCTAATTCTAGTGTCCAATACATATATAATTATTTTTAAATTATACCCTTAAAATTTTGCAAATATAAAAATAATATTGAGAAACAAAACTTTTTTTATTAAACTCTCGGTTTCCAAGGTATTTCTTTGGCATACAGATCGATAGTTAGTTTACGCGATAATACAAACAAATAGTCGGATAAACGATTTAAATATTGTATTACTTTATCGCTGTTTTTAAATTGATTCTGTACCTTTATCGAGCACCTTTCAGCTCTTCTGCAAATGTTTCTGGCAATATGGCAAAACGATACTGTAGTATGCCCCCCGGGTAAAATAAATGATCGTAAAGGAGGTAATTCTTCTTCCATTAAATCGATTTCCTTTTCAAGCATCTCAATATCAGAATTGTAAATTTCCGGGATTTTAACATCGCAATTTTCACAATCGGTAGCCAGAATTGATGCACAAGTCATTAACCTGTCTTGTATTTCAATTAAAATAAGTTTGGAATGCTCGTCCATTTTTTGATCCCTTATTAACCCAATGTATGAAATTAGTTCATCTACAGTGCCATAAGCTTCAATCCTGTCGTGATATTTTGGAACCCGGGTTCCTCCAATTAAGGATGTCTCTCCTTTATCTCCTGTTTTTGTATATATCTTCATGTCCATATTAAGCTATTTTTATGAATGAACGGAAAGAATCCAGTTTTGTTTATTTTTTTGAAACTATTTTAGTTTTTTCTTATCGGTTCAGGATTCATTTCATCGGATTCAATCATTCCGTCTTTAAGTCGAATGATTCGGCGTGCATGCCTTGCAATATCTTCTTCATGCGTAACAAGAATAATCGTATTTCCCATTTTATGGATTTGATCAAAAAGATTAAGGATATCCATAGATGTTTTTGAATCCAGGTTTCCGGTAGGCTCATCGGCAAGTATAATCGATGGATTATTAACCAATGCGCGAGCCACAGCAACTCTTTGCCTTTGCCCGCCTGATAATTCATTGGGTTTATGCTTCATCCTATCCTCTAAACCAACATTTACAAGCGTTTCTTCTGCCTTTGCCAATCTATCTTCTTTATTAGCACCGGCATAAATCAAAGGTAAGGTTACATTTTCCAGCGCTGTATATCTGGGTAAAAGATTAAATGTTTGAAAAACAAATCCAATTTCTTTATTTCTTATTTCAGCAAGTTCATCATCACTTAAATGGCTTACATCTTTGTTGTTTAAGATGTACTTGCCACCTGTTGGGGTATCAAGGCATCCTATAACATTCATTAAGGTTGATTTGCCTGAACCAGACGGGCCCATAATAGCAACATATTCATTCCTGTTAATCGAAACGGAAACCGATCGCAATGCCCTTATGGTTTCGGCTCCAACATGATAATGTTTTATCAGGTCTTTAATATCAATAACTTTATCCATTTTCAAGTGTTGTATTTAAAAAAAGTGTTACGAATTTAAGCATTATTCGATTAAAACATTCAATTTTAAATTAAAACTTTATCAGATAATTTCCGGGTGTTATTCCTGGCCTGAAGAAAACGATTCCCAATCGGAATAAATCTATACTCATCTGTACTTTTTCATGATTTTTAATTGTTTCCCAGGCTTGTTCCATCTCTTCCGACCAATGAATATCATCAAAAATAAATATTGAATCATGATTTGCTTTATTAAGACAGATATTGAAGTACTTTAAAGTGCTGTTTTTTGTGTGATTTCCATCAAAAAATACAACATCAAGCTTATCGAATTTTTTTATTACTTCAGGTAAAGCGGAGTCAAAATCATCAACTATAAAATGAATATCTGTAAGATTAATTTCATGTGCTAATTTTTGAGCAATTTGAGCTTTTTCTTTTACACCTTCGATGGTTGCTATTTTTACTTCTGGCGAACCACTGGCTAAATACAAAGTGCTTATTCCTAAAGATGTTCCTATCTCAAGGATATTTTCCGGCTTATAGTGTTTTACCAGGTGATAAATGAGTCTGCCATATTTTTTTGAAACCGATGATTTTCGGATGGTTTTTCCAATGGTTGAAGAAACTTTTCGAGGATTTAAAGCTTTCGCTGATTTCAATGATTTTGCACCATGAATCGTTTTGACGTGTGTCCCGGCACCCATTTCGTGGTATGCTAATGGCTTTTTTGATTTCCGGTATTTGCTATGAATATCGAAAATATTTTTTAGCCCAGGGTCATTTTTTTTATGATTAAAAACTTCTGTAATTAAATCATAAACAAAAGGTGAATGTATGCCATGCCCCTTTTTATGTTTGGCCAGCAGCCAATATTTTAAATATTTAAAAGCATATTTAAGTTGTGATCTCATATTATTCAGATTATCAAAAAAAGTGTAATATTGTGTAGCAAAAATAAGATTTTAAAACACCTGATGAATGAGAAAAGTCTTTAATTCAATTTTTGTTTTATGCGTGGGATGATTCACAGTGATTTTTAATTTGTATTTTGGTAATTAATTATGCCTGATATTTTACAACAAGATATAAAATTTTTAACAGGAGTAGGCCCCAAAAGAGCAGAGATGCTAAATAAGGAGCTGAATATCTTTACTTTCGAAGACTTGTTGTATTATTTTCCTTATAAATATATCGACCGTTCAAAGTTTTATCAAATCAGAGATTTGAATCCTGAAATGCCACATATACAGTTAAAAGGAAAAATTTTAGGATTTGAGCAAATTGGAGGCGGGCGAAAAAGAAGATTGGTTGCTTTTTTCACCGATGGAACCGGAACCGTTGAGTTGGTTTGGTTTAAAGGACTAAGTTATATTCAGAAAAATTTTGAATTAAATAAAGAGTATATTGTTTTTGGTAAACCCGGATATTTTGGGGGGAAATACAATATTATTCATCCCGAAATTGAAGACAGCATAAAAAATCAAAATGTAATTCAGGCCAAGCTGCAGGCACATTATAGCACAACCGATAAGCTCAAGAAAAACTACCTGCCTTCGAAAGCTATTGGAAAACTGGTTAACAATTTATTACTGCATTTAAAAGATAAAATCAGCGAAACATTGCCTGCATATTTGATTCAAAAATATAAACTTATTTCTTTACAGGATGCTCTTTTTAATATCCACTTCCCTCAGGATGCTGAATTATTGAAAAAAGCTATTCACCGGTTAAAATTCGAAGAGCTTTTTTATATTCAGCTCAATATTTTGCAAAAAAGAAGCATCAGGCTAAATAAATTTAATGGTTTCATTTTTTCAAAAGTTGGCAATTACCTTAATCGATTTTATGAAAAGAATCTGCCATTTGAATTAACCAATGCTCAAAAACGTGTTTTAAAAGAAATCCGAAAAGATATTGGATCAGGAAAACAAATGAACAGGTTGCTGCAGGGCGATGTAGGGAGCGGTAAAACATTGGTTGCTTTAATGAGTATGTTGATTGCCCTGGATAATGGATTTCAAGCCGCTATTATGGCACCAACGGAAATTTTAGCTAATCAGCATTTTGAAACTTTAAAAGAATTTTTAAATGGCCTTGAGATTAAGGTTCAGCTGCTTACAGGATCAACAAAGACTGCAGCCCGAAAAGAAATTCATGCACAATTGTTAAATGGCGAAATACAAATATTAATCGGTACTCATGCTTTAATCGAAGAGACAGTAAAATTCAAAAATCTGGGTTTGGTTGTTATTGATGAGCAACATCGATTTGGTGTTGTTCAAAGAGCAAAGTTATGGAAAAAAAATCTTCAGCCACCTCATGTTTTGGTTATGACTGCAACTCCAATTCCACGGACATTATCAATGACTATTTATGGAGATCTCGATGTTTCTGTTATTGATGAATTGCCTCCCGGAAGAAAACCAGTAAAAACGATCCATTTGTATGATTCTAAAAGATTAAGATTGTTTGGATTTTTAAAACAACAGATTGAACAGGGGCGTCAGATTTATATTGTATATCCTTTAATTAAAGAATCTGAAAAGATGGACTATAAAGACCTTGAAGATGGATATGAAAGTATTTCAAGGGCTTTTCCGCCACCAAAATATGCGGTTAGTATTGTTCATGGGCAAATGAAAACCGAAGAAAAAGATGCTGCCATGAATTTATTTGTAAAAGGTAAAACCCACATTATGGTGGCTACAACAGTAATCGAAGTTGGTGTAAATATCCCCAATGCCAGTGTAATGGTTATTGAAAGCGCCGAACGTTTTGGCTTATCTCAGTTACATCAGTTGCGCGGTAGAGTGGGTAGAGGAGCAGATCAATCATATTGTATTTTAATGACCGGTTATAAACTATCAAACGAAGCACGAAAACGGGTTGATATTTTAACCAAAACCAATGATGGATTTGAAATTGCCGAAGCGGATCTGAAATTGCGTGGCCCCGGCGATATTGAGGGAACACAGCAAAGCGGACTGGCTTTCGACCTAAAAATTGCGAACCTTGGCAAAGATGGGCAGTTAATTCAATATGTAAGAGATATTGCTGATGATATTTTAGAAGATGATCCGCTATTAGAAAAGAATGAAAATGAATTGTTAAAAAAACAATTAAAAAAGATAGCTCATAAAAAAATTGATTTTAGTGTAATAAGTTAAAAAAAGTAAAGTTATATAAGTCAGGCTTGATGATATATATTTTGAATCTAAAAGTTTGATCATTTGAAAAAGTGAAACAACAATTAAAGGTAAAGCCATTTAGTCCATGAAAAGAATATTTGTTTTTATCATATTAACGTTTTTAAGCATTCATGTATTAAAATCTCAGCCTTTCCCGTGTGAAATTCAAAATAAGGCTTTTCAAAAAGGCGAAAAGCTTACTTATGTAATTACCTATAACTGGTTTTTGGTTTGGACTGATGTGGGAGCAGTTGAATTTGAAGTATCAGATGACAAAATATTTGAACAGGATGTTTTGAACTTGAAAGGAACCGGTATAACTTTTTCTTTTTACGATTGGTTTTTTCAGGTGCGCGATATATATCAATCATGGGTAAAACCAGAGAATTTGTTACCTGTATATTATCATCGTGATGTTGATGAAGATGGTTATTTAATTGATATCAAATATACATTTGATTATGAGAATATGGTGGCCTATTCGGAAGTGGAAAAAACCAATACACCTTATTTTCGAGATACTGTTGAAATTCCGCAATGTACTTATGACGTTATTTCGGTTATTTACCAGGCGCGGAATATTGATTTTACTAAATATGAAATTGACGAAAAAATTCCATTTAAAATATTACTTGATAACGAAATTCACGATGTATATATCAGGTATAAAGGAAAAGAAGTGAGAAAAGTAAGAGGTGTTGGAAAATTTAATTGTTTGAAATTTACCGGATCATTAGTTGCCGGTGATGTTTTTAAAGGTGGTGAAGATCTGGTATTTTGGGTTACAGATGATGAAAATCGCATCCCGGTATGGGCTGAAAGCCCTATAATTGTTGGAACCATTAAAGCCCGTCTTGTAGAATTTGAAGGGCTGAAATATCCGTTAAAGTCGCTCATCAAATAATTTATTAGTTCAAAACCTTATTTAAAATCAAACTAAATAAGTGTTAACATTGCAAAAACTGACAAAAAGCAATTTTTAATTTTTAAATACCATTATTTTTGTATCCGATTAAAAAATATTTGAAAATTCGGATGTCAAATTCAAAATCGATTGAACATAAAGGACTTATTGAATCTATAGATGGGGATAATATCAAAGTCAGATTTTTAGCCATATCAGGTTGTGCATCATGCCATGCAAAAGGTGTTTGTTCTGCTGCCGATATGCAGGAAAAAGTAGTCGATGTGTTCGATCAAACTAATCAATACCAAATAGGAGATACTGTTAATATAGTTTTGCGGCAGGCGTTAGGTTTTAGGGCTCTGTTGCTTGGTTATGTTATACCTTTTTTATTGGTATTAACGATACTTATTGTTTTAAGTGCAATTACAGGGAATGAGGTAATTTCAGGCGTGGGTGCTCTAGCAGCACTTATTCCTTATTATTCAATTTTATATTTAAAACGAGATCATGTGCGAAAGCAATTTACATTTACATTACATAAAATAGATTAAATATCTGAAACATGAGTACAACCATTTTATTTACTATTATTTCACTTAGTGCGATTGGGGCTGCAGCTGCATTGATCTTATATTTTGTAGCGCAGAAATTTAAAGTTTATGAAGATCCTCGTATCGACCAGGTTGAAGAAGCCCTGCCTGCTGCCAATTGTGGAGGTTGTGGTTATCCCGGATGTCGTGGATTTGCTGAAGCGCTGGTTAAGTCAGACGATATTTCAGAGCTTTATTGCCCGGTAGGTGGTAACGACACCATGGCTGAAGTAGCAAAAATTCTTGGTAAAGAAGTGGAAGCAAAAGAACCATTGGTAGCAGTTGTTCGCTGTTCAGGATCTCCCGAACACAGGCAAACAACTAATCAATACGATGGAGCTTCTTCTTGTGTTATTTCTTCAAATCTGTATGCAGGCGAAACAGGATGCCAATATGGCTGCCTTGGATTAGGCGATTGTGTTGATTCTTGTGATTTTGATGCCATTTATATGGATGAAGAGACAGGGCTGCCGATAGTTGTTGACGATAACTGTACAGCCTGTGGAGCATGTGTTAAAGCTTGCCCTAACGATATTATCGAGCTAAGGAAGAAAAACAAAAAAGACCGTAAAATCTTTGTTTCCTGTGTTAACCAGGATAAAGGAGGTATAGCAAGAAAAGCATGTAAAGTTGCTTGTATTGGATGCGGTAAATGTGTTAAAGTTTGTCCTTTTGATGCAATCACTATGGAAAATTTCCTTGCTTACATCGATCCTAATAAGTGTAAGTTATGCAGGAAATGTGCTCCGGAATGTCCTACAGGCGCTATTCTGGAAATAAATTTTCCTCCGCGAAAAGTAAAAGAAGAAAAAGCTGATACTAAGGCGGAAACAACAGATGTATCAGAAAAAGAAGAAAACAATAAATCAACTCAAAATAAATAAGGAGGGATAAAGTGTTAAAAACATTTGCAAAAGGCGGCGTACATCCTGCAGAAGGCAAATATTCTGCAGATAGTGCTATTGAAATACTGCCGCTCCCAAAAACAGTTTCAATACCAATTGCCCAGCATATTGGTGCGCCCTCTAAACCTATTGTCAAAAAAGGCGATAAGGTTAAGGTTGGGGATAAAATTGCCGAAAGTGCAGGCTTTGTTTCTGCAAATATTCATTCTTCTGTGTCGGGAACCGTGTCAAAAATTGATCATGTTCTTGACTCTACGGGGTATAAAAAACCATGTGTTATTATCGATGTAGAAGATGATGTATGGAATGATAATATTGACAGAACAGCTGATTTGAAAAAAGAAATTAGCCTGGATGATAAAGAAATTATTCAAAAAATTAATGAATCAGGTATTGTTGGCCTTGGTGGTGCAACATTTCCATCGCACGTAAAACTGTCAATACCCGACGGGAAAAAAATTGATGTTCTGATTATTAATGGTGTCGAATGTGAACCATACCTTACATCTGATCATCGGTTAATGCTCGAGAAAGCTGAAGAAATGCTTGTTGGAACACAAATTTTGATGAAAGCCTTAAGTGTAAACCGCGCATTAATCGGAATAGAAAATAACAAACCCGATGCCATTACTCATCTTACAGAATTAGTTAAGAATTATCCCGGCATCGAGGTTCATCCATTAAAAGTGAAATACCCACAAGGTGGTGAGAAGCAACTGATTAAAGCTTTAATTAATCGTGAAGTTCCATCCGGAGGATTACCCTTAGATGTAGGTGCTGTAGTACATAATGTGGGAACAGCTTTTGCTGTTTATGAAGCTGTTCAGAAAAACAAACCTTTAATTGAGCGAGTAGTTACTGTTACAGGTGAATCGGTTAAAAAACCATCAAATTTTATGGTAAGAATTGGCGCTCCTGTTAGCGAATTAATTGATGCTGCAGGTGGATTACCCGAAGACACTGGCAAAGTTATTAATGGCGGGCCAATGATGGGTAAGGCGTTAAATTCTTTGGATGTACCTGTAGTTAAAGGAACATCAGGAATATTAATTTTGCCGGAGGAAATGTCAAAACGCAAAACTGAGATCACATGTATTCGATGCGCAAAATGTGTTTCTGTTTGCCCTCAGGGTTTGGAGCCATATTTATTAAATAAATTAGCTCAATTAGAGAAAAATGATAAACTGGAGAATGATGGAGTAATGGATTGTATCGAATGCGGTTCGTGTGCATTTACATGTCCTGCTGGATTGCCATTGCTTGATTATATCAGATTAGGAAAATCCAGAGTAAGTCGAATCATTAGATCAAGAAAACAATAATGAATAAACTAATAACAGTATCACCATCTCCTCATGTTTATGAGGATACAACAGTAAAACGGCTGATGTTTGATGTGATTATTGCCCTATTACCTGCTTTAGCTTTTTCGATTTACTTTTTTGGTATGGGAGCAATTTATGTAACATTGGTTGCCGTAGTGTCCTGCATTGCTTTTGAATGGTTAATTCAAAAGTATCTTCTCAAACAAGAACCAACAATTTCCGATGGTTCTGCTATAATTACCGGATTGTTACTGGCTTTTAATGTGCCAACTAATTTACCGGTTTGGATTATTATTATTGGTAGTTTGGTAGCTATCGGTATTGGTAAAATGTCGTTTGGCGGATTGGGAAATAATCCTTTTAATCCGGCGCTTGTTGGACGTGTGTTTTTATTAATCTCATTCCCTGTGCAAATGACAAGCTGGCCTGTACCCAGTGGGTTTAAAACCGGTTATACCGATGCGGTTACAGGAGCTACTCCCCTGGGAATAATGAAAGAAGGGATTGATAAAGGTGATGCGGTTCCGGAGTTAATGAACCAAATACCTAGCCACATGGAAATGTTTTATGGCCACATGGGAGGTTCTATGGGCGAAATTGCTGCATTAGCATTACTTATTGGTTTTGCCTATCTATTGATTAGAAAAGTAATTACATGGCATATTCCTGTATCGATTATTGCAACTATTGCACTATTTACAGGAATTTTATGGTTTGTTAATCCAGAAGCTAACGCTGATCCGTTGTTCCATTTATTAACAGGAGGTGTTTTACTGGGAGCTATTTATATGGCTACCGATTATGTTACCTCACCAATGTCGGTGCGAGGAATGTGGATTTACGGAATAGGTATTGGTGTAATTACTGTCTTAATCAGGGTATTCGGAGCATATCCCGAAGGTGTTTCATTTGCTATACTTATAATGAATGCCTTTGTACCTTTAATTAACTCATATATTAAACCAAAGCGATTCGGAGAGGAGGTAAATAATGGCTAAAAAAGAGTCTAACTTCAAAAATATGGTGCTTACCTTATTTATGGTAACATTTGTAGCATCCGCTGCTTTAGGTTATATTTATGAAGTAACCAAAGGGCCTATTGCAGCAAGTAAGCTGGCAAAACAAAATAATGCCATTCAACAGGTTGTTCCCGATTTTGATAATGCACCCGGGGAAGAATCATATAAAATGGGTGTTGATGGAGACACACTGGAATTTTTCCCTGCAAAAAGAGACGGAGAAATAGTAGGTACAGCTGTTAGCACTTTTACCAATAAAGGGTTTAGTGGAAATATTAAAATAATGGTAGGTTTCTTGCCTGATGGTACCATTAACAATATTTCTGTACTTGAACATAAAGAAACTCCTGGATTGGGAGATAAAATGAGTAAAAGTAAATCTGACTGGAGTGTTCAGTTTAATGGTAAAAACCCCGGCGATTTTAAACTAAAAGTAACAAAAGACGGAGGTGATGTAGATGCCATTACTGCTTCGACAATTACTTCAAGAGCATTTTGCGATGCTGTTGAACGTGCATATAACGCATATATGGAAGGAGGTAAAAAATGAATCAATGGAAAAATTTTAGCAAAGGATTCTTCAAGGATAACCCTGTTTTTGTTCTATTCCTTGGATTATGTCCAACATTAGGTGTTACAACATCGGCATTTAATGGTTTAGGCATGGGTTTAGCCACAACATTTGTTTTGGTTATGTCAAATCTGGTAGTTTCAATAATAAAAAGCCAGATCCCCGATAAGGTTCGTATTCCATCGTTTATTGTTATTATTGCTTCGTTTGTAACCATTGTAGAATTGGTTATGCAAGCATATTTGCCTTCTTTATTTGAGCAATTAGGTCTTTTTATTCCGCTAATTGTTGTGAACTGTTTGGTGCTTGGCCGTTCTGAAGCTTTTGCATCTAAAAATAATGTTGGTTCTGCCATTATTGATGGAATGGGTATGGGATTAGGATTTGCTATGGCACTTACCATTCTTGGTGGAGTACGTGAGATACTGGGTAGCGGTTCAATATTTGGATTTAAATTTATTGAAGGTGATGGAATGCTTGTTTTTGTTCTGGCTCCCGGCGCATTTATAGCTCTGGGATATCTTATTGTTCTGATCAATAAAATTAATCAAAAAACGGCTTAAATAAATTATTATGGAATATATCATTATCATCATATCGGCAATATTTGTTAATAATATTGTATTAGCGCAGTTCCTTGGTATTTGTCCATTTATTGGTGTCTCAAGTAAAGTTGAAACATCTGTAGGAATGACCGGGGCAGTAACTTTTGTAATGGTAATTGCAACCATTGTGACCTATTTGTTACAAAATTATGTTTTGGTTCCGCTTGGAATTTCTTTTATGCAAACCATTACTTTTATTCTTGTAATAGCATCACTTGTGCAATTGGTTGAAATTATGCTAAAAAAAGTAAGTCCATCGCTTTATCAGGCATTAGGTATTTTTCTCCCTCTGATTACTACTAACTGTGCAGTTTTAGGTGTTGCAATTTTAGCGGTACAGAAGGATTATAACTTATTGGAAAGTGTAGTTTATGCTATAGCTAATGCAATAGGTTTTGGATTAGCATTAATTACATTTGCTGGCTTACGTGAGCATATGGATTTGGTTAATATACCCAAAGCAATGAAAGGTGTACCTATTGCTTTTGTTGTAGCAGGTTTATTGGCTTTAGCATTTATGGGGTTTGCCGGACTTGTTTAATAATAACCATAATTAAAATATTAAAGAGCAGCTCAGATGGGTTGCTCTTTTTTTATTCTGGTTTTTTTATTCCATGTTTTTTTTTAAATTGCTAGCCGTTAAATGTTCTATATGAAGATTAGAATCCTGCTTTATATTATAATCTTATTAGCTCCTTACGATGCTTATAATGCAGAGGAGAATAACATTTTAATTGTAAATTCATATCATAAAGGACTGCAATGGACAGATGAAATTGTAGATGGAATTTGTTTAGGGTTAGGGAACTATGCTAATAACTCTGAAATATTTATTGAATACCTTGATGCAAAAAGATTTTTCGATTCTACATATTACCGACAGATTTTTAAGCTATTCCACAAAAAATATCACAACAGAGATATTGAAGTTATTATTTCATCCGATGACAATGCCCTTGAATTTTTATTAACCTATCGAGATAGTTTATTTGAAGATGTGCCGGTTATCTTTTCCGGTATTAATTGTTTACATATTTACCCGGAAGGATATACTGGTGTTTTGGAAAAAATAGATTTTATTGAGAATATCCAGTTAATAGAAAGACTGCATCCCGAATATTCAAAAATTTATTTTTTAACAGATTTCACCAAAACGGGGAATATTATTTATGAGCGTGCCAACAAGGCTCTTAAGCCCCATAAAAATAAATACAGATATGAATTTGTAAGAGACTATTCATTTGATGAGTTGCATGAAAAAATAGCAAATCTGGATGAAGACGCTGTTGTTCTTCTTACAGCTTTTACCACAGATAAGCATGGCAAATATTATTCTTACGATGATCTTGTAAGAACGATTACAGATGTTGCATCTGTTCCGGTTTATGGAGTTTGGACTTTTTATCTAAACCATGGAGTTGTTGGTGGCAAAATGAATAGCGGAAAAGAACAAGGATTAATGGCTGGCAAAATGGCTAAAAGAATCATTGATGGTGAAAATGTAAATCAAATTAATGTTGAAATTGCACCAACAGAATACCATTTCGATTATAAGTACTTAACCAGGTTTAATATTAATCAATCAAATATGCCTGAAGGTGCGGAAATTATTAATCAACCATTCGATTTTTTGAAAGAAAACAAACAACAAACCATTTATACTGCTGTAATATTTTTATTATTGGTATTTGTAATTGTATTACTTTGGGTTAATATTATTTTTAAGCGAAATAAATTACGACAGGAAAGAAGATATTTGAAAAAGATTGAGATAAGCAATGAAAAATTAATGTATGCCAAAGAGAAAGCTGAAGAAGCCAACAGGTTAAAAACAGCATTTTTAACTAATATGTCTCATGAACTAAGAACACCCATGAATGGTATTATTGGATTTTCGAAACTTCTAAAAGATAATCCTGAGTTAAGTGCCGAAACCAATAGAAAATACCTGAATATTATTAATAAAAGCGGGTATATTTTACTTAACCTGATTAATGATATTATTGACCTTTCAAAAATTGAATCTAGCCATTTAAAAATCAATTATCGTCCATGTAAACTTAATGATATAATGGATGAGCTGCTAAGTATTTATCGTAATGAAAAAGAAGGATTGGAAAAATATCATATTGAATTGAAATTGGAGAAAGGAGTCGATAATGATAATTTTAGCATTTACTCTGATCCTAATCGCATTCGTCAGATATTGTATAATCTATTAAGTAATGCATTAAAGTTTACTTGTAAAGGGAAAATTACGTTTGGTTATAAAGTTACTGAAAATGATATTATTTTTTATGTAAAAGATACAGGTATTGGGTTAACAATAAGCGAGAAAGAAATTATTTTTGAAAGATTTAGGCAGGTAGATGATAAAACTACACGAAGGTATGGAGGATCTGGCTTGGGCCTATCTATTTCCAAAGGGATTGTTGAAAATATGAATGGCAAAATTTGGGTAGAATCAGAAAAAGAGAATATTGCAGAAAATAAACCGGGAGGATCAACATTTTATTTTTCAATTCCACTTCAGGTGGTAAAGACAAATAAAAAGCAAAATCAGAAAAAGGAAAGTAATTTTATCTGGCCCGGAAAAACAATTCTTATTGTTGAAGATGCCATAATATCATACGAATTGTTAACTAAATTTTTAAAAGATTCGCAGGTTAGTTTCATTCATGCCGAGAACGGAGAGCAGGCTGTAGAGTTGTGCCGGAATAAACACCATATCGATTTGGTTTTAATGGATATTCAACTACCTATGATGGATGGTTTGGAAGCAACTAACCTAATCAAAAAAGATAATCCGAAACTGCCTGTAATTGCTCAAACTGCGAACGCCATGGAAGATGACCGCAAAAATATTATCGATGCAGGTTGTGACGATTATATTGCCAAACCAATTAATAAATACGACTTACTTGAAAAGTTGGATAACTTACTGAAAACGAATTGATTATTATTCTATTCTGACTTTTATCATTGTTTAAAAACACTTCTTTTTCGCTTTATAGCTGATTAAAATCAATATTTATAGTTTCAGGAAACCCAATATTTGCATAAAAAATCAGGGGTTAATTTGGGTAATTATGAATGCAATTAAAAGTATTAAAAAATCAGATTTTCTGCGAAACAGAAGGTACGAAGCTTTTGTTTTTCTCTTAATATTTTTTGGATTTTTTGGCTATTTAGGCTCCGTAATGGGAGTTACCAACTTGCTGAATACAATCATGAATACGGCCTGGGATCTGTTAATGAATACCGTATTTTTTATCATGGGAATTACTGTTCTTTCCGGTGCACTTGGTAAATTAATGATTGAGTTTGGCGTTGTTCGGTTGCTGGAAATTTTCCTGGCGCCATTAATGCGTCCGATTTTTAAATTGCCGGGAGTAGCATCACTGGCTGGATTAATGACTTTTTTTTCAGACAATCCTGCAATTATCAGCCTTTCTAACGATAAAAATTTTAGCCGTTATTTTAAACAGCACGAGTTAATTTCATTAACCAATTTTGGTACTGCCTTTGGAATGGGATTAATTGTGTTAACTTTTATGTCCAGTTTTGGATACTTTGGCCCGGCAATGGTTGGTTTCCTGGGAGCAGTTTTTGGTGCTGTAGTGTCAACACGTTTAATGCAGGCCATGATAAAAGGGAAATTAACCGAAGATCAGTCCTTTAAAAATCAGAAGGAAGATTCTTCATCTATTTCATTTAAATCTAAAGGAGGCGTTTTCCTGCGCTTTTTAAACTCCATACTCGATGGTGGTAAATCAGGTGTAGATTTAGGTTTACAGATCATTCCCGGTGTTTTAATCATTAGTACTTTTATCATGATAATAACATTTGGGCCTGAGAATGCAAAGGCAGGTTATCAAGGTTTAGCTTATGAAGGAGTCCCTATTTTGCCCAAAATTGCTGGTTGGCTCGATTGGTTGTTCTATGGACTTTTTGGATTCAAAAACCCTGAACTGGTTGCTTTTCCAATTACTTCATTAGGTGCAGTTGGTGCAGCGCTTTCGTTGGTTAAAGCTTTTATCGGCCAGGGAATTATTACAGGTAATGAAATTGCTGTCTTTACTGCTATGGGCATGTGCTGGAGTGGTTATTTAAGCACCCACACAGCTATGCTCGATACACTCAATTACCGTTTTCTTACGTCTAAAGCATTAATATCACATACCATTGGCGGAATTGTTGCCGGAGTTTTTGCTCACTATATCTATATGTTATTGTCAATTTGGTTTAATTTTTAATATGGATTCAATTTTAAATTAAAAGCTCTGCAATTTATGCAGGGCTTTTTTTTCATTCGATAATTTCCTAATTTTAGCTTTCTTTAAAAGTAAAATGTATGTCTGTTTTTATGCATAATGAGTTATCTAGATTTTCTTCTATTGCCCCATGCCCTAAAGGGTGAGAAGAAAATCAATTACTCCCTTTAGGGTTCGGGGCAAATAATTGATTTTCTGAGAAATAATAGTTTAGTATGCATAAAAGCGGACAATCAATAAAAGTAATGTATTATGAATGAAAAACACA
>JAWLEM010000022.1:0-21850 GCA_041686115.1 Bacteroidales bacterium
TAATCGTTGCTCATAATCTAATGTCTGAGCGAATTTTGCAGGAAGAGAAAAATAGTAATTTAACTCCTGGTTAGTTATGGCCGTAAAATCGCGTACTAACGAATCAGCTTTTTCCTGTGCGCCTGCAAGGTAATAGGTTTCGATCATATCCAGGGTAAATAAATCGTAAGAAATATTGGATTTTGGAGTTAGTTCACAACCTTTATCCAAAACAGCCAGAGCCGAATCTTTTTTGTTTTCATTCAATAATTGTTGTGCCAGCCTGTTAAAAAGATTCCTGATTTTAATTACCGAAATGGTACGTGTTGTTGTATGATCCATCCATATATCCGGATCGTTCATATTACCCCATTTAAACTCTTCCATTAACTTTTTGTACATAATATCAGAGTCTATACGCCCTGTTTCAAGATGCCCTTTTGATGGGGTTTTTATGGGTACCAGCCTGTAAGCAAAACCTTCCAGCTGCAGGTAATCATCAAGGCCTAAATTCCCCTCCCCTGAAGTAGAAACAAAATATATCGGACGTTCCCAATTATTATTGGCAAGCAGGTCTAATATCATCATTTCACTTTTAACAATTCTTTGTTGGTCGATTGTAAATCTAATTTCAGGCACAATCTTGTCTGCATTCTCTGGTTTTACCGTTCCATTTTCAACTACTTTAGCCGAATCAACAGGAACGATTAATTTATTTGTAGGCAAATAATCGATCCATTCGTTCTGCCCAACCTGCAACCTGGTTCTGCGGTCATCATCTTTTAAAAAGTCAACAGCCCTATCTACCTCAACATAATCGTTTATTCGATTGTTAATATAAATAACATCACGAATGCCGTTTAGATATTCCTCGTGTTCCATTCCAAAGGGCACCGGTTCAGACTCATAAGCCTTGTGTTTCATTTGGTCAATATACCAGTGTGTATTTAACAACGAAAGGTTAATAATTCGCACATCTGTTCTTATGCCTTCTACTTCCTGGGCGTACCATAGGGGAAATGTGTCATTGTCGCCATGGGTAAATAATACGGCATTGGGTTCGCATGAATTCAGGTAGTTATGGGCAAAATCTCTGGCCATATATCGGTTTGAGCGATCATGGTCATCCCAGTTCTCTTTAGCCATAATTCCGGGCACGAATACGAGCGAAAGCATTGATGCTAAAACTGCACTAAATACAGCATTTGCTCTTTTACTAAAGAAATTATATATACCCAGTACACCTAAACCAATCCAGATGGAGAATGCATAAAATGAGCCTGCATAAGCATAATCACGCTCACGAGGTTGCAAAGGATATTGATTTAGGTACACCACTATTGCTATTCCAGTGAATACGAACAGAAGTAAAACAACAATAAAATCATTGAAATGCCGCCGGAGATGGAAAAAGAAACCGATTAATCCAAGTAAAAGAGGCAACATGTAGTACGTATTTCTTGCTTTATGGTCTTTAATGCTGTCGGGTAAATTATCCTGAGGGCCGATCAGTTTATTGTCAATAAATTTGATTCCGGAAATCCAGTTTCCGTTTAGCAATTCGCCGTGTCCCTGGATATCATTCTGCCGTCCTGAAAAGTTCCACATAAAGTATCGCCAGTACATGTGTCCAAGTTGATATCGGAAAAAAAACGTTAAATTTTCTCCAAAGGTTGGTACATACCTAATTTCAGATTCTCCCTGATGGTTGTTTACGGTTACTTTTTTGCCTTCTATATTGGCCCATTTTTTATATTCTTCTATATGATTTGGTTGTGGACTGTACATTCTCGGGAAAATGGTTGTAAATCGTTCGTCATATTCATATTTGTCGTTTAAAGAGTACGATTTTACATATTTACCATCTTTTTGTCTGTAGGTATAAGGGGATTCGCTATCAACAATCGGTGCATTATAATACTGCCCTTTAAACAAGGGTCTGCTTCCGTATTGTTCTCTGTTAATATAATTTAATAGATTAAATACGGTTTCAGGGTTATTTTCATCCATAGGAGGGTTTGCTATAGACCGGATAACAATCATAGCGAAACTTGAATAACCAATAACTATTACTGTAATAGCGAGTATTATGGTATTTAAAACAACCTTCTTCTTTTTTGATGTATAATATAATCCCCAAACAATAAGGCCCAAAAGCAGGGCGATATAAAATATTACACCCGATTTAAAAGGCAGCCCAAATCCGTTTACAAATAAAAGATCAAACCACGAAGCTACTTTAACAATCCCGGGTATAATAACATACATAATTGTCCCTAAAATGATCATTGAAACAACAAAAGCTTTGATAATTCCTGCCCGGGTAACATTATATTTTTTATAATAGAAAACAAATACGATTGCCGGTATTGCCAGCAGGTTTAACAAGTGTACACCAATGGATAATCCCATTAAGTATGCAATTAAAATTAACCATCGGTTAGCGTACTTTTCATGAGCAATGTTTTCCCATTTGAGGATTGCCCAAAATACAAATGCTGTAAAAAGCGATGACATGGCGTATACTTCGCCTTCAACGGCCGAAAACCAAAATGTATCAGAGAAAGTATAAGCAAGTGCTCCTACTGCTCCACTTCCAATAACTGCAATAAGTTGAGCAGGCTTTAGGTTTTCCGGATCTGCAAACATTTTTCTGGCAAGATGTGTAATACTCCAAAAAAGGAATAAGATTGTAAATGCACTGGCTAATCCAGACATAGCATTAACCATTTTAGCTACATTAGTAACATCACCTCCCGCAAATAATGAGAAAAATCTTGCAACAATCATAAATATTGGAGCCCCCGGGGGATGTCCTACTTCTAGCTTGTAAGCTGATGCAATAAATTCCCCACAATCCCAAAAACTGGTTGTTGGCTCAATAGTTAATAAGTATACAATTGCAGCGATCAGGAAAATAACCCAGCCGCTTATCCGATTAATAGTCTTAAAATTGTTCATTTTATGAAATGTTGATTTAGTATTTTCGGTTCAAATCTAATTCAAATTCTGATATTTAATGATTTTAAACCGGTTTTATTGTGTTAAAATTAAAAAAAAAATTGTGATCAAAGAAATTGATTCGAAAATACGTAAATTAGCCAAATTCTGAAAGGATAATTTAATTGTAGAATATAAAACATTGAAGAGATGGCAGATAAAAACAGGAAAAAAAGGGAAAATATTGTGTATTCAACAAATCCTGATTTTGAATATGAATATACAAATAACGATGAACAGTATGAAACACTTCCTGCCCAAAAACAAAATCTGAAAGTTTACTTAGATTCAAAGGCAAAGAAAAAGGGAAAGCAAGCCACATTAATTAGCGGTTTTGTTGGTGCTGATGATGATTTAAAAGATCTGGCAAAGTTGCTTAAAACAAAATGTGCTGTAGGTGGTTCAGCTAAAGATGGAGATATTATAATCCAGGGAGATTTTAGAGACAAAATTGTTCAAATATTAACAAACGAAGGTTACAAAGCCAAAAGAATCTAAAATATTAAAGATATGAAAACACTTAAAACAATTCTTTTCTTTTTTTCATTAATGATAATATTTAATCAGCTTTTGGCACAGGATACGCTAAAAGTAATGCATTATAACTTGCTTTTTTATGGTAAAAATGTTTACGATTGTGATAACAATTCCAATAATATTGATGAAAAGAACGAATATTTAAAAACAATTATTCAACATGTTAATCCTGATATATTCTCGGTTAACGAACTTGATGGCGAGGGAGTTTATCCAATAGAAGATGATGCTTCATATCTATTGGATCATGCACTTAATGTTGATGGTGTATCTAAATACCGAAGGACAGATTTTCCCACAATTTACTTAGCCAATACGCTTTTTTATAATTATAAAAAATTAACATTGAATAATCATTATCCCCTTACGTTTAACTATTCAGGGTATGACAAAATTTTTAATGTTTATCAGTTCTATTTTAATTCCGAAGATTTGGCACAAACCAATGACACCATTTTTTTGAATTGTATTGTGGCTCATTTAAAATCAAGTAGTGGGTCGTCAGACCAACAACAACGAGCTTTTGAAACAGAGCTTATAATGCACTACCTCGAAAATACAGAAGAGCCGGGGAACTATCTTTTACTGGCCGACTTGAATTTATATTCACATAATGAGGATGCATTTCAAAATTTAATAAACCCTAATAATTCAAATTATACATTTAATGACCCCGCAGATCAGATTGGAGAGTGGCATAATAATGATGCTTATAAAGACTATCATACACAATCAACACATACGGAGGGCGATTGTTACTCTTCTGGTGGAATGGACGACCGTTTTGACTTTATCCTTGCTTCCAATGACATAATGACCGGCTCGAAAAAACTTAAATATATTGACAGTACCTATAACACTATCGGTCAGGACGGGAGTTCTTTTAATAGCAAACTTAATACTGCGTCAAACTCCAGTGTGCCGAATGATGTAGCACAGGCTTTATATAACATGTCTGACCATTTACCGGTTTACCTGGAGCTTAGTATAGATCAAAATGCTACCAGCCTGTATATCTCTAATGTACACTTTCAGCCTGAAAACCCTGAAAGCAATGAGGATGTAAGTGTGTATGCTGACTTGACCGATACGGAAGACATAATTAAGGAGCTAAAAGTTAAATACGGATACTCATCAGAAAATTATAGCCATGATGTTGTGATGGAGCCTTCGGGTTATTCATTTGTCGGTGTTATACCCAAACACGATGCAAACACCGAGATATATTTTAAAGTAGCAGGAGTTAACGACCAGAATGAAGAGATTATTTCCGGTTCCGAACATTATTATGAAGTATCTGCAGTTACTCATGTCGATGCCTTTGATGGACAGGATGATACTCTGATAATCAGTAATCCGGTGAAGGATATTCTTGAAATTTCAGCGACTTCAATAACTAAACAAGATGTTTTGGTTGAATTGATTTCGACCGGTGGCAACATTAAGCTTCAAAAAACAATTTCGATGTCAGATAACTCTAATCACGAAATACCCGTTCAGCATCTGCCAGCAGGAATTTATATTGTAAAGCTTTCAGGTAATGCAGGGATAATACATTCGCAGAAAATAGTCATTCAAAAGTAATTTTATGCAAATGGTATATCGAATAATTGGTGTGCTTCTAATAAATATTTTAACCTGCCAGGTTGTTTTTGCTCAGTTTTATTCAACCGGGCAGGATCCTGCTTCAATAAAGTGGAAACAAATTAACACCGATAATTTCCAGGTTATTTTTCCCCCTGAATATGAAATGTATGCTCAACAAACGGCTAATATTTTAGCATACTCCTATGATAAGGTTGGTAAATCGCTTAAGCATCAACCTAAAAAAATATCCGTTATTATTCATTCGCAATCAATTAGGTCTAATGGATATGTAGCATGGGCTCCTAAGCGCATTGAATTATATCCTGCACCACCGCAAGACATGTATCCCGAATCATGGCTTCAACAACTTTGTATTCATGAATTAAGGCATGTCGTTCAAATTGATAAACTTAATCAGGGAATAACAAAAGTATTATCGTTGATTTTTGGACAGCAGGCAACAGGTTTAGTTGCAGGGCAATTGCCTATGTGGTTTTACGAAGGCGATGCTGTTGCAACAGAAACAGCTCTTTCTAATTCAGGGCGTGGGCGCCTTCCGTATTTTAAAAGAGGAATTCGTACCATTTTATTATCCGGCGAAAAGGAATATTCGTTCGATAAAATACTATTCGGGTCCTACAAAGATTATGTACCAAACCATTACGAATATGGTTATCAATTCAACGCATATGTTAGATCAAAATATGGGGTAGAAACCTGGAGTAATGTAGTCGATTATGTGGCAAAAAACTCATATACATTTTTGCCAACCAATTTTGCTTTTAACCGTGGATTAAAGAAAAACACCGGATTGTCTCACAAAGATCTGTTTATAGAGACTTTTCGTTTTTTAGACAGCACATGGACTTCCGAAAATATTGAGTACAACTATACTCAGCCCAACTTTCTGAATGCGAAAGAAAAGGATTATGATAATTATATTAACCCGCAATATATTAGCAACGAAGATATTATCGCATTAAAAAAAGGTTATGCTCACATTCCGCAGTTTGTGCTCGTCCACAAAAATAGCGAGCAAGTATTATGGGAGCCGGGATCATTGATTTCTGATGACTTTTCGGTTGCTAAAAAATTTATCGTTTGGGCAGAATACCGGCCCGATGCCCGATGGCACAATAAAGAATACACATCGATAAAACTTTTTAATACTGAAACAAAAAAAGAAAGAATTGTTGTTGATAAAGTAAGATATTTTAGCCCCGACATTGCCGCCGATGCTAATAAAATTGCCGTTGTTGAGGTTAATCAGCAAAACAAATGTTTTTTGAATATTATAAGCACCTTTAATGGTGCGATAATTCATCAGGTTTCGCCCAGGGATGGAAATTTTATCCAGCGCCCAAAATGGTCTGATGACGAAAGATATATTTATGTAATTGAGATCAAGGGAAGCAAAAAACAGGTAAGCAGGTACGATTTATTAAATAAAGAGTGGGAAACGGTTTTTGATTTGGCAAATGTTGATATTCAAAGAATTTATCCTTCTAAAGACCATGTTTTCTTTCATTCCACTTTTAACGGGATTGATAATCTTTATGCATACCATTTTTCAAATCAACAATTTTATCAATTAACATCATCAAAATTTGGTATTTCCGGTTTTGATTTAAGTCCGAACAGCACCAAGATGGCCGCTAATGAATATACTTCGCACGGGTTTCGCCTATCTGAAATTCCCTTAGAACGAGCATTGTGGTATAAAATTGATACGGCATCCTACAAGAAAGATAAAATGGCAACGATGCTTTCGTCGCAAGAACAAAACAAAGTCAATATCTCCCAAATTCCACAGAGTGAATTTCAAGTTAGGCCCTATCGCCGGCTGGCCAATCTTTTTTATTTTCACAGCTGGGTGCCTTTTTATGTAGATTATGATGAAATGGATTACCAAAATATTTACACTGATTTTTCGGAAATATACAATAATGTTCATCCTGGGGTAATGTTTATTTCTCAGAATAAGTTAAGCACCGCCGAAACCATTCTAAGCTATTCTTATAAAAACAACAACCATTTTGTTGCCACATCGTTCGTTTATAAAGGGTGGTATCCTGTTATTAAACTCACTGCTGATTATGGTGATAAACAACAATACTTTGCCGCTTCTGATGTTGAATGGATTCCTCAATTAAACTATGATAACAGAACCCTTAAGATCGAAACGTATATCCCATTTAATTTTAGCAGGGGGAAATATAATGCCGGTTTTTATCCTGGCGTTTCATTCGAATATAGCAATCGATTTTATTATCATTATTTAGATGACTATTATCAAAAGGGGCTTGAGTTTATGAATCTGGATGCCTATTTTTATTATTATACACGTATGGCTCATCGGGATATTCAACCCAAATCAGGAGTAATCCTTAATTTTAATTTATATAACGCTCCCTTTGACGAGGATTTTTTTGGATATATCTCAAACATTGAATCAAGAATATACCTGCCAGGATTTTTTAAAAACCATGGATTTAAGTTCGATGTTGGATATCAGTATCAGAGTCCAAAACTATATTTGTATTCTTCATTGTTTAAATTTCCTCGCGGAATGGAAAAGGCGAGAACCGAAAAGTTTACAAAACTATATGCCGATTATGTTTTCCCAATAACCTATCCTGACTGGAGTTTAGGGCCGGTGATATATCTTAAACGGATAAAAGCCGATTTATTTTATGATTTGGGTATTAATCAATATAATTATTATGTTGAAAACACCAACTCTATTGTTACCCAAAAAGAATATCTGCAAAGTTTTGGTATGGAAGTCACATTTGATTATCATTTTTTACGCACCATGTTTCCTCTGAATTCTGGCATTAGAATAGGTTACCTGCCTAATCAGCAAAATGTTTTTTACGAATTTTTATTTGGTATTGATTTGTATCAGTTTTAAAATCTGTGTGCTGAACAATAATTATCTAAAAATGTTGTTATAGACTATATTCTCTTTATATTTGATAATTATTTAAAATCGAATTCAAAAAATAATATATTATCTTTGTTGAGATTATTGAATTAAATACTTGTAAAACAAAAACAATTATTAAAGATGGCAAAAAATAACGAACCAGAAACCACTAGTGCTATAAACCTTATTGGCCCGGGAACAGAAATTACAGGAGATGTCACATCTAATGGTGATATTCGTATAGATGGAGCATTAAATGGCAATTTGAATACCACTGGTAAAGTTGTCATTGGAGAAACCGGAAAAGTGAAAGGCGAAATTGTTTGCAAAAACTCAGAAGTTTTAGGAGGGATTCATGGAAAAATCAAAGTTGGCGAATTGTTATCACTTAAAGCAACGGCAAAAATAAATGGTGATATTATTACCAAAAAATTAGCAATAGAACCAGGTTCAAGATTTACAGGAAACTGTAACATGAGCGATGAATCCAATACTAATGTCAACACAGGAGAAACAAAGTTCAAAGAAAAAGAACAAAAAAGCGCTTAGTAATTATGCCCGGTATTCTGCAATCGCATTCCAGATGATTGCAATTATTGTGATAGGAATGTTTGGTGGAATGCAGCTCGATAAATGGATAACCGGAATTGAATTTCCGGTTTTTACTGTTGTATTATCCATTTCGGGTGTTGTATTTGCAACCTATTATGCAATAAAAGATTTTATAAAACCAGGAAAATAAATGAAAGCGTTTAAGAAATTTATTATTAAAGAAGCCTTTTTAACTGCTTCTATTGGAGTACTTGCGTTAATTCTTTTTCAAACGGTATTGCAATCATTTTACCATCCGGTATTTTGGTTAAATCTTATAGTTGTTGCCGGTCTTACCGGAATTCTTCATTTTTCAATTATCCGGGTTAGTGACGAAAGTCATTCCAAATTCTCAGCGAGATTTATGATGATAGCTGGCATAAAAATGATAGCCTATCTTATGTTTATCGTTTTTTATGCACTTCTCAATCCGGAGCATGCTAAATTCTTCTTGATAACATTTCTGATACTATATTTTATTTATACTGGATTTGAGGTTTTTTTAACCATCAAATTTTTTAACAAATAAGATGTTGTTGTAGAACATGCTGTTATTTCGTTAACAGTGTTAAAAAAATAACAAAAAAGTTTGGAAATTTATTCCCGCTCATTTACATTTGTCACCATTGAATTAAAAAATGAAATTGGAGTTCTTGGTAATTGTTTAACTAACAACTATTTTCGAAACTTAATTTTCTCATTGAAAGAAATTTAAATATCTAATAAAGTATATATTTGTTGGGAAATAAAATTAAGTTATTAGATTTGTAATTCAATTTTTTGTAAAACATTTAGACCTTTATACAATGGAAAACAAACTACAGGAATTAACCCAAAAGCTTTACAACGAAGGGGTCGAAAAAGCTAATGATGAAGCTGATAAAATCATCGCCGAAGCAAAAGCCGAAGCTGATAAATTGAAAAAGAACGCTCAAAAAGAAGCTAAAGAAATTATTAACGAAGCCGAACAAAAATCCGAAGAGATTAAAAAAAATGTACATTCTGAATTAGAACTGGCTTCAAAACAAACCATCCGGACAGTTAAGCAACAAGTTGTTGAATTAATCACCAGCAAGGTGATTGATGAACCGGTAAAAAAGTCGTTTGATGATGAAAAGTTTGTAAAAGAGATTATTGAAACGGTCATTAAAAACTGGAATCCTCAAAAAGATGAATCAATAGACCTATCTGTTTTACTGCCTGAAAAACTTGAAAAAGAATTTGAAAAATATTTTAAGGCCAAGACAGGGAAAGAGCTCAATGCTAATCTCGAACTCAGCTTTAGCGATGCAGTAAAAGGAGGTTTCAAAATCGGCCCTGCCGACAATTCATATAAAATTAGTTTTACCGAAGACGATTTTATTAACTTCTTTAAAAGCTATTTGCGTCCAAAAACAGTTGAAATGTTATTTCAAGGAGAGTAAGCATGTTTCGTAATTTTTACCATTATTTTATAGCAGGATTGCCGGATATTTATCTCGATGAAACAGAGATTAACTTTTCTATGCTTGATTTTAAGCAGGTTTTAAAGGATGAATTGTTTCCGGAGGACTACCAACTGGCTGAGTTACTGTTTTTACCTTACGATAACGAAAACTTACTCCTTTTTTTACAGGACGATCTGGAAAATTTTAATAAACTGGGAAACTTTTCTGTACAAGATTTTGAGGAAGAATTTTCCGACGAAAGAAAAAATATACTTCCTTCGTACATGTATCAGTTTGTTAGAATGTATAAAGATGAAGATGAATCAAAAAATATCGACCGTACCTGGGAGAATATAATTACTGAACTTTATTACGGGTATGTTCTCAATACTAACAATAAATTTCTTAAACAGTGGTTCGGGTTTAACCAACATGTAAAAAACATATTAAGCGCATTAAATTGCCGCAAATATGATTTAGATGTTGAAAAACAATTAATAGGAAACAATTGGATTACCGAACAGATTATTAAAAGCAATGCCAAAGATTTTGATTTAGCTATTGACCTGCCATATGTTTCGGATATTATTGCCTTGGCAGATAAAGATCATTTTTTAGCTCGCGAAAAAAGCATTGACCAGTTAAAGTGGGATAAAGTAGAAGATTTAACTTTGTTTCAATATTTTTCTGTAGAAGTTGTTTTGGCTTATGTTATTAAGCTCGATATTGCTTATCGATGGCTCGTACTCGACGAAGAAACAGGACGAGAAATGTTTAGGAAAATCATCGATAATTTGAAATCTAGTTATGAATTTCCCAAAGAATTTGCATTAAATGGAAAAAACAAATAAAATGACAACAGGAAAAGTATCAGGGATTATTGCCAACCTTGTATATGTTGAGGTTGACGGGCCTGTTCAGCAAAATGAAATATGCTATATCGATTTAGAAGGCACTAAGTTGATGGCTGAGGTTATTAAAGTGCTCGGCACAAAAGCCTATGTTCAGGTTTTTGAAAGCACACGAGGGCTTAAAATGCATAATACCGTTGAGTTCACAGGGCATATGTTAGAGGTAACACTTGGCCCTGGAATTCTATCCAAAAATTTTGATGGTTTGCAAAACGACCTGGATAAAATGGAAGGTATTTTCTTGAAAAGAGGAGAACAGACCAATCCTTTGGAAGATGATAAAAAATGGGAATTCAAACCATTGGCTAAAAAAGGAGATATTCTGGAAGCAGGAGGTTGGTTAGGCGAAGTAACAGAAAACTGGATGCCTCACAAAATTATGGTTCCTTTCAAGTTCGAAGGTAAGTATACTGTAAAAAGTGTTGCCAAAGAAGGCAAATATACCATTAAAGATACTATTGCTGTGGTTACCGACGGTGATGGTAAAGAAATTAAGTTAACCATGACTCAGAAGTGGCCTGTTAAACTAGCCATTAAAGCGTATAAAGAAAAACCCCGCCCATTCAGATTACTGGAAACAGGTGTACGGGTAATCGATACATTAAATCCAATTGCCGAAGGTGGAACAGGATTTATTCCAGGACCTTTTGGTACAGGAAAAACAGTGCTACAGCACTCACTTTCAAAACAAGCCGAAGCCGATATGATTATTATGGCTGCATGTGGTGAGCGAGCCAATGAGGTTGTTGAGATATTTACTGAGTTTCCCGAATTGGAAGATCCACGGTCGGGGCGTAAATTAATGGAACGGACAACCATTATTGCCAATACATCAAACATGCCGGTTGCTGCCCGTGAAGCTTCTGTATATACAGCCATGACCATTGCAGAGTATTACCGTGCTATGGGATTAAAGGTTTTATTACTGGCAGATTCAACTTCTCGTTGGGCACAGGCACTACGAGAAATGTCGAACAGGATGGAAGAACTGCCCGGACCGGATGCATTCCCGATGGACCTTCCTGCAATTATTTCTAACTTTTATTCCCGTGCAGGATTTGTATATTTAAACAACGGAGAAACAGGTTCTATTACTTTTATCGGTACAGTTTCACCTGCCGGTGGTAACCTTAAAGAACCCGTTACCGAATCTACTAAAAAAGCTGCCCGCTGTTTTTACGCATTATCGCAGCAGCGTGCCGACAGCAAAAGATACCCTGCCATTGATCCTATAGATAGTTATTCAAAATATGCAGAATATTCAGAGGTACAAGAATATTTTAAAGAGCATATTGATCCGGAATGGTCCGAGAAATTGAGCCTTGTTAGAAATATTTTAATCAGGGGCCGTGAAGTTGCCGAGCAAATAAACATCCTTGGTGATGACGGTGTTCCGGTTGATTATCATGAAACATTTTGGAAAGCTGAAGTGATCGATTTTGTTATATTACAACAAGATGCTTTCGATAAAATTGATTGTTCAACATCCATGGAGCGCCAAAAGTATATGCTTAATAAAGTGGTGGAAATCTATCATACAAAATTCTCTTTCGAATCATTTGAAGAAGTAGCCTCATATTTTAAACGAGTTATTAATCAAATGAAACAGATGAACTATTCTGAGTTTGAATCCGACAAATTCAAACAAAATGAGAAAGAATTTAATACCATAATTGAAGAAAGGAAAGTTGCATAATGGAAACAAAAGCATTTCAAAAAATCTATACAAAAATCACCCAGATTACAAAAGCTACATGTTCATTAAAAGCTGAAGGTGTAGGTTATGAAGAGATTGCGGTGGTTAATGGCCGTCTGGCCCAGGTTGTAAAAATTGTTGGCGATGAAGTTACCCTTCAGATTTTTGGTGGTACTGAAGGTATTCCTACCAATGCCGAAGTAATATTTTTTGGCCGCCCGGCAACACTTAAAGTTAGCGAAGAACTTTCCGGCCGCTTTTTTAATGCATATGGTGATCCAATTGACGGAGGGCCTGATGTTGAAGGCGATGAAAGACAAATTGGAGGGCCTTCGGTTAATCCGGTACGAAGAAAACAGCCATCAGAATTTATTCCTACAGGTATTGCCGGTATCGACTTAAATAATGCGTTGGTTACCGGACAAAAAATTCCTTTCTTTGCCGATCCTGACCAGCCTTTTAACCAGGTAATGTCAATGGTTGCACTTCGTGCTAAAGCCGATAAAATTATTCTGGGTGGTATGGGTTTAACCAACGACGATTATTTGTATTATAAAAATGTGTTCGATAATGCCGGAGCACTTGACCGGATTATCAGTTTTGTAAATACAACAGAAGATCCACCGGTTGAACGATTACTCGTTCCGGATATGGCACTTACAGCAGCCGAATATTTTGCCGTAGACAAAAAACAAAAAGTATTGGTACTGCTTACCGATATGACCCTTTGGGCAGATGCTTTAAGTATTGTGTCAAATCGTATGGATCAGATTCCGTCGAAAGACAGTATGCCGGGATCTCTTTACAGTGATTTAGCAAAAATTTACGAAAAAGCAGTTCAGTTTCCCGAAGGTGGATCCATTACCATTATTGCAGTAACCACATTATCGGGTGGCGATATTACTCATGCCATTCCTGATAATACAGGATATATTACCGAAGGACAGCTTTTCTTACGTAAAGATACGGATATTGGAAAAGTAATTGTCGATCCGTTTAGAAGTTTATCAAGGCTAAAACAATTGGTTATTGGTACAAAAACACGCGAAGATCATCCTCAGGTTATGAATGCTGCAGTTCGATTATACGCCGATGCTGCCAATGCAAAAACAAAACTCGAAAACGGGTTTGACTTAACCGATTATGATGAGCGTGCACTCGATTTTGCTAAAGATTATTCCGATAAGTTACTGGCCATTGATGTAAATATTGAGGTTGATCAAATGTTATCAACAAGCTGGAATCTATTTAACAAACATTTTAAACCTGCGGAGGTAGGTATTAAACAAGAGTTTGTTGAAAAATACTGGCCGAAAGACAATTAAGTTAAATAGTTCAGAGTTCAGAGTTCAGGGTTCAGGGTTCTGAGTTCAGAGTTTAATGTTTTAAATTATGGCTACTGTAGAAAGATTTGAAGATTTAATAGCTTGGCAAAAAGCAAGACAATATGCTCATGAAATTTATGAGTTAACATGTCTTGATAGGTTTTCTCGCGATTTTTCTTTAGTGGATCAAATAAGAAAATCGAGCGGTTCAGTAATGGATAATATTGCTGAGGGTTTTGAACGGGGTGGCAATAAGGAATTTATTCAATTCTTGTATATTGCTAAAGGTTCTTTATCCGAAACAAAATCTCAGTTATATCGTGCGTTTGATAGAAAATATATAAGTAATGTTATATTAAATGAGAAACTAAAAAAAGCCGAAGAACTGGCAAAAATAATCGGAGGTTTAATAAGTTATTTACAAAACGCTAAATTTAAAGGTAGAAAATTCAATATTAAACCTGACAACTGAGAACTGACAACTCAGAACTGAGAACTGACAACTGAAAAACTAAAAGTTTATGGCAATAAAGTTTCAATATAATAAAACATCATTACAACACCTTAACAAGCAGCTCAAAATGCGTTTAAGGGCGCTGCCTACTTTGCAAAGCAAGGAAGCCGCCTTACGCATGGAAGTTAAACGTGCAAAGGATCAATCTGAAGAATTGCTTCGTAAGCTGGAAAAGCAGATGAAAGAATATGATGCCATGGTTAGGCTGTGGGGCGAATTCGATGAGGATCTTATTACAGTTAAAGATGTTAAAATGTCCTTTAAGAAAATTGCCGGTGTGAAAACACCAATTTTAGATGATGTAATTTTTGAGATTAAGGACTTTAGCCTTTTTAATAAACCAAGCTGGTTTTTAGGTGGAGTTGAGATTATTGAATCGTTGGTTAGAATATCAATCGAAAGTGACTTTTTCTTACGAAAAATGGAACTTTTAGATTATGCCAGGAAAAAAACAACACAGAAAGTGAATCTGTACGAAAAAGTTCAAATTCCTGGTTACGAAGAAGCCATTTCGAAAATTAAGCGTTTCCTTGAAGATGAGGAAAATCTTTCGAAATCGGCTCAGAAAATTGTTAAGAAACGACAACAAGAGAAGGAGGCTGCCTGATGATTACCCCCATGTTAAAATACGCTTTCTTAATTTATCATAAGGAATATATCCCGTTTCTTGAACATCTTCAGGAACTTGGAGTGCTCCATATTGTTGAGAAAAAGAAAGAAGTTGATGATAGTATTAAAGCATCTCTGCATCAGATAAGTGAGATTAATAAAACATTAAAGTTCTTAAAAATAAGAAACCAGGAGGAAACGGAAGCTAAGGTTAAGATAGAAGAAGATGTTTCTATAGTTGAAAATGTAAAATCATTACTTGAAGAGAAAACGGAATTAGAGCAAGAACAATCAACGCTTAATAAAGATATTCAGAAGGCCGAACCCTGGGGTGACTTTTCGCCCGAGATGAAAGAAAAACTGGCTAAAATAGATATTCAGTTACGTTTTTTCGAGTGTAGCGAAAAGAATTTTAATCCCGAGTGGAAAGAAAAATATTACATTGAAAAAGTAAACAAGCTCCATGGCCATATTTATTTCGTTATTTTCCAACAAGGCGATGAAGAAATAGCGATTGATGCAGAAGAAATTAAATTACCTGAAGAACCACTGTCTAAGCTATTACAAAAAAGGAAAGATAATAAAAAGCGTATTGAAGAGATAGAAGCTACTTTTAACGAATATGCGGCTAATTATCAAAATCATTTAAGAGAGCAAAGACAAGAACTTCAGAAAAAAACAGATTTTGAATTAGCAGTAAATCATACCGAAAAACAAGCCGATGAAAAAGTAATGTTACTCGAGGGATGGATACCTGAAGAGAAACAAGCTGATTTGGAAAAATTCCTTGATGAACAGAATGTTTATTATTTATCTGAAAAACCATCGAAGGAAGATAATGTACCGATAAAATTAAAAAACGATAAGTTTACAAAATTGTTTGAGCCTGTGGGTGATCTATTTGCTTTACCTGACTATAGGGAAATGGATTTGACCCCTTTCTTTGCACCTTTCTTTATGTTGTTTTTTGGATTTTGTGTAGGCGATACCGGTTATGGATTGCTTATTTTAATTGGAACCCTTATTTTCCGGCAAAAAGCTAAAAAAGAATTAAAACCAATACTAACACTAGCTGCTTTTCTTGGAGGTGCTACAATAATCATGGGATTAATATCAGGAACATTTTTTGGTGTAGAGCTGATAAAAGTTCAGGCCTATCCATTAAAAAATATCATCCTTGAACCATTGCAGCTATTTTGGGCGTCAATTGGTATTGGTGGATTGCAAATATTTTATGGTATGTTTATTAAAGCTGCCAATGAAATTAAAAAGGGTGGTATAAAATACGGATTATCTACTATTGGGTGGATTTTGCTGGTAGCAACTTTTGGTACTTTTATCGTCCTTGACAAGACAGGAGTTAATACCGAAGGTTTTGTAATTGTTAAGCAAATTGGAATAGGAATAAGCATTGCAATGGTTTTATTGTTTGCTAATCCTGATAAGAATATGATTGTTAGTGTTTTTTCAGGATTATACGATGTTTATAATATGATTACAGGAGTATTTGGCGATTTATTATCCTATATCCGTCTGTTTGCTTTAGGTATTTCCAGTGCAATTTTAGGATTGGTTTTTAATCAGATTGCAGCTCAATTTTTAGGAGGCAGCTTTTTAAGCTATTTACCTTTTGTTCTGATCTTAATTATCGGGCATGGATTAAATATATTCCTGGCCAGTTTGGGAGCTTTTGTGCATCCTTTACGTTTAACATTTGTAGAATTTTATAAAAATGCCGGCTTTATGGGCGGCGGAAAAAGATATAAACCATTTTCAAAATAGAAATAAATAAAAAATAGGAGAATAAATTTATGGACGCAAACACAGCAGTTTATTTAGCTTATGCAGGATTAGCATTTATGATCGCACTTTCGGGTATTGGCAGTGCTATTGGTGTATCAATGGGTGGTAACGCATCTATTGGTGCATTAAAAAAAGACCCCGAAAAATTTGGTAACTATATGCTTTTGGCTGCATTACCCGGAACCCAGGGACTTTACGGTTTTGGTGGCTATTTCGTAATCGACAAATTATTTAACCTGGTAACTCCGGATATGCCTCTTTTTAATGGTATTGCCATTCTATCAATGGGGCTGTTTTTAGGATTTGTTGCCTTATTTTCTGCCACAAAACAAGGTACAGTAACATCTAATGGTATTGCTGCTATTGGTGGTGGAAACGATGTATTTGGTAATACACTTATTTTAGCGGTATTCCCCGAATTATATGCTATTATTGCATTTGCAGCAACTTTCTTAATAAGTGCCGGTTTAGGAGCATAAAATAAGAAACAATAAAATATTTTTTACGTAATAAGAGACAGTGCAATTTTGCGCTGTCTTTTTTTATTTAGTATCAACTCTTTTTTTATGAATTATTATTTAAATTTGTAGATAGCCAATTCCTTTTATATGAATAGAATCCTTTTATATATTATTATTTCTGGTTTTTTTATTTTTGTTTTATCGAACAAATCAAGCGCTACAGAAAGAACTGATGAAAAGGATGCTGTTAATCAAACAGAGCATACCGAAAAAAAGGAAGGATTTGATACCGAAAAATTTATTTTTGACCATATAAAAGATGATTATAGCTGGCATTTGTTTACTTATAATCACAAACATGTTTCTATTCCCCTGCCGGTTATTTTGCATAGTAAAAATAAAGGATGGGTATTTTTCTTCTCCAACAAATTAGCTCACAACCACACTTATAAAGGATTTAAAATCATTGAAGATGGCGATTATAAAGGGAAAATTATAGAGATAGATAACAGTGGTGAATTTGTGGCACGCCCTTTCGATCTTTCTATGACCAAAAATGTGGTAGCAATAATCATGAGCTGCATCATTTTGATAGCCCTTTTTGTTTCAATTGCCAGGGCATACCAAAAGAATCCTAACCAGCCGCCACGTGGAATACAATCGTTATTCGAACCACTCATCATTTTTATTCGTGATGAGATTGCCAAAGACAGTATAGGGAAAAAGCATTATGAAAGGTTTACTCCATTTTTGTTAACGATTTTCTTTTTTATTCTGTTTAATAATTTATTGGGATTAGTGCCGATATTTCCGGGTGGAGCCAACGTTACCGGAAATATAACTGTAACCATGGGGTTAGCGCTATGTACCTTTATCATTACAACATTTACCGGCAATAAAAATTATTGGGCACATATTTTTAATTCGCCCGGAGTGCCATGGTGGCTTAAGGTGCCCATTCCCTTAATCCCTGTAATTGAACTTTTTGGCGTGTTAATAAAGCCATTTGTTTTAATGATTCGTTTATTTGCCAATATCACTGCCGGGCACATTATTATTTTAGGATTTTTTAGCTTGATATTTATTTTTGGGAACATCAATGATACATTAGGGATCGCTGTTTCTCCGGTCTCGGTTATTTTTGCCATATTTATGTCGTTTTTGGAGTTGTTGGTTGCATTTATACAAGCATATGTATTTACAGTATTATCGGCTATTTATTTTGGTATGGCCGTTGCAGAAGATCATTAATATATTATTTATCAATTAAAACTATAAAATTATGTCAACATTAGCTATTATTTTACTTGCCATTGAAGGAGCTGTTTTTTCGAAAATTGGTGCAGCTTTTGGTGCTGCAATTGCTGCAATTGCTGCATCTTATGGAATATCAAAAATTGGAAGTGTTGCAGTAGAGTCCATTGCCCGACAGCCCGAAGCCGCCGGTGATATCCGCTCAAACATGATTGTTTCAGCTGCACTAATTGAGGGGGTGGCATTTTTTGCCATCGTGGTTTGTTTCCTTGTATTATTTGTATAAAGGAATTGCATCTGTCCAGGAGCCGGAATAATATTCTGGCTTAATTATCTGTGATTACGGTTTTTTAAAGCCTTATCTTATTTAAAGGATAATTAAGATAATGCAATAAATAATTTTTGGACATTAGTATTATTAAAAAAATGATATTATGGAACTGATTAAGCCCGATCTGGGATTACTATTTTGGATGATTATATCATTCGGGACTGTTCTTTTTATCCTGATTAAGTACGCATGGAAACCAATTTTAAAAGCCTTAAAGGCAAGGGAAAAATCCATTGCCAAAAGTCTTAAAGCCGCCAAAAGAGCTAAAGAAGAGATGGCTAAAATTGAGTTTGGAAACGAAAAGATTACAGCCCTGGCTAAAATCGAACGAGAGAATATTTTAAAAGAGGCTAAGGAGGTTAAAAACAGGATTATTGAAGAGGCTAAAGAAACCGCCAGGCAGGAAGCCAAAAAAATACTTGATGATGCAAGAAAAGGGGTACAGAAAGAAAAAGATGATGCGATTAATGAAATCAAAAATCAAATAGCCGAATTATCTGTCGGAATTGCTGAAAAACTTTTGCGAGAGCACCTTTCTGATGATTCAAAACAAAAACAGCTCATTAACCAGATTGTTAAAAATATGGAGTTAAATTAATTGTTTTATGTACCATAGCCAGATAAATGTACGGTATGCCAAATCTCTGTTTCTGTTAGCCAAAGAAAAAAAACTGGTTGATGAAATCAGGAATGATGTAGATCTTATTGATCAATCGCTGGGCGAAATACCGGAAATTACTGTGTTATTAGAACACCCTGTGATAAAAACATCGCGAAAAAGAGCTGTTTTAACCGATTTATTTGCCGAAAAAATTAACAAGTACACTTTATCATTTTTGTATTTAATCCTTAAAAATAAACGTGAAAATCATTTAAAAGGGATATTAAGAAACTTTATTGATATCTATCGGGATTATAAAAATATTAAGACTGCAGATATTACTACTGCTTATGAATTAACAGATAAAGAAAAGAAAAGTATTATTGCTGCTATTGAAAAGAAGTTTAATGCTACCATTGATTTAAAGGCCAATGTAGATAAAGAATTAATAGGAGGGCTCATTATTCAGTTAGACAACAAACAACTGGATCTTAGTGTAGCTAATTATTTAAATAATCTAAAATCGAAATTTTTTGATTTTGAGATCAAATATAAAAAAAATAAGAATTAATTAAAATAAAACCTATGGCTGGAATTAAACCCGGTGAAGTTTCTAAGATACTAAAACACGAATTAGAAGGCTTTACAACAAATACCGAATTAGAAGAAATAGGGAGTGTTTTACAGGTAGGCGACGGAATAGCAAGAATTTACGGTTTGTCGAATGTACAGGTTAACGAGTTAATAGAATTTGAGAGCGGGATGAAAGGTATTGTTCTTAATCTTGAAGAGGATAATGTTGGATCTGTGCTTTTTGGATCATCAGAGGAGATCAAAGAAGGCGATAAAGTAAAAAGAACCAAACGGATTGCCTCTATTCGTGTTGGCGAAGGACTTTTAGGCAGGGTAATTAATACGCTTGGCGAACCTTTAGATGGGAAAGGCCCCATTAGTGGCGAACTTTTTGAAATGCCTCTTGAACGAAAAGCTCCGGGTGTTATTTACCGGCAACCTGTGAATGAACCTATACAAACAGGAATTAAGGCGATTGATGCAATGATTCCTATTGGCAGGGGTCAACGCGAATTAATTATTGGCGACAGGCAAACTGGTAAAACGGCTATTGCTATCGATACCATTATTAACCAAAAGGAATTTTATGACCGCGGAGAACCTGTTTTTTGTATTTATGTAGCCATAGGACAAAAAGGATCGACCGTAGCAAATATTGCAGAAGTACTTAGTAAGCACGGGGCAATGGATTATACAGTAATTGTATCGGCTACAGCAGCCGATCCGGCAGCGATTCAATTTTTCGCTCCTTTTGCAGGCGCTTGTATTGGCGAGTATTTTAGAGACACAGGAAAACCTGCACTGGTTGTTTACGATGATCTTTCAAAACAAGCTGTGGCCTATCGTGAAGTATCGTTGCTTTTAAGACGCCCTCCCGGACGCGAAGCTTATCCTGGTGATATTTTTTATCTCCATTCAAGATTGCTGGAGAGAGCCGCCAAAATTATTGAAGCCGATGAAATTGCCTCGCAAATGAATGACCTGCCCGAATCGATTAAAGATAAAGTTAAAGGAGGAGGCTCTTTAACCGCTTTACCAATTATTGAGACCCAGGCTGGCGATGTTTCTGCTTATATTCCCACCAATGTAATTTCTATTACTGACGGACAGATATTTTTGGAATCAGATCTTTTCAATTCAGGTGTTCGTCCCGGAATTAATGTGGGTATTTCTGTATCTCGTGTAGGCGGGAATGCACAAATTAAATCAATGAAAAAAGTGGCCGGTACCTTAAAACTTGATCAGGCCCAGTACCGCGAGCTTGAAGCTTTTTCTAAATTCGGCTCAGATCTGGATCCTGCAACAATGGCCGTTTTGGACAAGGGAGCAAAAAATGTTGAAATCCTTAAACAGGGTCAGTATTCACCCATGTCTGTTGAAAAACAAATTGCAATTATTTATTGCGGAACAAAAGGGTTACTCGAAAATGTGCCGATTGAGAAAATAAAAGAATTTGAATCCAATTTTCTTGATGTTATGGAAATGCAGTATGAAGAAATTTTAAAATCATTAAGAGCAGGTGAATTATCTGAAGAATCAACAAAAATTATAGAGTCAGTTGCTAAGGATGTTGCATCGAAATATAAAAAGGCTTAATAATAATTTGGTATGAGTAATTTAAAAGATATACGTACACGTATTGCTTCGGTTAAATCAACCAAACAAATTACCAGTGCCATGAAAATGGTTTCTGCAGCAAAACTTAAAAAAGCTCAGGACTCG
>JAWLEM010000023.1:0-20298 GCA_041686115.1 Bacteroidales bacterium
TTATAAACTAACATCAAAGAACTTAAGTTTTAATTAAATAGCAGATCCGCCACCGGCTCTACCTTTAATTCTTCCAGATTTCAATAATCCATCGTAATGTCTCATTAACAGATGACTTTCAATTTGTTGTAAAGTATCTAAAATAACACCTACAAGGATTAATAATGATGTACCACCGTAAAATTGTGCCCATTGGCTGTTAACACCTCCTATTTGAGCAAAAGCAGGTAAAATTGCAATTAATGCTAAAAATATAGATCCTGGAAGTGTAATCCGTGACATAATCGTATCTAAAAACTCAACAGTTTTACGTCCGGGTTTAACACCAGGAATAAATCCACCATTCTTTTTCATATCTTCTGCCATTTGCGACGGATTAATTGTAATGGCTGTATAAAAATATGTAAACAGAATAATCATTATTGCAAAGGTAAAGTTATACCAGAAACCGGTAATATTAGAAAACGCAGCCGCAAAACCGGTTAAAGCTTCTGAATCTGCAAAACCTGCAACTGTTAAAGGTATAAACATTAATGCCTGTGCAAAAATGATTGGCATAACACCTGCAGAATTCACTTTTAAAGGTATGTATTGTCTAACACCTCCATATTGCTTGTTGCCAACAATTCTTTTTGCGTACTGGACAGGAATTTTCCTGGTCCCTTGTACCAATAAAATTGTGGCTATAAAAACAAAGAATAATATGACCATCTCTAACAAGAAGACTACTAAACCTCCTCCTTGTTCTTCTAATCGACTAATAAATTCGGAAAATAAAGCAAATGGCATGTTTGCAATAATCCCAATCATAATGATTAAAGATATTCCGTTACCAATTCCTTTATCTGTTATTCTTTCACCGAGCCACATAACAAACATGGTTCCTGAAGTAAGAATAACTACCGATGAAAACCAGAAAAAAGCTCCTTCCAATACAAACGCTGATGCAGGTAATTGTACTTGTAAGTTTTTCAAGTAAGCAGGTGCCTGCATAATTAGTATAGCTACGGTTAAATATCTGGTAATTTGATTTATTTTTCTTCGCCCGCTTTCTCCTTCACGTTGTAATCGCTGGAAATAGGGAATTGCTATTCCTAATAACTGAATTACAATTGATGCAGAAATATAAGGCATAATACCCAGGGCAAAAATGGATGCTCTTGAAAACGATCCACCCGAAAACATATTTAATAATCCTAAAACACCATCGGAAGTTTGCTGCTTTAAGGCACTCAATTGTCCGGGATCAATACCCGGAAGAACAATATAACTGCCTAAACGGTAAATCAACAAAATAAAAAGTGTATACCCGATACGGTATCTCAGGTCTTCAATTTTAGCTATATTCTTTATGGTTTGTATTAAAGCTCTCATTAATTTATAATTTTACAACGGTTCCTTCAACTGATTCAATTGCTTTGATAGCAGATTTAGAAAAAGCGTGTGCTTTAACTTCTATTTTTTTAGTTAATGTACCATTACCTAATATTTTAACTAAGCTGTTTTTCTTAACTAATCCTGCATCTATCAAAGTTTCAATATCAATCGTAGTTAACCCTTTTTTCTCGGCTAATGTTTCTAAAGTTTCAATATTAATTCCTTTAAACTCTTTTCTGGATATATTGGTAAAACCAAATTTAGGTACACGGCGCTGTAAAGGCATTTGTCCACCTTCAAAACCAATTTTTCTGGAGTATCCAGATCTTGATTTTTGACCTTTATGCCCTCTTGTAGCTGTACCTCCTTTACCTGATCCTTGTCCTCTTCCAACTCGTTTACTTTTTTTCGTAGACTTATTTGCTGGTTTTAAGTTATGTAATTCCATACTATTACAATATAATATTATTCGTTATTTCTTTTTTTCAACCCTTACAAGGTGATTCACTTTTGCAATCATTCCTAGAATTTGTGGGCTATCTTCCACTTCTACAGGGTTATTCATTTTTTTTATACCAAGAGCTTCCAGCGTTCTTTTTTGGCGGCTGGTATTTCTTATTTTACTCTTTGTTTGTGTAACTATTATTTTTGCCATAAGACATTTAATTAAAAGTCATTATCCGTTAAACACTTTATCAAGATTAACACCCCGTTGTTCGGCTATTGCTCTTGCATCTCTTAATTGCAGTAATGCATCTATTGTAGCTTTTACCAGGTTATGCGGGTTACTCGAACCTTTTGATTTTGCAAGAACATCGGTAACACCAACGCTTTCAAGAACTGCACGCATAGCACCTCCTGCTTTTACTCCGGTACCATGTGATGCTGGTTTTAGAAATACTTGTGCACCACCGAAGCTACTAATTTGCTCGTGAGGAATCGTTCCTTTATATATAGGTACTTTTACCAAATTTTTCTTGGCAGCATCTACGCCCTTAGCAATTGCAGTTGTAACTTCTTTAGCTTTTCCTAAGCCATATCCAACAATACCATCTTCGTTACCAACTACTACGATTGCAGTAAAACCAAAATTACGACCACCTTTGGTTACTTTAGTTACTCTTTGTATACTAACGAGTCTGTCTTTTAACTCTAAATCGCTGGTTCTTACTTTTTTTATACTTGTTGACATAATATCTTAATCTTAAAATTTAAGTCCACCCTCTCTGGCAGCTTCTGCTAATGATTTTATTCTACCATGATATAAATAGCCGTTCCTATCGAAAACAACCTGGGTTATTCCGTTCTCCAAAGCTTTTTTAGCTGCTAAATTCCCAACTAGTTTTGCCTGTTCGATTCCAGAAACATTAGATTTTTCAGCTAACTCTTTATCTTTTGAACAAACTGCAAGTAATGTTTTTCTTGCAAGATCATCAATAAACTGAACATATATTTGTTTATTACTTCTAAAAACAGACATTCTTGGCTTTTCGGCAGTTCCTTTTATATGCTTTCGAATTCGCCATTTTATTCTATATCTTCTCTCTTGCTTTGTTAAAGCCATGACTATATTAATTTAATATGTTATACACTAGCAGATTTACCGGCTTTTCTGCGTAATTGTTCACCGACAAATTTAATACCTTTTCCTTTATATGGTTCAGGTGGCCTGAAAGATCTAATCTTCGCTGCAACTTCACCTATTAGTTGTTTATCGCAACTTGTTAAAGTAACAATAGGATTACTTCTTCGTTCCTGTTTTGCTTCAACTTTAACTACATCGGGTATTTGAAAGTGAATATCATGAGAATAACCAAGGCTAAGTTCTAACACCTGGCCTTTTACATCGGCTCTGTATCCTACCCCTACTAATTCTTGTTGAATAGTAAATCCTTCTGAAACACCAATAACCATGTTATTAATTAGCGAACGGTATAAACCATGTAAAGCTTTGTGTCTTTTTTCTTCGCCCAATCGTTGTAATTCCACCTGGTCATCCTTAACTTCAACTTTAATTTCAGGATCTACTTTTTGTGATATTTCACCTTTTGGGCCTTTAACCAGTACCTCATTCGCGTCGTTAATATTTATTGTAACACCGCCGGGTATTTTTATGGGTAATATTCCAATTCGTGACATTTAGCTTTCCTCCTTTTTAATGTACATAACATAAAACTTCACCACCCACATTCAATGTACGTGCTTCTTTATCTGAGATAACACCCTTTGATGTAGATAAAATAGCAATACCTAATCCATTTAGAACTCTTGGTATTTCATCGGCTCCAACATATTTTCTCAATCCGGGTTTACTTATCCGCTTAATTGATCTGATTGCCGGGTTTTTTGTTTCAGGGTGATATTTTAATGCTATTTTTATTATTCCTTGTTTATCATCTTCTTCAAACTTATAGGATAAAATATAACCTTTATCAAATAAAATTTTAGTTATATCTCTTTTAAGGTTTGAAGCAGGAATTTCAACTACTCTGTGACCTGCCATCACGGCATTTCTAACATGAGTAAGATAATCTGCTATAGGATCTGTGATCATATCTCTTCTTAATTTAAATTACAATCTACCAACTTGCCTTTTTAACTCCGGGAATTAATCCTTTCGATGCCATTTCTCTAAAGGTAATTCTACTAATACCAAACTGTCTCATATAACCTTTTGGCCTTCCGGTAATCAAACATCTGTTATGCAACCGGATAGGGTTAGAGTTTTTCGGTAATCTGCTTAATCCAACATAATCACCTTCAGCTTTAAGTTTTGCTCTTTTTTCAGCGTACTTATCAACCAATTTTTGACGCCTTACTTCACGGGCTTTCATTGATTCTTTAGCCATACGATCTATTTCTTTTTAATATTTTTAAATGGTATACCAAATTCGCGTAACAGGGCTAAACCTTCTTCGTCGGTTTTTGCCGTTGTAACAAAAGTTATTTCCAGTCCTAAGATCTTGTTAATTTTATCAAGGTCAATCTCGGGGAAAATAATTTGTTCCTGGATACCTAATGTATAGTTACCACGTCCGTCAAACTTTGAATTAACACCGTTAAAATCTCTAATTCGTGGAAGAGAAACAGCAATAAGCCTTTCCATAAATTCATACATTTTTCCTCTTCGCAATGTAACTTTTACACCAATTGGCATTCCACGGCGTAACTTAAAGTTAGAGATATCTTTCTTAGAGTATGTTTTAACAGCTTTCTGCCCTGCAATAAGCGTTAATTCTTCCTGTGCAGTTTCAATCAGTTTTTTATCTGCAACTGCCTGACCAACACCCTGGTTAAGTGTTATTTTTACCAGCTCAGGAACTTCCATTACAGTTCTGTACTTAAATTCCTTTTTTAAAGCCGGAATAATCTCTTTTTTGTATTTGCTCTGTAATAAAGGCGTATATTCCATTACTTAATCTCCTCTCCTGATTTTTTTGAATATCGCACTAATTTGCTTTTATCATTTAACTTTCGTCCAATCCTGGTTGGTTCACCTGATGAAGGATCAACAACCATTAAGTTTGAAATATGAATTGGCCCTTCTTTTTTTACGATACCACCTTGTGGATTATTTGCATTAGGCTTAGTATGTTTAGAAACCATATTAACGCCTTCGACAATTGCTTTTTCCTTGGCGTAAATAACTTCAAGAACTTTTCCTTTTTGTCCTTTATATTCACCTGCATTTACGTAAACAGTGTCGCCTTTTTTTATGTGTAATTTCCTTCGCATGCAGCATTTATTTTTAATTATAATACTTCTGGAGCTAATGAAATGATTTTCATGTAATTTTCACGCAATTCTCTTGGCATTGGGCCAAATATACGTGTTCCACGAATTTCACCTACATTATTTAACAATACAACAGCATTGTTATCAAAACGAATATAAGAACCATCAGGTCTTCGAACTTCTTTTCTGGTTCGCACGACAACAGCTTTCGATACTGTTCCTTTCTTAATTTCACCAGATGGTAAAGCACTTTTAACAGTCACCACAATTTGGTCGCCAATAGAAGCATATCTTTTACCTGTACCTCCAAGCACACGAATACATAATACTTCTTTAGCTCCACTGTTATCAGCAACTGTTAGTCTACTTTCTTGTTGTACCATGACTATTTAACTCTTTCAATAATTTCTACTAATCTCCAACATTTATTTTTGCTCAAAGGCCTTGTTTCCATTATTCTAACAGTATCGCCTATATTGCAAGTGTTTTCTTCATCATGTGCAGTAAATTTATTTCTGCTTTTGATGAATTTGCCGTATTTTGGATGTCTTACTTTTCGTTCTACAGCAATGACAATGGTTTTATCCATTTTATTGCTAACAACAACTCCAATACGTTCTTTTCTCAGTCTTCTTGTTGTTTCCATTGTTAAAAATTAACTATTCGAATTTTCATTTAATTCTCTTTTACGCAACTCAGTCATTAATCTTGCAATATTCTTGCGTGTTTGTTTAATTTTCAAAGGATTGTCTAAAGGAGACACGGCATGATTAAGCTTTAGACGAGTAAGCATCGTTTTTTCAGTATCGATTCTTTCCTCAAGCTCCTTTGTTGTTAATTCTCTAATTTCAGAATTTTTCATTTCTCACTAATTTGTTTTTTCAACATAATCACGTCTAACAACGAACTTAACCGGGATAGGTAATTTTTGAGCAGCAAGACGTAATGCTTCCTGAGCCACTTTAAAAGTTACACCTTCGGCTTCGATAAGAATTCTACCGGGTTTAACTGGTGCAACAAATCCTTCTGGGGCTCCTCTACCTTTACCCATACGAACTTCGGCAGGCTTCTTAGTAATTGGCTTATCCGGGAATATTCGTATCCAGATTTGGCCTTCACGTTTCATATAACGAGTCACTGCCTGTCGAGCTGCCTCTATTTGGCGTCCTGTAATCCAGCACTCTTCCATAGCTTTGATTCCAAAAGAACCAAAAGCCAATTGATTACCTCGTTGGGCATTTCCTTTCATTTTACCCTTTTGGACTCTTCTGTATTTTGTTTTCTTTGGCTGTAACATCCCAATAATTAATTTAAATTATCCCTTATTTTCTTTTTTTCTTAAAGCCACCACCTTTGGTTGGTTTTTGGTTTTTGCTTGCTCCTAAATTAGGAGACAAATCTCTTTTCCCAAAAATCTCACCTCTACAAATCCAAACTTTAACACCAATTAAACCAACTTTAGTTAATGCTTCGCTAAGTGTATAATCAATATCGGCACGGAAAGTATGCAATGGTGTACGTCCTTCTTTATAAACTTCGGTACGAGCCATTTCAGCACCACCCAAACGTCCTGATATTTGAACTTTAATACCTTCTGCACCCATTCTCATGGTAGAAGCAATTGCCATTTTGATAGCACGACGGTATGACACTTTACCTTCGATTTGTCTTGCAATTGCACTGCCAACGATAGTTGCATCAAGTTCCGGCCTTTTAACTTCAAATATATTGATTTGAACTTCTTTTTTAGTAATCTTTTTTAACTCTTCTTTAAGCTTATCTACCTCCTGGCCACCTTTACCAATAATAATTCCCGGACGTGCAGTATTAACTGTAACGGTAATTAATTTTAAGGTTCGTTCAATAACAATCTTAGATATACTAGCTTTAGCTAATCGAGCTTCAAGATATTTTCTAATCTTATTATCCTCAACCAGCTTGTCAGCGTAGTTTCTTCCACCGTACCAATTAGAGTCCCATCCTTTAATGATTCCCAATCGATTTCCTATCGGATTAACTTTTTGTCCCATCTATTGTTCTGTTTGAGTATCGTTGTTATTTAAATTATCAAGCACTAAAGTCACATGATTTGATCTTTTTCTGATTCTGTGAGCCCTACCCTGTGGAGCAGGTTGAATTCTTTTTAAAGTTCTTCCACCGTCAACAAAGATCTCTTTCACGATTAACTTGCTTTCTTCAATTCGAACACCTTCGTTTTTTTGTTGCCAGTTAGCAATTGCCGACAGCAACAATTTTTCTACTCGGTTTGATGCTTCTTTCGAACTAAATTTCAAAACATCAAGAGCTCTATTAACATCCATGCCCCTAACCATATCTGCAACTAATCGCATTTTTCTTGGCGATGTAGGGCAATTTCGCAATACAGCAAAATATTTATCTTTTTTGCTTTCTTTTATCTTGTTTGCTCTTATTCTTTTTCTTGCACCCATTATAATCAAATATTTTTATATAATACTATCGTAGGTTTATTTCCTATTTCCGGCATGGCTTCTAAATGTTCTGGTTGGAGCAAATTCTCCTAATTTATGCCCTACCATATTTTCAGTTACATATACCGGTATAAATTTATTCCCATTGTGAACTGCAATAGTATGCCCAACAAAATCTGGTGATATCATTGATCGACGCGACCAGGTTTTAATCACAGACTTTTTTCCCGATTCGTTCATTTCAAGAACTCTTTTCTCAAGTTTAAAATCAATAAATGGGCCTTTTTTCAATGATCGACTCATAGCAATCTTTTTTATTTCTTACGTTTTTCAACAATATACTTATTCGAAGCTTTTTTCTTAGCTCTTGTTTTAAATCCTTTGGCAGCCAAACCTTTTCTTGATCTTGGATGCCCTCCGGATGCTCTTCCTTCACCACCACCCATTGGATGATCTACAGGATTCATTACAACACCACGTACTCTTGGCCTTCGACCCAACCACCTTTTTCGTCCGGCTTTACCTGATATTTCAAGGCTATGGTCGGCATTCGAAACAGTCCCAACAGTTGCCCGGCATGTTGTAAGAATCATTCTGGACTCACCTGATGGCAACTTAACAATTCCATATTTCCCATCACGAGATGTTAGTTGAGCATAAGATCCTGCACTACGTGCTAAAGCACCACCTTTACCTGGTTGTAGCTCGATATTATGAATAATGGTACCTAATGGTATATCAGATAAAAACAAAGTATTACCTAATTCTGGCGCAACTCCTTTTCCAGATTTAATTTTTTGTCCAACTTTTAATCCATTAGGAGCAATAATGTATGTTTTCTCACCATCTTCATAAACGACTAATGCTATTCTAGCAGTTCTGTTTGGATCGTATTCAATACTTTTAACGGTAGCTTCCATTCCATCTTTGTTGCGATGAAAATCGATGATTCGATATCTTTGTTTGTGACCTCCTCCAAGATATCTCATGGTCATTTTTCCATCTTTATTTCGCCCGCCTGATTTTTTTAGAGGAGCCAACAAAGATTTTTCTGGTGTACTTTTGGTTATTGTATCAAAAGCACCGATAATTTTATGTCTTTGTCCTGGTGTTACAGGTTTTAATTTTCGTACTGCCATATTACTTAAATATTGCTATAAAAATCTATTTTTTCTCCTTCAGCTAATGTAATAATCGCTTTTTTTGTCGATTTTGACTGTCCTGAAATAACCCCCGATTTGGTAAAACGAGATTTTTGTTTTCCAAGGTAACGCATAGTATTAACAGCCTCAACTGATACACCATACATTTCTTCTACAGCTTTTTTTATCTCTACTTTATTAGCCTTCTTATCCACAATAAAACCATACCTGTTCAGGTCTTCGCCCTGTGCAGTCATTTTCTCGGTTACTATTGGTTTTAACAAAATATCCATTGTTTCAATTTTTACTAAATTTTAAACATTTTATGCAATGGTTCAATTGAGTTCTCCACTAAGAGTACAACTGATGCATTCATGATATCGTAAGTGTTTATATCTGATACATTTACAACTTTGACGTCCTGTAAATTTCTGGATGACAAATATATATTTTTATTTTGTTCAGATAAAACTAAAAGCACTTTTTTATCAGCTACTCCTAAATTATTTCTAAGGTCAACAAATTCTTTGGTTTTAGGTACCTCAATATTAAAGTTTTCCAGAATTTTAATATTATTATCATTGGCTTTATAACTTAAAGCAGATTTTCGAGCTAACTGTTTAACCTTTTTGTTTAATTTAAAAGAGTAATCTCGAGGTTTTGGTCCAAAAACTCTACCACCACCGCGAAATATTGGAGATTTAATACTTCCTGCACGTGCAGTTCCAGTACCTTTTTGTCGTTTAATCTTTTTTGTACTACCGGCAATTTCATTTCTCTCTTTTGCTTTATGAGTACCCTGACGTTTATTTGCCATGAATTGCTTCACATCCAAATAAATGGCATGATCATTTGGCTCGATCTTAAAAATCGAATCATTAAGGGTAACTTTTTTACCGGTATCTTCGCCTGTTATATTAACTATAGATAATTCCATTACTTTTGAATAATTAAATATGATCCATTTGCACCAGGAACTGATCCCTTAACAACTAATAAATTATTCTCTTTAACAACCTTAACTACTTTAAGGTTAATGAGCTTAACTCTTTTATTCCCTGTTTGTCCGGCCATTCTCATTCCTTTAAAAACTTTCGAAGGATACGAAGAAGCACCTAACGAACCCGGAGCTCTGCCCCTGTTGTGTTGTCCATGAGTTTGTCCTCCTACTCCGTGGAATCCATGTCGTTTAACTACACCTTGAAAACCTTTACCTTTAGAGAATCCTGTTACATCAACCCACATATCTTCATTAAAAATATCGATTGTAACATCCTCGCCAATTTCATACTCTTTGGCAAAATTTTTAAACTCGTATATTACACGTTTAGGTGTTTGTTTTGCTTTTTTAAAGTGTCCAATTAAAGGCCTTGATGTATTTTTTTCCTTTTTGTCATCAAAAGCCAATTGGTAAGCATGGTATCCATCGTTATCAACGGTTTTCACCTGTGTTACAACGCATGGCCCGGCCTCAATAACAGTGCATGGAATATTTTTTCCCTCGGCACTGAAGATGGAAGTCATTCCAATCTTTTTTCCAATTAATCCTGGCATCGCTTTTCTTTTTTTACTTTATTATACTTTTATTTCTACTTCTACTCCACTGGGCAACTCCAGTTTCATCAAAGCATCAATCGTTTTGGGTGTTGAACTGTAAATGTCCAGCAAACGTTTATACGATGATAATTGAAACTGTTCTCTCGATTTCTTATTAACGAATGGAGAACGTAACACTGTAAACACTCTTTTATGAGTAGGTAATGGAATTGGACCACTTACCACAGCTCCAGTGGATTTTACTGTCTTAACAATCTTTTCAGCAGATTTATCTACCAAGTTGTGATCGTAAGATTTCAATTTAATTCTAATTTTTTGGCTCATTCTTATCCAAATTAAACAAATTCGCTTTTTCCTTTTGCTTTCTCTACAATTTCTTTAGCTATTCCAGCCGGTACCTCTTCGTAATGAGAGAATTCCATTGATGAAGTAGCTCTTCCAGAACTTATTGTTCTTAAAACAGTAACATAACCGAATTTTTCGGCCAATGGCACTTTAGCTTTAATTACTCTTGCACCACCTCTGTTTTCCATTCCTTCAACTTTTCCTCTTCTTCTATTAAAATCGGCAATTATATCACCCATATACTCTTCAGGAGTAACTACTTCGGCAATCATAATTGGTTCCAGAAGAACTGGTTTTGCTTTGGCACAAGCTTCCTTAAATGCAATTTTTGCTGCAATTTCGAAAGATAATGCATCAGAGTCAACGTCATGGTATGATCCGTCGATCAAGGTAACTTTTAAGCTATCCACAGGATAACCTGCAAGAACACCATTATACATTGCCTCAGTAAATCCTTTCTGAATTGCAGGTATATATTCTCTTGGAATATTTCCACCTTTTATTTTATCAATAAATTGTAATCCTTTTGTTTCGTCGTCAGCAGGCCCTAATATAATTTTAATATCGGCAAATTTACCACGGCCACCAGTTTGTTTCTTAAAGATTTCGCGGTGTTCAATTTCTTTGGTAATTGCTTCTTTATAATTAACCTGAGGAGCGCCCTGATTACACTCTACTTTAAATTCACGAACTAATCGATCAAGTAGTATTTCCAAATGCAACTCGCCCATTCCGCTAATAACTGTTTGCCCTGAATCGTCGTCAACTTTAACAGTAAACGTTGGATCTTCTTCAGCAAGTTTCTGAAGTGCTAAGTTCAATCTATCAAGGTCTTTTTGTGTTTTTGGTTCAACAGCAATACCTATTACCGGCTCGGGAAACTCCATTGATTCAAGAGTAATCGGATGTTTTTCATTACAAAGTGTATCGCCAGTTCTAAGATCTTTAAATCCAACTGCTGCACAAATGTCACCTGCCTCAATAAAATCTTTTGGATTCTGCTTGTTAGCATGCATTTGATATAACCGGGAAATCCGTTCTCTTTTTCCGGTTCTAACATTTAAAACATACGAACCTGCATCAATTTTACCCGAATAAACTCTTAAGAATGCTAATCGTCCAACATATGGATCTGTAGCAATTTTAAATGCTAATGCAGCTAGGGGTTCACTTGGATCTGGTTTGCGCTCAACAACATCGTCATTTTTAGGATTTAGTCCCTTTATATTACCCACATCAAGCGGGCTGGGTAAAAATGCAATAATTGAATCGAGTAATCGTTGAACGCCTTTATTTTTAAAAGCTGAACCGCAAAGCACCGGAGTAATTGTCATTTCAATTGTTGCTTTACGAATAACAGCTAACATTTCGTCTTTTGTAATAGAATCAGGATCTTCGAAATATCTTTCCAATAAAGCATCATCATGCTCGGCAACTGATTCTATTAGCTTACCTCTCCATTCTTCAGCTTCATTTTTAAATTCTTCAGGTATTTCAACCAATTCGTAATTAGTACCTAAAGTTTGATCATCATGCCAAATTACAGCTTTATTTTCGATAAGGTCAATAACCCCTCTAAATGTCTCTTCAGCACCAATAGGTATTTGAAGAGGAACCGGATTGGATCCTAATTTTTCTTTAATCTGGTTAACAACCGAAAAGAAATCAGCACCAGAGCGGTCCATTTTATTAACAAATGCCATTCTTGGTACATGGTACTTATCAGCTTGTCGCCAAACTGTTTCCGATTGTGGCTCAACACCTCCTACGGCACAAAATACTGCAATTGCACCATCTAATACACGTAATGATCTTTCAACTTCAACAGTAAAATCTACGTGTCCGGGTGTATCTATAATATTTATTTTATAATCCTGGTCTTTATATTTCCAAAAAGTAGTTGTTGCTGCAGATGTAATTGTAATTCCTCTTTCCTGCTCCTGCACCATCCAGTCCATGGTTGCAGCTCCATCATGCACTTCGCCTATACGATGAGTAATACCAGTATAAAACAGAATTCTTTCTGTTGTAGTAGTTTTACCGGCATCAATATGCGCCATGATTCCGATATTTCTGGTATTTTGCAAAGTTTTATTCATTTCTCCTAATCTTCTAACCCCTTTTTTTACCTCTGTTTAAAATCTAAAATGTGCAAATGCTTTATTGGCATCGGCCATTCTGTGTGTTTCTTCTTTTCGTTTAAAAGCTCCGCCTTCTTCGTTGTAAGCAGCCATAATTTCCTGAGCTAACTTTTCTGCCATATTTCTACCGCTACGTTGACGAGCAAACTTTATCATATTTCGAATGCTAATTGCTGTTTTTCGTTTTGGAGAAACTTCCATTGGAACCTGAAAAGTAGCACCACCGATTCTTCTACTTTTTACCTCTACCATAGGAGTAACATTTTCCAATGCTTTTTTCCAAACTTCTAAAGCAGGCTTTTCTTTATCTTTACTTTTTTCTGTAACAATATCCATTGCATCATAAAAAATATTCAATGCAATATTCTTTTTACCATCCATCATCAGGTCGTTAACAAACCTGGTAACCAAAGTATCATTATATTTTGGATCCGGTAGTATTATCCTTTGTTTTGGTTTTGACTTTCTCATTTCTATCTAAACTGTTTGAATTAGCTTATTTTTTTGGTCTTTTTGTTCCATATTTTGAACGTCGCTGAGTTCTACCTTCAACGCCGGATGTATCAAGAGCACCTCTAATCAGGTGATAACGAACACCCGGAAGGTCTTTTACTCTACCTCCTCTTATTAATACAATAGAGTGTTCCTGTAAATTATGACCTTCGCCAGGTATATAAGCATTTACTTCTTTACCATTGGTCAACCTAACCCTGGCAACTTTTCGCATAGCAGAGTTCGGCTTCTTTGGTGTTGTTGTATAAACACGAGTACAAACACCTCTTCTTTGTGGACATGCATCCAGAGCAGGAGCCTTCTTCTTCTCTACAATTTGCTTCCTTCCTTTTCTTACTAACTGCTGTATTGTAGGCATATAGATAATTATTTAATTTAAATTTTTTATAAAATCGGTTCGCAAAGGTATTCTTTTTTTTTAAAAATCCACAATATATTCAAATTTTATTTTCTTAATTTTTAGATGTTTCAGAAGATTAAAACTTCCTGCATAAACAACCCATCCAAAACTTGAAATTCCTTTGATTTTTATTGATCTAAAGACCAAACTTCTTGTCGGAAAATGCCGCAAAATTATAATGTTTTTAGGAGAATTACAAACGATTTGGAAATAAATTATTTAAGAATGCTTATTTAGAAAGAAGTTAAAGAGCTAATTTAAAAATTATTTCAATACCTATAATAATATATTACATCACTTGCGTGTTGATAAAATTTTACTATTTTTGAAGCCCATTTATATCTATCTAATTATAAATGTGTTGTTTTTGTTAAGTATAATATTATATATAATTATTAATTAAATCGTTAAATACATATGAAAACTTATCAAACTGATAAAATAAGGAATATCGCTTTGATTGGTAATGCGGGGTCGGGAAAGACCTCGATTGCAGAAGCAATGCTCTTTGAAGGTGGTGTTATCGATAGAAAAGGAACAGTAAATGGCAAAAATACTGCTTCTGACTATAATGAGATTGAACATGAAAATTTAAATTCAGTTTTCTCTACTGTATTATACACAGAGTTTAATGACCATAAAATAAACATAATTGACACACCTGGTGCAGATGATTTTATTAGTGGTGTTATTTCATCATTTTATGCTGCTGATGTGGCTGTAATGCTAATTAACGCACAGCATGGTGTAGAAGTCGGAACTGAGATATTAAACAGGCACTGCGAAAGATACAACAAACCGCTTATGTTTGTTTTAAATAAGTTAGATCATGAAGGAGCAAATCATGAAAAAGCCATTGAATCTCTAAAAACTACTTTCGGGAATAAAGTTGTTATCGTTCAATACCCTGTTTCAACAGGGCCTGACTTTAATGCGATCATTGATGTTTTAATGATGAAAATGTACAAATTCAATGATGCAGGCGAAAGAGAAGTATTAGACATTCCTGCCGACCAAAAAGATACAGCAGATGAACTACACAATACTTTGGTTGAAGCAGCTGCTGAAAACGATGAGCAATTAATGGAATTGTTTTTTGATAAAGGATCATTGGACGAAGATGAGATGCGAAAAGGAATTGCTGCAGGCCTGGTTAACCGTGGTATGTTTCCCTTGTTTTGTGCTTCGGCAGAAAAAGGTATTGGTATTAAAAGAGTATTAGAATTTATATCTAATGTTGCCCCTTCGCCAAACATGATGCCTGCACCTGTAACTATTGAAGAAAAAGAAATTGAGTGTAAAGAAGATGCACCTACCGGATTATTTGTTTTTAAAACAGCTAATGAATCTCATATTGGAGAGATTAACTATTTTAAAGTTGTTTCCGGACAGATTACTGAAGGTATGGATTTAACGAATAACAATACCAGCACAAAAGAACGTTTATCGCAGCTTTATGCTGTTGCCGGTAAAAACAGAACGAAAGTTACAAAAATGGTTGCCGGTGATATTGGTGCAGCTGTTAAGTTAAAAAATACAAAAACAAATCATACTTTATCTGACGCTAAAAATTCATTTAAATTTCCGGAAATTTCATTTCCTGAAGCAAAACACAGAACGGCCATTAAAGCGTTAAATGAATCAGATGAAGAAAAGTTGGGCGAAGCTTTATCAAGGTTACATGAAATGGACCCTACACTAAAAATTGAGTATTCAAAAGAATTAAAACAGATTATTCTATACGGACAGGGTGAATATCACCTAAATAATATTGTAAAATGGCATCTTGACCATATTTATAAAATTGATACAGAATTTTATGCCCCTAAGATCCCATATAGAGAAACAATTACCAAAATTGCTGAATCGAGTTATCGACATAAAAAGCAATCAGGCGGATCTGGCCAGTTTGGCGAAGTACATATGGTAATTGAGCCTTATAAAGAAGGTGCTCCAGACCCAACTGTTTATAAGGTTAATGGTAAAGAAGTAAAAGTATCTGTAAGGAATAAAGAAGAACACGCTCTTCCATGGGGTGGTAAATTGATATATTATAATTGTATTGTTGGTGGAGCAATTGATGCTCGATTTTTACCCGCAATACTAAAAGGTATCATGGAAAAAATGGAAGAAGGCCCTTTGACAGGATCGTATGCCCGTGATATCAGAGTTGCTGTTTATGATGGCAAAATGCACCCGGTAGATTCAAATGAAATTTCATTTAAGCTGGCAGGGCGTAATGCATTTAAAGCTGCCTTTAAAAATGCCGGGCCAAAAATTATGGAACCTATTTATGATGTTGAAGTACTAGTACCATCAGACAGAATGGGTGATGTAATGAGTGACTTGCAGGGAAGAAGAGCGATGATTGAAGGCATGAACAGTGACAAAGGATTTGAAAAAATTAATGCTAAAGTTCCTTTGGCTGAGCTAAACAAATACTCAACTGCTTTAAGTTCACTTACAGGGGGAAGAGCAACATACTCGATGAAATTTACCAAGTATGAACAAGTTCCAATGGATGTTCAGGAAAAATTAATGAAAGCTTTCGAAGAACAGGAAGAAGAAGATTAATTATACTTTTTAAGATAATCGAAAGGGATGAGTCGAAAGATTCATCCCTTTTTTATTTAGCCATAAAATTTGTGAATAAATCGCGTTAGTTATTTTTATCTCTAAATAACCTGATTATTCCAAAGAAGTTACCCCCTGAGTTTTCATTGTTTTCATTGTTTTCATTGTTTTCAGCCTCATCAGTTACTCCGGTATAATTTAAATTTTTGTTGTTATATCTTCTCATGTCCCAACCCATAACTTCGACAACAAAAAAATAATTGCCAGGATGCGCCTCTCTGTTGCTGTTTTTAACAGTACCATCCCAACCTTCCCAATCGCGAACATCTCCTTCAAACTGATGAACAACCTGTCCCGCTCGGTTAAAAATGGTTATCTTAAAATCTCTTATCGATTTGTAATCGGTAAGTATATATACATCATTAATAAGGTCGCCATTGGGAGTAAAAACATTTGGAAACTCTATAGAAGTTGGTTCGGTGAAAATACTTAAGAACAAAGAATCTCTGCAACCATAGCTGCTCTCGCTATACAACCTGGCAGTGTATGTTTTTCCTGAATCCGGTGATGTATAATAATAGGTATGGTCCGGTTGCAACGAAATATCTGTAGTAATAATTGTATCTTCATCATTATTCATAAGGGTATCGCCAAAAAAATAAGTGTACTCATACCCATTTTCCGAAATATTTTCAAAACGCACAATTAATGGCGACGAACCACTGATTGACTCTTCACTCGTTTCTAAAACCACACCATCTTCATCGATTGATGAAATTTTAAAATTAGCATCGGTAGCCACAGCTGTATAATCAATAAAATCATCGGCATCGCAGCCAAACCTATCGGTAATGGTAACAGAAAAAGTTGTATTTACAGTTGGAAGGGTAGCTGTACTGGTATAAGAATAATTATAATTTGGCAGGCTCTCTAAAACAGGATCGGAGCCCCAATTGTATTGGTCTTTCTCATTTTTCAATAAATATGCAGTCCCATCTGCTGTATCATAAGAAAAAAAATTGGTTTCGAAATTTACAGGGGCACTTAATTCAACCAAATCACAAGCTAAAGAATCCAAAACCTGAATATCGACAGAAAGATTTATGTTGTTATATACCCATGCGATATATTCCTGAATAGTATCTTGTTTGGTAAGTACAGCCTTGTAACCACCTGATGGAAGGTTTTGAATAGTTGATGTGACAGAATCATTGCTAACTGAAATGTTTTCTGTTAATTCAATATTAAAAGCTGTGTCTTCCTCATTATATTTATACCAGTTAAAAGTGTATCCACCAACTCCGGAAGAATCAGTAGCTGTAAGCTGTCCTCCATTTTCATTATCGGCACAAAATACATAAATACTTATATCTTCGGAAAATTCAGTCGATTCTGAATAATCTGCATTTGAATTAATCTGTGAAAAAACAGTTTGCAGAGAAAAAATCAATACAATTGTTAATAATAAAACCGAAAATCTATACATATTATATTTTTAATATACCTGGTAAAAACTACAATAATAACAATTATCCGTAAATAAAATTGTATGAAATATATGTTTTTTATCGTGCAGCAGTTTACCTGGTTTAATTTCTAATTGATATGTGCAAATAATATTTTTTGTGAATAAATACTTAGTATTAGTTTTGGTTTGCGATCTTTATGCCGTTATTTTTACAACTTATTTTTTCACTTCAAATATAAATTATTGTGTACAATTATCTGGATGATTTAAATGATGCACAGAAGAAGGCCGTTATTAATTATAAAGGCCCATCATTAGTAATAGCAGGTGCAGGATCGGGAAAGACACGCGTATTAACTTACCGCATAACACATTTGCTGGCTCAAGGCATTCCGGCTTATCAGGTTTTGGCTTTAACATTTACAAATAAAGCCGCAGCAGAAATGAAATCGAGAATTGCTAAAATAATTGGCCCCGAAGTAGCAAAATATTTATGGATGGGAACATTTCACTCTGTTTTTGCTAGAATATTAAGATCAGAAGCCGAAAAATTGGGTTATACTTCCAACTATACAATATATGATACCATAGATTCAAAAAATCTTATCAAAAAAATTATAAAAGAATTAGGTTTAGATGATAAAACCTATAAGCCGGGAGAAATTTACGGACGCATATCAAGCGCAAAAAACAATTTAATTACTGCAAAAGCTTATGCAAGCAATCAGCAAATCATAATCCAGGACCAGAAAAGCAAGCGCCCACGGGTGTCAGAAATATTTATGATGTACAGCAACCGGTGCAAAAAAGCCGATGCCATGGATTTTGACGACTTACTTTTAAACACCAATATTCTTTTCAGAGATTTCCCCGAGATACTTGAAAAATATCAAAATAAATTTAAGTATATCCTTGTAGATGAATACCAGGATACCAATTTTGCACAATATTTAATTATTAAAAAGCTGGCAGAAAAAACTAAAAATGTTTGTGTTGTTGGCGATGATGCACAAAGTATTTATGGTTTCAGGGGTGCAAAAATCGAAAACATTCTGAACTTTAGAAACGATTATCCGGGTTATGAGCTTTACAAATTAGAACAGAATTACCGTTCGACAAAAATCATTGTTGATGCTGCCAACAGCCTGATAAAGAAGAATAAAGAACAGATACCCAAAAAAGTATACTCTAAAAATCAGACAGGAGAAAAAATAAAAGTCCTGGAGGCTGACACAGATAAAGACGAAGCATACCGGATAGCCCGCATAATTGAAGATGTTTCTGTTGAACGAAACTACGATTATAAAGACTTTGCCATACTTTACAGGACAAATGCACAATCGAGAAGCTTTGAGGAGGCTTTTAGAAAGTTTAATATCCCTTATAAAGTATTTGGCAGTATTTCTTTTTATCAACGTAAAGAAATTAAAGATTTACTGGCATATTTCCGTTTAGGCGTTAATAAAAAAGATGATGAAGCTTTATTACGTATCATTAATTACCCAACAAGAGGGATTGGGCAGACAACAATTGAAAAAATTGATCAATATGCCAAAAACCAATCGAAAAATTTATGGGATGTTTTAACTGAAATTGAAAAATTACAAATTGGATTAAATTCAGGTACTACAAATAGAATAATCAAATTCCGAAATTTAATTACCGGATTCACAGAAAGTATCCAGAGCCTTGATGCCTACGAAGCTGCAATGGAAATTGCTAAAGACTCCGGAATTCTGAAACAATTATTCAATCCACAGTCGCACGAAGAGCAGACCAAATACGAAAATGTCGAAGAGCTTTTGAATGGGATAAAGGAATTTGTAGACGATAATGAGGATCCGGAGTTTTTTCCTTCGTTGGATAAATTTATGGAAAATGTAGCGCTATTAACCAATCAGGATAATGAAAAGGAAGATGATTTTAATAAGGTTACCATAATGACTATTCATTCGGCAAAAGGGCTTGAATTTAAATTCGTATTTCTTACAGGATTAGAGGAAGACCTTTTTCCATCGCCCATGTCGTCGGGTACACAAAAAGAGCTCGAAGAAGAGCGCAGGTTATTTTATGTAGCTTTAACCAGAGCTGAAGAATCTGCTGTAATTTCATTTGCTCGCGAAAGGTATAAGTGGGGCACACCAACCATGTGCAGGCCAAGCCGCTTTATTAAAGAAGTTGATGAAGAATTTTTAGAATTGCCCGAATCATTTGTTGAAATGCAAGAACCAACCTTTAGTAATCATGATGATATTTTTGAAAATTCATCAAAACCCAGGTTCGAGAAAAAGCCTGCTCGCCTGTCTGCCGACAAGGCAGGTCCGGCAGGCGAGAAACCCGGAGTAAATGCCACAGTGCCCCAAGCCAGTAAAAAACTGATAAAAATAAGCGAAGCAGGAAAAAAAGCGGCTTACAATTCAACACAAGATTTTACTCCCGATAGTCCGGATTTAATTAAGGAAGGGATGATTGTTCGCCACAGCAAGTTTGGTTTAGGCGAAATTGTTACAATTGAAGGAACAGAACCCAATAAAAAGGCAAAGGTGCTTTTTGAAGTGGTTGGAGAGAAACAGCTTTTATTAAAATTTGCTAAGCT
>JAWLEM010000024.1:0-19671 GCA_041686115.1 Bacteroidales bacterium
ATTACTTATCAATCAATAATATATTAAAATGTTAAATTTGTTATTTTAAATAGTAACAAATAATAAATATATTGGTTAAATTTGATATCTATAAAGTAAGTTAATATTATTTTGGAATAATTATGGCAGATAAGAGTATATCAATTGCAATAGCTAGTGATCATGCCGGTTACGAGTTTAAAGAACGATTAAAAAAGCATTTAGAAAATAAAGGTTATACGATAAAGGATTTTGGTACCCATTCAGACGAGAGTACAGATTATCCTGATTATGCTCATCCATTAGCAACAGCGGTTGAAAGCAATGAATTTAAATTCGGAATAACACTTTGTGGCAGTGGTAATGGAATTAGTATGACCGCTAATAAACATCAGGGTATAAGATCTGCGCTTTGCTGGAATACAGAAATATCTAAATTAGCCAGATTACATAACGATGCCAATGTTTGTTCATTACCTGCACGCTATATACCTTATGATTTAGCAAAAGAAATTGTTGATATTTTTTTAAATACCGAATTTGAAGGTGGACGACACCAACGCAGAGTTGAAAAAATTCCTGTTCATTAAATATTATATATAATGTTATCAAATACATGTAAATATGCCATAAGAGCCGTTATTTATTTATCTTTAAATGGCGGCGAAGAAAAGAAAATAGGAATAAAGGAAGTATCTAAAGAATTAGATATACCTACTCCTTTTTTAGGTAAAATTCTTCAAACATTAGCTAAAAATAAATTATTAAAATCTACAAAAGGGCCTCATGGTGGATTTGGTTTAGCTAAACCAGCAAAAGATATTACGTTGCTTAATATTGTGGAAATAATCGATGGATTAGATTTTTTTAATACATGTTTAATAGGATTACGTAGTTGTAAACCAACCTCACATGATGATATTCAATGTCCTATACATCATAAGTATGAGCCTATTAGCAAACAAATTTATGATTTATTTAATTCAGAAACCATCGAAAATTTAAAGAATGATATAGAAGCTTCGGGTGGTAAAATAGGCCTATAATATTTTTTGTAATTGGTATTTATTAATGTAAGGATAAAATAAAACCGCAAAAATACAACCAGCTGTATTAGCCAAGCTATCGTATATTTCTGCCGACCTGGTTTGGGTAAAATAGTACTGAAAAACTTCCATAAGCAACCCATAGCTTACAACCCAAACAAAAGTAATTATTTTTTGATCTATTTTTTTATATTTATCTTTTCGTATAAAAGAAGCAAGCAGTGTAACAGACAGGATAAAATATAGCAGCATATGAATAATTTTATCCATATGTGGTATATTAAAAATGGGAATTTTATTTAAATTTTGTCCGGAAGTTACACTTCCATAAAAAATAACCAGAGAAATGATAATTGGTTTCCAATAATTTAATATTTGCATATTAGTAGTAGTTTTTAGTTTTTACAAATATAATACGCTTATCTAAAATTTATATTGTAACTTATAAAACCATATAATTTTTATATCTAATTCGTTATTTAATTAACGATTTACGAATATATAATTACCATTATAACTAAATTTTAATGCTATGAAGAAGAGTGATGAAATTATTCAATCATTAATTCAGAAACTCAAAAACGAAAATATAAACACCTGGTTTGATTTAGGATTATTTTTAGATACCATTAAAGAAAACAGGGAAGTTCCTAAATTTAAGTTTTCTGGAAAGTATGATGATTTTAAAAATTTTATGTGCAATGCTAATATTGCCTTTTTAACATTTCAATATGCTATTGATGGTGTAAGTATTGAAGTAAAAAAATATACCCAAATATTTAAGGACAAATATAATTCTTCCGAGATACATTATATCGCCGGCAAATTTTTTCCCGAATCAGAAAAAATGATACCTAGCTATGTAAAAAAGTGTGAATTAAAATCTATCCAGGGTTTTGATGACTGGCCATTATATAAAGATTTTTTCTTCACTCATCTTGAGCGAGGCAGTAAAGATTATAATGACTTGATTACTAAATTTTGGGAAGAGACTTTGCAAATTGTGCATGATTTAGGAAAATATATTACAGATCAAAATATACAATTATTATATTTAATTAATGTTTGCTCAAATCCGGGAAATGTATCTTTAGCCTTAGCCGTTACATTACTTTCTGAATATTTAAAAATTCCTGTCATTAATAATAGCCACGATTTTTTTTGGGAGGGTGGTAATAAAGCAATCAACAAAAAAGTATATCATTTACCCGACGGCCCACGCGATTTCTTTTTCAAAAATGCGCATTTGGGCGAGTTCTTTTCTATAATAGAAATGTTATATCCATGGGATTCAAGAAACTGGATGCATGTTAATATAAATAAACAGCAAACAGAACGGTTAATCAAAATTAATGGTATTAATCCTGCAAATATTACAGAAATTGGAACGGCTGTAGATACAAGGGAGTATCAAAATACTACTAAACGTAAAAAGATTAGTACTTTTTATCAATTTGAAAAAATTTTAAGCCGTTACGAAGATACATTGATAAGCTATTCGGTAAAAGATGTTTTGGAAAGCAATCTGGTTTCACCTGATTCTATAAGGCCTATATTGATTGGTGCACAAAGAACTAAACCAATAGCAAAATTTTTAAACGAAAATATTCTTTTTCTGCAGCCAACCAGAATTATTGCACGTAAGAGAATAGAAATTGGATTTAACCTGATAAAAAAACTTTTCGACGAGGATGAATTTTATGAACGATTTAAAGAAACTAAAAATCTTAAACTAACACTTTTAATTACCGGCCCTATTGCATCAGGGCATTTCGATTATTTTTGGCAGTTACTTAAACGATTTCAAAATTTAATACAAAAACTTGATCCTGAGATAAGAAAAAAAGTGTTTTTGGCATTCCTGTTTAGCGAGCTTGATAAAAAAACATTTAAAGAAAAATTTGAAAATCCTGTAGGCATTCCCGAGTTATATAATATTGCTTCGCTGGTATTATTACCCAGCAAAACCGAAGGGCGTGGATTGCCTATTATTGAAGCAACAGCCTGCGGAACCCCAATTTTCTGCAGCCGCTATTATCCGGAAAATGTTTATTCCGAAGTTATTGGAGAGCATTTACCTCATAAGGACAGACTAAAGGTTATTGAGTTTGATGGGAAAAATATTACAAAAAAGCACACCAAAAAAATTATGGAAAGCGTGTTTTTCCCACATCAGTATACTCATATCATTGCACATAATGCACGTGTTGTAAATAAAAGGTATAGTTTAAATGCACTAAAATTAAATTTCGACCATATTTGTAAAAAGTTTTATTTGCAATTGGGCTCAAACAAAAAAGTAGTTAAATTAGTTAAAAAAGACATCAACGAATATCAAAAGATTGTAAATTATACTAATTCCGATTTAGAAGCTATTTTAAATATACAAAACCGTGAATATTTGCCTGGATTTGGGCGATTACGGTATATGATTTTATTAAAATCATTAATTGATCCCAGCTATTTTCGTGTAGAAGAACAACTGTTCCGTGGAAAAGCATATCAATATGCACGTTTTTTATTATTTAAAAATAAAAGTAGCATTAAACCGAAAAGCAGTCATCAATTTTTTAATGCCATTGAAAGTATCTTTTTATATAAAAATGGAGAATTAAAAATACGGCATGATCATTCAATGCCATATCGCCATCGGAATAGAAATTATTATCCTTATCAGGATTTTACAATTCAGGAATTAAGCGGGTTGATAAATATGTTATATCATGACATAATAAAACCTACAGAAAAGCCAGAGATTGATGAAAATGCACATTTTTTTACTGATTTTGATTTGGCTTTATCGCAGCTTACATCAAGCACTTATTTGGGAATTGATGACCGCAAGATTTTAATTAAAAAGTTGCAATCTAATGTTCCCATAGCCTATTTTCCAGGAAAATATATTAAAAATGAATTAGAGTTTTTTGCTCTTCAGGCGGTACGTTCTCGTCTCGAATTAGGTATCTACGAAGAATTAACAGATCATGTATTAATGGATAGTGCAAATTATATTTCGCCAATTTATATTATGGCAAGTATAAAAACAACCATCGAAAATTATAATCGTGATAGCATTGAGCAGTTTATTTTACAGGGCAATGATGAAGAGTTGAAGCTGCTTTATAAATATGAAATTTTGCAGGTTATCAATATTAATCAGTGGTGTGTTGGTATTCATTTCAATCAGCTTGGCGATGATGGATTAAAAGTGCTTCGACAGGTTAAAGAAGAGAATGGGTTTATTATTTCGAACAGGACTGAAGCTGCAGTTATGACTGATATTATTGACATTGACCGTTTTCACATTGGTAAAATTGAAGATCGTATTACCGAATCTATTATGGGAATTCCGATGAACACCGGGTTTATACAATATGTACCGGCAGGTATGCGAGTTACTTTAGCATATCCAACACCCATACAAACCGCAAAAGATTTTCACGATTATTTAAAAGGAGATAAATTTAAAAAAGCGGTTGAAATTTTTGGAGAAAAAAAGGTTTTTGATCTTTTAAGAGACGATGCTCAAAATAAAATGTCGCCGATAAAAAAGGTCATTGGCGATTTGCTTGAATCCAGTGATCAACCAGATGTTGTTACTTACGAATATGTTAGTGGTGTTTATGATGATAAGCTTCCTTGGAATGGGGTTATTGCACAAACTAATTTGGAAAAAGGTAACTGGCAGTTTATTACCCAATCGTCGGAAAAAACTAAGCCTGTAACAACCTTTGTTCATGATTTTGAAATGAAGAATAATAAGCAAGTGAAAATTGCCTGGAATGGGGGTTATATTCTTAATCCTGAGCTAGTTGGTAAGCTGGGGTTGCCTGAATCTTATATCGGTTCACCACTGGGATTGTTAATATCTGAAAACAGAGTGTTAAGTGCACCTTTATTTAATAAGCCGGCTTTGATTTTTACTAACGAGGGTGTTGATATTAAACGGGTTAATTGTTCAAAAGGTATCTGTGTTTCACGTGGAACAGTAAGTGTAGAGTTTCCTCAGGATCAATATAATACCGAAACAGGTGCTAATAAATCAGCGTATTTCGATTTAATGTACGACAAAGAAGAAATTAAAGGAAGGGAGCGAACGATTGTTCGGCTGGCGGGGAATGTTATCAAAGAAATAATTGAAACCAAAGAAAATGAGGACGTTAAGATAATTCCTGTAGGCCTTACTCTTGCTTTTGAAAAAAATCAATTTCCCAAAGACTGGAAAATTAATGACGAATTGGAATTGAAAATTTATGGCCTGGAAAATATTAACCATGCCGTAGAAGCAGGCCCTATGCTTATTGATCATGGGGAAACTTGCCTTGACATGAAAGTTGAAGGGTGGAAAACCCAAAACTCAATAAAAACACAAGCTGCCCGTTTAGATTATACCGACATGCGTGGCCCTAAAATTGCAGCAGGAATCGATAAAGAAGGCAACGTAGTGGTGTTAGCCATTAACGGGCGAATACGCGAATCAGTTGGAGCAACACATATTAATATGGCCGAGATATTGCAAAAATTTAATATCGTTAAAGCCATGGGATTTGACCCCGGAGGAAGCAGCACCCTGTTAGTAAATGGAGAAACATTGAATATTTCGCCTTATAACAGCAACTACGAAGAAAATGTTTTTTCGCTGCCACCGCAACCCAGAGCTGTTTCTAACGTTGTAATGGGATACGTGGAAGAGTAATAATGAATTTATAAAAAACAAATCATTGGCAGGTATTTATTTACATATTCCTTTTTGTGCCCAAAAATGTGCGTATTGTGATTTTTTTTCAATAGCTAATCAGAAATCAAAAGACGATTTTGTTGAAGCAATAATTAAGGAAATCTATTTGCAAAAATATTATTTGGGTGATGACAGTGTGCAAACCATTTATTTTGGAGGAGGAACCCCTTCGGTACTTTCTATTCTGCAAATAGAAAAAATTATGAATGCTTTAGATAAGCATTTTCAAATCGAATCAAATATTGAATTAACGCTGGAAGCCAACCCCGAAAATTTAAATGCAGAATACCTGTCTGGATTAAAAAAGCTTGGGTTTAACCGATTAAGTATTGGAATACAGTCTTTTAGTGATGATGATCTGGTCTTAATGAAAAGAACACACCTGGCTAAGACTGCCATTCAATCTGTTTATGAGGCTAAAAAACAGGGGTTTAAAAACATTTCAATTGATTTAATATACGGCTTGCCAAATCTGAGTATGAAAAAATGGGAGGAAAATTTAGATCAAGCCATAGATTTAAATATTCAGCATATTTCTGCTTATCATTTAACCATTGAACCCAAAACGCTTTTTAAAAAATGGTATGATCAAAATAAAATTCAATTGCCCAATGATGAAGAAAGTTTAGAACAATTTAAACTTTTGGTCGAAAAAACTTCAGAGCATGGTTTTTTACATTACGAAATTTCCAATTTTGGCAAAGATGGTTTTCTTTCGCTACACAACACAAATTACTGGTTGAATGTAAAATACTTAGGGTTAGGCCCTTCGGCGCACTCTTATAATTTAACTTCGCGACAATGGAATATTTCAAATCTGAAAGTATATATGGACACAATATGGAAAGGAAAAACACCATTTGAAAGCGAAAATTTAACATTGAAAGAAAAATATAACGATTATATCATTACATCATTACGAACAATGTGGGGTTTAAATACCGAAAAGCTTGAATTAAATTTTGGATCAAAATATAAAATATATTTTTTAAAAAATGTCAAAAAATTTATCGATGAAAATTTATGCATCCAAAATGATCATCAAGTTAAGTTATCAGAAACCGGAATATTTGTTTCTGATCATATTATTTCAGAATTACTTTATGAATAATTTTTAAAATTATGGATTCAGAGTTTAAATTTTCCGAAAGTGAAGAGTCGTTTCGATTATTGTTTGAGTCTTCATTCGATCCTTTTTTAATATTAGACGGGTATAAATTTATCGATTGCAACGATGCTGCTGTGCGGATTTTAGGTTTGTCATCCAGAAGTGAAATTCTGGACAGGTTTCCGTCAGAATTTTCTCCTGAATATCAACCTGATAAACGAAAATCTGTCGATAAAGCCAAAGAAATGATTGATATTGCTTACCAAAAAGGATATCAGCGTTTCGAATGGGTGCACTTGAATAAAAAAGGAGAAGAAATTTATATTGATGTAGCGCTAACAAAGATTCCTTACCAGGGACAGTCTGTACTTTTTACCGTATGGCGGGATATGTCGGTGCAAAAAGAGTTCCAAAAAAATCTTTTGGAAAGTGAAAGAAAGTTTAGCAGCTTATTTGAACAGGCCGCTGATGGAATTTTAGTAGGTATTGGAAGAGGAGAAATTATAGAGGCTAATGAGAGCGCATGTAACTTAACAGGTTATAAAAAGGAAGAGTTAATAGGGCAAAATATTAATATATTATTTATTAAAGAAGAGCTTAATAATAAACCATTACAGTATGACCTTGTAAAAGCAGGAGATACTGTAATAAAAGAGCGTAATATTGTGCGGAAAGATGGCACAATTGTTCCTATTGAGATGAACACAAAAATTCTTGAAGATGGAAGAATGCAGGCTTTATTCAGAGATTTAACTGCTCGTAAAGAAGCAGAAAAAGCGTTGATCGAAAGCGAAGAAAAATACAGGAATGTTTTTTATCACTCGCCACTTGGAATATTGCATTACGATAAGTATGGAGTAATTACAGATTGCAACCAGTATTTTGTTGATATCATAGGATCTTCGAGAAGCCAATTGGTTGGATTAAATATGTTAAAAGACTTAAATAATAAGGAAATAATCGCCAAAGTTAAGCAATCTATTGAATCAGGAGAGGGATTATATGAAAATTGGTATACATCGGTAACCGGGAAAAAAACAACATTTGTAAAAGGTGTTTTTAAATGTATTTACGATGAAAATAAAAATGTTATTTCGGGCATTGGCCTTATTGAAGATATTACCGACAGAAAAAAGGCTGAAATCGCATTAACCGACAACGAAGAAAAATACAGAATGCTTTTTGAAAGCGCCAATGATGCCATTCTAATTATGGATAATGAAATTTTTATCGATTGTAATGAAAAGACGCTGGAAATGTTCGGATGCACAAAAGACGAAATTATAGGAAAACCACCTTATAAATTTAGCCCCAAATGGCAACCAGATGGAAGAAAATCCAAAGAAAAGGCATTAGAAAAAATTAATAAAGCATTACTCGGAAATTCTAAGATTTTTGAATGGGTGCATACAAGGGCAGATGGTACAGACTTTTTTGCCGAAGTAAGCCTCAATGTATTTGAATTACAGGACGAAAAAATTATTCAGGCTATTGTTCGTAATATTACAGAACGTAAGGAAATTGATAATATCATACGCAGTAGCGAAGAAAAATTCAGAAATATTTTTAATACCAGTAATGATATTATCTTAATTCTTGATGTAAGAGGCAGAATTATGAATGCCAATCAGTCGCTTTTTAAAAGTTTAGATTATAACCCCGATGAAATAATTGGGAAAAATGTAAAAGAATTTCTGTCCCCAAAGTATATCAATGAGGTTGAAAAAAGGATTATCGCAATGACCAGTGGCGATGAGGTTCCTTTAAAAGAACTGGAAATGATTTCTAAATCCGGCCAAAACATTCCGTTGGAGGTAAACAGTAAGCAGGTAGATTATGAAGGGAAAAAGGCGATCATGTCGATTATTAGAGATATTAGAGAGAGGAAGGAGTTTGAACAAAAAATTTATGAAACCATTATTGAAACCGAAGAGCGCGAACGTCAGCGTTTAGCAAGCGACATACACGACGAAATAGGCCCACTACTATCAAGCTTAAAAGTGTACATTGAATCGCTAAAACCAAAAGGGGATGAGTCGAAACAACAGTACATTAAAAATAAGCTGCAAGAGTTAATAAAAGAAACGATAAATAATGTTAGAGAAGTTTCCAATGCCCTAAGCCCATATTTATTAAACAATTATGGATTAAAAACTGCAATTACTTCATTTATAAAAAATACCGAAAGCATCATATATATCGACTTTAAAACCAATATTAAAGATTTTCGGTTTCCGTTAAAAATAGAAGTTGTTTATTTTCGTGTTTTTAAAGAGCTGTTAAATAATACCATAAAACATGCACGTGCAAAAAATATTAAAGTAAATTTGCAGTATGTAAACAATGAGTTGGTTCTAACTTATAGAGATGACGGCACTGGGTTCGATATGAAGTATTTATTTCAGCATGAATCGAAAGGAATGGGGTTATTCAATATTATCAATCGTATAAACTCAATACAGGGTGATTATAAGTTTTTTGATGATTCACCCGGTTTTAAATTTAAATTAACAACAGATGTAAAACCGCTGAAAAGCAAGAATTAAAAGATAAGGCCATGAATGTATTGATTGTTGATGATAACAGGCAATTTTTAGAAGCATTTAGATTTTTATTGCAAGAGCATTTTTCTGACAGGACGGATGAAATTTTTGAAGCATCCAACGGGCAGGAGTGTCTCGAATTGCTTAAAAAGAAATCGATTGATTTGGTTTTTATGGACTTGGAAATGCCGGTTATGAATGGAGTTGAAGCCACAAAAAAAATTGTTGATATGTACCGCAACATAAAGGTTATAGCAGTTTCTTTCCACTCAGAACTTGAGGATGTTAAAAAAATGCTCGAAGCCGGGGCACGGAATTATATTGTTAAAGAAGAAATTAGCCCCGAAGCTATCGAAAAATGTTTTACTAAGATATAGTTTATTTTTTCACAGCAAGCTCAATTAACTCAGTTAGTTTTTCTTTAAGCGTATCGTACGAAAAGAGTTTTTTACCTAACTGGTAATTAAACTCTCCAATTTCCCGGTTAAGCTTATCGTTATAAATGATTTCCTGTATCTCCTTTAAGGCTGTATCGGTAATTTGATTATCTTCGAGCATTACGGTTTTAAAACCCTTGCTACCAATATCCGGCCAGTAAACAGGTTTATAATTGTTAACAAATATTGGTTTTTTGGCTAAAACGGCTTCAACAAATGCATTTCCAAATCCTTCGTAAGTACTAAAATAGGTACAGGCGCGAGCATGAGCGTATGCATCTGAAAGCGAGTAGCTTTTTTCGTTGGCCGAACCGGCAAATCCTTTGGTGGAAAAACTGTGGTAAGCAAAATGTACCTGCTTGCTAATTTTAAGCTCATGAATTAGATCTACCAACTCCATATAATAAGCGCTTCCGGCATCATCAGCATAATTGCCGGTAATGATTAATTTTATTTTTGGATCATTGAATAAATGAATCAATTGAATCGCCGTTTCGATCCCTTTTCTGCGCACTATTCGTGTTATCTGGAAAAGTAATATATCATCGCCATTAAGGCCTAAATCCTTTCTTAAATCTTTGTTATTGTCCGTTATCTCGCCAAAAGGGCTGTCAAAATCCATTACATTGGGTACAACAATCGAATCGCGATTGAATTTATCTTTTAAAGTTTTTTGGGCTTGCAGGTTAATTACTGCATGGTAACTGTTAGGTAAACGCAATGGGAATGTTTCCTTTACAATTTGATTAATTTTTTGATGTGGGGAGACATAGCGGTCATCTCTTTCCCATGCAAAATCATGATCGTGTGTAATGGTGGGTATTTGTAATTTTTCCACTGCATTTTTTATAGCCAAACCCATGGATATGTGAGAAGGTAGTGCCGAAGCATTTTCTGAAATCAATAAATCAAGATTGTTTTTTTGTGCCCAGTCAGTTATTTTATCTTCTATTACTTTGGCATATAAAAGCAAATGTTCCAATAATTCATCTTCGTCGTAGTCGGGATGGAAATACGCTTTTTTCTGCTCCCAGTAACTTTCGGGCGAAAAAAACGACATTTCCTGTACGCGTGTTTCGTGCAAACAATCAATTTTTCTGCCTTCGAATTGGCCCGAAATAATAAAAATTTCGTGTCCCATGCGTTGGAGTACTTCAATCCATTTTTCTGTTTCTAAGGCCACGCCATCAACACCTCCAATTCGTCCGATGATAATTCCTATTTTCATAATTGCCGGGTTTTAATTATTGGGGTAAAATATTTTTACTCATATTAATCGTTAAATTTGTAATCATGCAATAAATATACAAGATATGAAGAAATATTTTATTTTGCTTGCCATTTTTTTTAATATGATTATTGCTTTTGCACAAAACCAAGAGAACTCATGCTTTGTGCATCTTGATTCTGATGAATTTTATTTAAATATTAATACCCGTGAAGCTTTTTTAATTGATGTCAGGCTTTTTAAGGAGTTCAGAAAAAACCGGATTGAGGGAGCAATGCTGGCAAGTAATAAGGAATCATTAATCTCACTATGCGCTCATTTAGATAAAAATACTCCCATTTATATTTATTGCGATGAAAGTGACAGAAGTGTTAGCGCTGCAAAAATATTATGCAGCGAATTGGGATTTAAAAAAGTTTATAATTTGCATGGTGGACTAAATGAATGGGTAAAGAAATATCCACTCGACAGATCGAGAATTAAAAAAGAATCGGGTAACTATTGATTATTAACAATACCCTTACTCTTCTTTATCTTTATTTTCTTCGGCGTTTTCTTTTTCTTTGGCTTTTTTACTTATCCCGTATTCTTTTTTGTATTCATCCAGGATATTATTAAGCTTAAAAATCTCCTTCTTATTGTCTGATATATTTTTTTTAAGCTTTAAAATTGAAGGAAACGAAAAAAGAATTCCTAAAATTACACCAGCAATTATGGTAACAAGTAATACGAGAGATAATGATCCTTTAGCCGGGTCGCCCCAAAGAAAATAAATCGCTACTTCGGTATCGTTTCTTAACGCAAAAATTACCAGTATTAGCGCTGTTAATAATCCAATAATTAATGATCGTTGCATAACGTTTGGTTTTTTATTTGTAAATGTAGTGATTTATTTTTTTAAACAAAACATCTTTATTTAATGGTTTTGCAATGTAATCATCACAACCGCTTTTTAAACAAATTTCACGATCATTGTACTGAGCATATGCTGTTTGTGCAATTACCGGAATATTGGGATTAATTGCTTTAATTTTTTGGGTAGTTTCAAACCCGTCCATATTGGGCAATCGAATATCCATTAATACAATATTTATACTTTTATCTTTTTTAACTAATTCAATAGCTTCTTCTCCTGTAGTGGCAATTTCCACTGTTGCACCATTTTTTTGTAATAGTCTTTTAAGAAATTCAAGGTTGTCTTCATCATCTTCAACAACTAAAATTTTTAAATAAGCCCATTTTTTCATGATAATTTCATTTTCTATTTTATCAATATGTTCCATATTCATTTCAGAATTTTTAATTAAAGGAATGGTAAAATAAAAGGTTGAACCACAAGTATGATTATCGATTTTTGAATCGAACCATATTTCACCACCCAGTAATTCTGTTAATCCCTTAGAGATTGTTAACCCAAGGCCAGTGCCATGGTAATTTTTATAATTTTTTGTTTTTAACTGTCCAAACCGTTTAAAAATTATGGAAGCCATTTCCTGTGGAATGCCTGCTCCGGTATCGCTAACAAAAAAACGGAAATACCCAACACCATCTTCTTCAATTGCCTGATAACCAAACTTGATAAATCCCTTTTCTGTAAATTTAAAAGCATTGTTAAGCAGGTTATTAAAAATTTGTTTTAACCGAATTATATCAGTAAATATTTGATAGTTATCATCAGGGTTTTCAAGAATAAAATCAATATGTTCTTTATTTAAACGCTTTTGTTCTCGCCTAAAAAGCAGGTAAATTTCATCAAGAATTGGATTAATGTATGCATAACTTTTATTTATGTTCAGTTGGCCGGCTTCAATCTTGGCTATATCAATTATGTCGTCAATAAGACTTAATAATTGTTTTCCATTTGAATTAATGATTTTTAAGTAAGTTTCTTTTTCTTCCGAAGTAATAAACGAGTCGCGCAATAGTTCGGCAAAACCCAAAATACCGTTCATTGGTGTACGAATTTCGTGCGACATGTTGGCCAAAAATGCTGATTTGAGCCTGTCGCTTTCTTCGGCTTTTTCTTTAGCAATAGTTAATTGTTCGAGTAAATGCTTTTGTTCAGTAATGTCACTTGCAATTCCTGCCCTTCTGTATAGCTCGCCTTTTTCGTTAAAAACAGGGAAGGTACGTATCCAAACCCACCGAATCTGTCCGCCGGGCCTAACAATGCGGTGTTCGTAATGATGGATCGTTTCCGGATGTTTAAAGTTTTCGGTTCTTTTTTTTATGATATCTTCTTTATCATCAGGATGTATCCAGTTTTCGTATTCGCTAAAATCTTCAAACACACGCTTAAAGTTTTTCCCAACAATTTTTTCACAAGCCGGATTGGCATATACAATTTTTTGGTTTAATGATCTCAACCAGAATGCATCGTTAATATTATCAGCCAGTTGATGAAAATTTTCTTCACTTCGCCTGAGCTTTTCCAGCATGTTTTTATGTTCCGAAATGTCGACAATAATCCCACGCAAACCAACAACTTCATTATTTCTTCGAATTACATTGGAATAAACAAGGATAGGAAATCTTTTCCCCTTTTTTGTTATTGCAGTATATTCAATGCCTTTTGTATTTTCATGCTCAAGTACCTTTTTTATATTTTTTTTAGCTCTCGGAATATCTTCCGGAGCAATCATTTGCAGGGCATTTAGCCCTTTTTGTAAATCGGGAGGTGTGTATTCGAAAATTTCGTAAGCCTTAAGATTTACAAAGGTTATGTTTCCGTTAATATCTGTTTCGTAAACTACTTCGGGCAACAAGGTTGCCAGGGATTTAAATTTTTCTTCGCTCTCTTTAATTTTTAACAGTGATTCTTTTTCTTTCTGTATATTTTTTAATAATCCCACTATTTTTATAGGATTACCCTCATTGTCCCACTCTGTATTCTTGCCAGTTCCGATAAACCACAACCATTTACCACCTTTATTTTTTATTCTGAATTCGGTATTAAACTCCAGGGGTTTATTTTTTGGGAAAGTTAAAAGATATTTTTTTATCACTCTGTAATCATCAGGATGAATCAGGCTTCCGGCTTTTATCATTAGTATGGGGATTTCATTTTTATTATATCCAAGATTTTCGTATACATCTTCTGATGTGATTATTTTTAAAAGGCGAAGGTTAATCTCAAATGAAAAGTAGTTAGCAGCCTCCATAGCGAGATGAAGTTTTTCGCGATGCTCTTTTAACTCAAACTCTTTATTTTTTTTATCCGTTTCGTCGATGTATATACTTACAAGCTCCTGATCTGAAAGTTTATAGATGTAATTGTGCCTCCACTGAATGATTCGAGTATTTTCATAAATAACGACTGGAAATTCTTCAGTTTTACCAGTTTGGTAAACTCGTTTCAGGGCATCTAAAAAGCCAGAATTTTTAATAGATGGAAATGTTTCTATTAATTTTTTTCCAAGAATTTTTTTTCGATTTATATTTTCTATGGCTTCTGCCTTTTTGTTAAAATAACTGATAAAAAATGTTTTACCGTTGTCGGGTGTTTTTAATAACGCAATTGCATTTTTTGAATTTTCGCAAATTTGAAAAAAATGCTCGTTATCAATTCCAAAATTATTATTATTTAATGCTGCTAATTTTTGTTCAAGATAAACTACCTTTTGCTCCAATTGCTCGTATGATAACTGTTTTTTCATGGTTTAAAGAAAGGTAATTAATTGCCTGCATAATGTTAATAAATAGATGGTGGTTCTCAGCTACCATTAGTTGCAATGTGTTTTTAAATAGCAATTTGGTAGTTGATAAACAGCCAGTTTAGTGTTTTTTATACAGGAAACAAATTGATAAAAGATAAATTTAAGTGAAGTAAGTATAAAAGTCAATGAAACTTTGACGAATGATAAAATTAATAAGACAGAACCTTTAAAACTTTTGGCAGAAATTCAGGATTAGTCAATGATCAATAAAAAAACCCGAAAGTTTCCCTCCGGGTTTTTATCCATGGTTTTATTGTTTATTTTTCAATAGAATTTTGAGGAACAGGTTTATACTGCCCCAAAAAGTTCATTAATTTTTTCTGAATAATAATTGTGATTCGATACATTACGGGAACAATTATCAGGGTTAAAAAGGTAGAAAATGTTAATCCGAAAATTACTGTCCACGACATTGATCCCCAGTACATTGCCATATCGCCACCAAAGTAAATATTAGGATCATAATTTTGTAATAGTCCTTTGAAATCGAAATTTAATCCCACAGCCATTGGAAGTAATCCTAAAATTGTGGTAATGGCGGTTAATAAAACCGGCCTTAACCTTGTTTTGCCTGCATTAACCACACATTCGGTAGCAGCAGCAATTGGAAGAAACGCACCTTCAGGTAATTCCAGCTCTTTTCTTTTTCTTGCTTTTAAAAGTTCAATATAATCGATTAATACAATGGCATTATTTACTACAATTCCTGCCAGCGATATAATACCTATACCGGTCATAATAATGACAAAATCCATTTTAAATGTCCATAAGCCTCCAAATACACCAATTGTACTGAACAAAACGCTCGATAAAATAATTAGCGGTTTAATTACCGAGTTAAACTGAGTTACCAGAATAAGCATAATTAGCGCAAGAGCAATTAAAAGAGCTCGTCCCAAAAAATCCGACGACTCATCTTGTTCTTGTTGTTCGCCGGTAAATTCATACCGATATCCTTCAGGCATCTCAAAATCTTCCATTAAACCTTCCAGCTGTATATTTATTGTATTGGCATTATAACCTTCAATAACATTTGAGTATAAAGTGATTACGCGGTCCAGGTTTTTTCTCCGTACTGAACTAAATGTAGTTGAATATTCAAAATCAGCCACAGCTGAAAGGGGTATATAACTTGGAGGGCCATCACCAAAAACGGGTATTTTCATATTCATCATTACGGGTAAATTGTACCTGTATTCATCTTTTAATCTTACCATAATTGGATACTCATCTTCGCCAACCTTAAAATCTGAAACCTCATCACCAAATAATGACTGCCTGATAGTATAGGCAATCATTTGGGTTGATAATCCGTATCGCTGCGCTTTATCTCGGTCAATATGAATAAGTATTTCGGGTTTTTGTGTGCTGATATTCATTTTTAAACCTTCTATACCATCAACATTTTGAGTTTCAAGATAAGTTTTAATGGTATCGGTAAGATAGACGAGCTGGTCAAAGTCCTGCCCAATAATTTCAATATTAATGGCTCTCCCTGTTGGCGGACCGCCCTCATCTTTCGAAATTTCAAGTTCAAGGCCAGGATATTGCCCCATAATGCGGTCACTTAATTTTCGCATAATCTCCGATGTGTTTACCCCGTCCCGGAACTCATAATCGATAAAGCTAACCGTAATAATTGCCTCGTTGGGTTTTGCACCGGCAGAAAAATCCATAGGATCGCCTTTTCCTACGGTTGTAAGTACCGACTCTGTTATAGACTCGTTTTTTTCATTTTTGTAAGGCTCAAGAAAATCAATAATATCATCTTCCAAATTATTGATAAATTCGTTTGTTCCGGTAATATCTGTACCCGTTGGTAATTTGGCGACAATATTAATATAGTTTGGATCAGCATCAGGAAAAAGGGTGATATCCGGCATTCTTGAAAAGAATAAAACTACTGTTATAATTAATAAAACAACAGTACCGAAAAAGAAAAGCAGCAGATTTTTTCCCTTTAAAGCAAATGTAATGACCCTGCTATATAATTTTTCAAGTTTAATTAAAAAGATATCCTGAAACCAGGCCTCCATGCGGCGCAAAAAAAGCACGTGCAGAAAACCAAGGATTCCGAAAAGAATTAATATATTACCAAATACTTTAACTCCTCCAATTAATAGTATTCCTCCCAAAAGTACTAGTCCGGCAGCTACCATTAACGCTCTTTTCTTTCTGAAAGATTTTTTATTGTTTCCATTCAGGTTTTTTTCCCGGGTAAACGTTGCCGAAACTACCGGAATAATAACTAATGCCACCAGTAGCGATGAAGTGAGTACAATAATTAAAGTGATAGGCAGATATTTCATAAATTCGCCCATAATTCCTTTCCACATGGCTAAAGGAAGAAATGCGGCCAGTGTTGTTGCTGTTGATGCTATAATGGGCATGGCAATTTCACCTACGGCTTCTTTGGCTGCTACCCATGGCGAATAGCCATTATCGATAAAACGGTGAATGTTTTCGACAACGACAATGGCATTGTCTACGAGCATTCCAAGAGCCAGTATTAGCGAGAACAATACGATCATATTAATTCTGAAATCGATAACACCAATTACCACAAATGAAATAAACATTGACATAGGAATGGCGAGTCCGACAAAAAGGGCATTTTTAGTACCCAGGAAGAAAAAAAGCACAATAACAACGAATATTACACCCATTACCATGCTGTTTTCCAGGTTGCTTAACTGCATTTTTACCATTTCGCTCTGATCATTGGTAATAGACACCTCAAGGCCTTCGGGTAAAAGATTGTTATCCCTTGCATCATCGAGTTTTTCGTAGATTTTTTCGGTGGTCGAAAGAAGATTCTCACCTCCTTTTTTAACAACCTGTACCGACACTACAGACTCTTTGTTTAAGCGCGCAAAACTAGTGGGTTCTGTAAATCCGTCCACCACATCAGCAACGTCTTTTAAATAGACATTTTTGCCATCCTCGCTTTTAATAATGATGTTTTCCAGCTCATTAACTTTATCAAATTCGCCAATGGTACGAATACTTCTTCGGGTTTTCCCTAATAATATTTCTCCACCCGACATGGTAATATTCTCGCTACGGATGGCATTGGTAATTTCGTTAAAAGAAATATCAAGCGCTTCCATCTTTATTAAGTCCAGGTTAACCTTAATTTCTCTGTCGTTAACACCTTCAATTAGAGCTTTAGATACTTCATTAATTCTTTCAAACTCATCCTGCAATTGCTCGGCGTAGTATTTTAGTTCTTCTACACTGTAATCTCCCGAAAGGTTGATGTTAATAATGGCAAACTCTGAAAAATCGATATCAAACACCAACGGATCCTGAAGTTCTGTAGCGCCTTTAGGGAGCTCGTTTTTACCAACATCAACAGCATCTTTTACTCTTCGTAATGCATCCTCAAGGTCTACGTCAGTGTTAAACTCTACAAAAATCATCGATGCATCCTGTGCAGAAATAGATGTTATTTCTTTTAACCCTCGCACATTTTCCAACTCTTTTTCAAGTGGCCGTGTAATTAAATTTTCAATGTCTGCGGGCGAGTTTCCAGGGTAAACTGTTTGTACCATAATTTGTGGCCAAACAATTTCAGGAAATAATTCTTTAGGTAAGCTACGGTAAGAGTACACTCCAAAAAACAGAAGCAGAAGCGTTAACAAGTATACCGTGTTTTTATTTTTAAGTGCAAGAGTTGTTAGTTTAAACTCTCTTACAACTTTTTCCGATAATTCTTTTACTGTCATTGCAAATTAATTTTCTTTTTGTTTAACAAGATTTACCTCCACACCCGAGCTTACCAGGTGATATCCTTTAACAACTACGTTGTCTTTAGCTTTAAGCCCATCGGTAATCATGGTTTTTTCTTCGTATGACAATCCTGTATCAATATATTTTTTGGCTACAATGTTTTTATTGTCTTTGTTTTCAACGATATAAATATATTTGCCCGAAACATCTTTTCGAATAGCCAGCGAAGGAACAACAAAAGCATCATCAGATGAAAAATCGTTAATTTTTATGGTAGATACTATATTCGGCTTGATCATTTCGTCCGGATTATCCATTTCCATTTCTATTTCGAAAGTTCTGCTGGCAGATGTAATAACGTTTGAAATCCTTTTTACGGGTGCCTTGATTTTTAGATCGGGCAGGGCAGAGAAGCTAAGTTCTACTACCTGTCCTTTATTTATTTTTCCGATATATGCTTCGCTAACATCAGCAGTAATCGTTAGTTTGCTTAAGTCAACAAATTCGATAACCGGAGCCCCCGGCATTGTCATCTCGCCCTTTTTAGGGAAAATCTTATCAACAATCCCGTTAAACGGAGCTTTTATCTGAGACATTCTTTTTTGTGCAAGAAGTGTTTCTAACTGCGATTCCAACGATTCTTTGTTGTTTTTTGCCGACAAATATTCAATTTCTGAACCAATATTTTGTTTCCAGAGCGTGTCCAGCTTTTGAAAAGTTTTAGTTGCCAATTCAAGACTGCTTTTTACGCCTTTAATTTGGTTCTCTATAGCATCGGTGTTAAGCGAGATCAAAAGCTGTCCTTTTTTTACTTTTTCGCCTTTCGAAACATGAATTGTTTCAATTCTGCCATTCATTTCGGGGCTAATCATTGCATAATTTTTTGCATCAACCTCTCCATATGTAATGATATAATGATTAAAAGTTTCGGGCTGCATTTCTTTTACAGCTACCGGAACTAATGTTTTTTGCTCCCGGGCAGTCATTTTGTTTTCCAGCTTCCTGATCTTTGTTTCAATATTTACAATTTTGTTTTTTTGCTGGGCTATCTGTTTAACAATTTTAATATCGTTGGGGTTAGTGGTAGAATCCAGCTCAGCAATTTGCGCATCGATATTATTTAGTTTTTTTTCTACATCAAACT
>JAWLEM010000025.1:0-19149 GCA_041686115.1 Bacteroidales bacterium
GGTCATGCGACTTAAAAAGCCTCTGTAACTTCTCGCTGATTTAAAAATTCTGTCAAATAATATTTCTACTACACCTGTTTGTCTTATAATATCACCAACCAGAAGTAATAAAATAATAACAGCAACCTGTTCGTTGGCAAATCCGGTTAATATTTCGCGTGGGGTTAAAATTCCAAAAAATCCTAATGTAACCACTGCAATAACAAAAGTAAATGTAGCTCCAAGCAGTTCCTGATATAAAGAAAAGAGTATAAATAAAATTACAACTAAAACTACAATTAATTCAAATGTCAACATTATATCAAGTGGGTTAAATAATAAAAGCTTTATCAAGCTGCACAAAAAAACTTAATAAAGCTAATATCTGTTTTTTACAATTTTGTCCTTTTCATCTGCTTATTTTTTATTTTTTTAAGGTCAGATGGAACCGCATGATGAAAATAATCATTATCGTGTGTGTTTAATAATTATTTTAATCTTGCTTGTTTCATTTTTATTACAAAAAGCTGTAATGTAACAAAAATATAAATAAAGGACTATTGAACAAAGAAACTATAATATATTTCTAAACTGATTAATTAATAATATTTATTTAATAAATCAGGCTACTGTTTAATGATTTTATAGGTTTGCAAAAGTTGGCCTGATGTGTCGGAGATTCTTAATATATATTGTGATGAACCATAACCATTTAGATCAATCTTGTATGGCCCCTCAATATAATCCCATTGTTCATTAAGCACCAATTTCCCTTCTATATTATACAATTCAATTAATGCAGATTTTATTTCATCGGATTTTAATTCAACATAAATATATTCTGTTGCAGGATTTGGATACACCTTTAAGTCCAAATCTTTAATCAATGGGTCATCGACAGATGTAATTTCATAGTAACCCTGTTGAAAACCCTGAGTCATAATAATAGTTGATGATTCAAGTGTTTCAACAGCAATTTCGCCTAAAGTCCAACTAACACTTAATTCCGATGTTTCAGAATTTTCACCTGCAGCGGCTATAACATAAGACGAAACTTCTTGCCCAAATGTATATCCATTTAACAAACAGATAAATACAAATAATATAATTTTTTTCATAATATACTGTTTTAACATTCTAATGAAAGTTTAAAGTTACAAAATATAAAAACCAAATTCAATAGATTTCACATACCCAAACGTTTTTTCATCCTTTCATGAATAATCTCAAAAAGTTTTTGAGGTGAATGGCTTCGCCAGTTTAAGTTGTCATATTCTTCGCTAAATGCAATATAATAATCTATATTTTCATTGATGAATTCATTTTTTACATGATTTTGAAAATTAATTCCAACAATCCATCCTTCTTCAATATCATCAAACCACTCTTCGTAATATGAATCATCCGAAGAATGAAAATTTAAAATGTTTTCACCAATTAGAATAAATTTATCAATTCCAACAGATACTAAATGATCGATAATTTCACGCTTTAAAAACATAATATCATTATATAGCGTATCATTCCATTCGCCTAAAAATTCAATAATAGTAAATCCTTTTTCATAATCGGTAAACAAAATTTTCAGGTATAATGTTTCCGAACCGAAATTATCCCACTGAGGATGAATTAAATAATTATAAATGGCATTTGTAAATTCAAATTCACTATAAACTCTGCCATAAAAAGGTGAACGTTCATCTTCCGAAGCAATGTAATATTTCCGCCATGAGTAAAAGGGTTCAAGAAGATGCATAACAATTCATGGATTTTAATGAAATTATTGTTAATCAATAAAAATAATCAGTATTTTTATGGCTAAAATTTAAACTAACTTACCATGAAAAAAACACTTATTATTTTATCTGGTATATTTTTTTTAGGATTTCAAACCAAATCACAAAATAAACAATTATTAGTGGATAATAATAATCGATTTGCTTTTGATATTTACAAAGAATTCAAATCAGATCATTCGAATCTTATTTTTTCTCCATTTAGCATCTCATCTGCAATGGCTATGACCTATGCAGGAGCAGAAAACAACACTGCAAAGGAATTTCAAAATTCACTCTATTTTTTAGAGGAAAAAGAACTGTTTCATCAGGAATTTAGTAATCTTTTAAAGAACTTTGATTCTGACAAAAAAAGTAGTGTTGAGTTTTACAACGCTAATTCACTGTGGGTTCAAAAAAACTTTAAACTGAAAGACGAGTTTTTAATGATCAATAAAAAATATTATTCATCTGCTTTGTTTTCTGCAGATTTTAATAATCCTGGCCAATCTTCAAAAGAAATAAATGACTGGGTAGAAAAAAACACAAAGAATAAAATAAATAATCTGATACAGCCATCGGCTTTAGGACCGGATACCAGGCTTGTTCTGGTTAATGCAATATATTTTAAAGGAGGCTGGGACAAGCCATTTAAATCAGAAAAAAATACTGAAGATAAATTTACTATCTCCAAAAATGAAGAGGTTACAACAACTTTTATGAATGGAGAAATAAAAACATGGTATTACAAGGATTGCCTTAAAGAAATTATTGAAATTCCATATGCCGATAATGATTATGCCATGATCATTATTTTACCTAAAAATTATCGCAAATTAAAGTGGGTTGAACGTTTCTTATCGGTTAAATGTATGGAAAGGTATGTGAAGAAGAGAGAAAAACTAAGCGTAAAAATTTCAATCCCAAAATTTAAGCTTGATGGGGAGTTCGATTTAAAGGAAGCCTTAAATGAACTCGGACTAAAAGATGCTTTCACCGGCGCGGCAGATTTTTCGGCTATGGCTGATGAAAAATTATTTATCGATAAAGTGGTACACAAAGCCACCATTGATGTAAATGAAGAAGGCACTGAAGCTGCAGCAGCTACAGCGGTAATGATGAGAAAAACTTCAGTTTTAATGGAAAGTGTTTCTTTTAAAGCTGACCACCCTTTTATTTATGCCATTAAAAATACAAAAAATGGAACTATTTACTTTTTAGGAAGAGTAATGAACCCTGAGAAATAAAAAACATTATAAAAACCATTCTAAATTTAACCAACATGAAAAAAATCTTTACTTTTTTAATTTCTATTTTCATTTCAATTAATGTGTTTTCTGACCACGTTGATAAAAATGAAGCAAAACTATTAGCAGAAAAATTCTACTCATCTTTTGCTCCTGCATCAAAATCAAGTGCAAAAGCCGACAAAATTTTTGTAGAGAATTATAATGATAAAGAATCCTTTTATATTATAAGCTTCGACAAAGGCGGCTTTGTAATTATTTCCGCTGATGATGACGCTGTTCCAATTCTGGGGTATTCTTTTAATAGTCCGGTGGATAAAAATTATGGCTCAAATATTAAGTATTTATTTGATTCTTATAAAAAGGAAATAGAAGATATTAGAACTTTAAAAATAAAAGATAATAATAATAAAAAAGACTGGGAACTTTTAAGAGCATCTAAATTAAAGGAAGATATTAAGGCTGTTGAACCTTTACTGGAAACGATATGGAACCAATCGCCATATTATAATGAATACTGTCCGCCAAACACTCCAACAGGTTGCGTAGCAACGGCTATGTCCCAAATAATGAATTATCATGAATGGCCTAAATCCGGTAATGGATGGAATAAATATATTCCTATAGACAATCCTGATTTTGGTACTCAATATGCCGATTTCACAAGCGTAACTTATGATTGGGCAAATATGCCCAAAGATTTAACTAGCTCAAGCTCAACCACTGAAGTAGATGCCGTGGCTATATTAAATTACCATGCAGGTGTAGCCGTGAATATGAATTATGATCCAGAAGGATCAGGTGCCTTATCCAGAGATGTATTATTTGCATTAACTTCATATTTTAAATATGATCCTTCAACCATTGAATTTGTTACTTATGATGCAGAAACAGAGTCTGAATATTTCAATAAATTAAAAACAGAAATTGACAATGGCCGTCCCATATATTATGATGGCCATGGAGAAAGTGGAGGTCATGCCTGGATATGCGATGGTTATGATGATAATAATAAAGTTCATATTAACTGGGGTTGGGGAGGATCCTATAATGGATATTTTCTTCTTTCTGATATGGCACCCGGCAGCTATGATTTTACAGAAGGTAATGCAATGATTATTGGAATACAGCCAGGAAGTGCTTATCAGAAAATGTCCTGGACAAAACAGGCAAGTGGATTTGAAGAAGAGTCAAGAGGAGTTCAATACATTTCTGCTGTTAGTAATAGAATAGCCTGGGCAGTTGCTTTTGATGGTTCAGGTAATTCAAATAACGTTAAAGAATATACAAAAACAACTGATGGCTTTAATTGGGTTTCAGGAGAAATAAATGCTACAGAAACTGATGGATATGGAACATCTATGATTTCAGCAATTGATGAAAATACAGCCTGGGTAGCACTTTATGATCCAACAAATGGAGGTGGCAAAATTGTAAAAACATCTGATGGAGGGCAAAATTGGACACATCAATCCACTGCTACATTTTCATCGCCCAATGGATTTCCTAATGTTGTTCATTTTTGGGATGAAAATAACGGATGGTGCCAGGGAGATCCCAATGATGGTTACTTTGAATTATATACTACAACAGATGGAGGAGAAACATGGACACGTGTGCCAGAATCAAATATCCCTGATAATTTAAGCGGAGAATATGGAACTGTTGGATATTATGATGTATATGGCGATAATATATGGTATGCAACCAACAAAGGAAGAATATTTAAATCAACTGACAAAGGCTTAAATTGGGTAGTTTATCAAACTCCAATCTCCGATGCAAGTTTTGAATTATCATTTAAAAACGAAAATGTTGGCATTATTCAAAAAAGAGGCTCAGGCGATAATAAAGTTCAGTATATTACAACCGATGGAGGTGAAAATTGGAACGAATTAAATCCAACGGGTAATTTTTACACAAGTAGCTTTAAATATGTTCCTGATACAAATTTATTAATTTCAACAGGTTCAGATTATGAAACTCCTTTCCAAGGATTATCCTATAGCACAGATAATGGAAAAACATTTTACGAATTTGAAGATTTTTATAAAAATTTCCAGTTTTTATCTTTAGGAACTGCCGGTATTGATGCTATATGGGCAGGAGCATTTAACCAGGATAAAAATAATGATGGAATGTGGAGATACGGAGAAAAATTTGATACTCTGGATTTTTCAGTAAATAAACGAAAATTTTGTTTGAATGATTCCTCTGTTATTATTTATGATAACTCTTTGGAAACATATGATACCTATGAATGGGACTTTGGAGAAGGAGCAACACCTTCATTAGCTAATGGAGCTGGCCCTCACACAATTAAATATACAACCGAAGGATCAAAAAAAATTAAGCTTTCTGTAAGTAAAGGAGGAGAAGAAGATTCAGTAATAAAAAATGATTTAATTTATGTAGCATCCGGAGTACCCGAAATTAGTGAAATATCTGGTGAAATTGAAGTTAATGTATTTGATGCCCATACCTATTCAGTTACGGAATTAGATGAGGTAGAATATTTATGGGATTTACCAAATGATTGGATTGGTTACTCATCAAATAATTCAGTTAACATTACCTTCCTTGCCCCCGGTACTGAATCAATAAAAGTAACTCCAACCAATATCTGCGGAGATGGAATATCAGAAGAACTTGAAATTACAGCCCTTTGTATAACCACAACACCTGGATCTATTACAGGCGATTCCAATGTAAAAATTGGTGAAACACATACTTATACAGTACCTGAACAAGATTATATTTCCTATATCTGGGAAACACCTGCCGATTGGACGGGTAATTCATCAATAAACTCAATTGATATTACTTTTGAAGGAGAACCAGTTACTGATAGTATAAAAGTAACCAGTACAAGTGTTTGTGGAGAAGGAGAATCATCTTACTTAGAAATTGAAGTGGAATCTTCAGTTAGTATTAGTAAAGTAGATAAAAATATTATTAAAATCTACCCTAATCCAAACACAGGTAATTTTAAAATTGATCTGGCAAATCTGAGTGATCAATTTGAAAACCTGAAAATAGAAATTCTAAATACCGATGGTTCGCTTATAAAACGAATAGAAGGTGTTAGAAATCAAAATGAATATGATGTTTCTATTGATAGAAAAGGGTTATTTATTGTAAGGGTTATTACAAATAAGAATCAATATTCGTTGCCCATTATTGTAAAATAATTTTATGTGAAATAGATAATTAAAAGGGTATCCCATACAAGAGATACCCTTTATTTTTTTAAATTTGTAACAGAAACACCCAATTTAAACCATGAAAACATATTATCTGGCCTTTTTACTTTTGACCCTTTTCATTAATACTTCTGCACAGAATTTTAAAGAGTATTATTTAAAATTTGATATTTATTCAAAATCAGAATTGAATGAAATAACACGAATAATTTCGATTGATAAAGTAATTAATCATTCGGTTTACGCCTATGCCACCGACAAAAGCCTGGAAAAATTTAAACAATTAGGTTATAAATATACATTGCTCGAGCATCCCGGGAAAGGTGTAAAAGAAAACCTCGCAACCACAATGGCTGAAATGGAGCATTGGGATAAATATCCAACCTACGATTTGTATGTTGAGATGATGAATTATTATGAAACTACTTACCCTGATATTTGTAAGGTTATAAATCTGGGATCAACAGTAAACGGAAGAGCCTTACTAGCCTTAAAAATTTCGGATAATATAGATACAGAAGAAAACGAGCCCGAATTTTTCTATACCAGTACAATGCATGGCGATGAAACTACCGGATTTGTGCTAATGCTCCGATTAGCAGATTCGCTTCTAACCAGCTATGGAATTGAACCCGAAATTACCAATCTGGTAAATGAAATTGAAATTTATATTAATCCAAATGCTAATCCCGACGGGACCTACAGGAGTGATAACAATACAATTTCTTATCCTACACGATCGAATGCTAATGGAGTTGACCTAAACAGGAACTTTCCCGATCCGGCTAATGGAGACCATCCTGATGGCCATTCATGGCAACCGGAAACCGAAGCCATGATGAATTTTGCAAAAAACCAACGTATCGTAATGTCAGCTAATTTTCATGGAGGGGTTGAATTGGCGAATTACCCCTGGGATCACACCTCACGCAGGCATCCAGATGATTCCTGGTTTATAAATGTGTCGAGAGATTATGCTACTTTAGCGCAAAACAATTCGCCCAGTGGATATTTTACTGGAGAAGATAATGGAATAACCAATGGTGCAGATTGGTATGTAGTATACGGAAGCCGGCAGGATTATTATACTTATTTCCATAACAGCAGGGAGGTAACAATGGAAATATCCGATTCAAAATTTGTTGCCGGAAGCTCACTCCCTAATTACTGGAATTACAATAAAGAAGCGCTTTTACAATTTATGTCAGAATGCCTTTATGGCATTAGGGGAATAGTTCAAGATATCGATGACGAGCCATTAGATGCAATGATTTTTATTGAAAGCCATGATACTGATTTAGATAGCTCAATGGTTTTTACTGATTCTGATTTGGGTGATTACCACCGTATGATTGATGAAGGTACCTATAACATTATTGCATCTAGTAACGGATATATTAATGATACCATAAAAAACATTATAGTAGCATCTAATTCAACCGTTACAGCAAATTTTGTTTTACAAAAGAAAAATACCTACAACATTTCAGGAACAATAACCAATGCAGGAACTGGAGAACCTGTCGAAAATGCAGAAATAACCATTATTGGCAATAGCTCTTCATCCGTATTCTCCAATAATGAAGGGATATATAGCATTGATAATATTCCGGAAGGAAATCATCAGGTATCTTTATCTAAAAACGGATTTACTAAAAAGTATTCCAATATATCAATAACAGAACAAGATACTATTTTTAATTTCCAGTTATTTGCGGCAGACATAGAGGATTTTGAAACAGGAAATTTCTCAAAACTTAATTGGCAATTTACAGGCTCAGCCAATTGGATCATCGACAATGTAGAGTTTTTTGAAGGATCGAATGCTGCAAAATCAGGTGCAATTGATCACAATAACAAAAGCACAATGTTTATTGATACAACCTTCAAAAATGGAGGGGTTCTGAGTTTTTATAAAAAAGTATCTTCCGAATCTGGTTACGATTATTTAAAATTTTATATCGACAATCAACTACAAGACAAGTGGAGTGGTGATGATGACTGGAGCTATGAAGAATATTTAATTGATAACGGTGAGCACACTATAAAATGGGAGTATACTAAAGATTCTGATGTTTCATCCGGAGACGATTGTGCCTGGATCGATTATATTTCATTTCCAAAGTTTAAAGAGGTTATTGATTCAGTTCAATTAGATTTTTCTCCATTGTTTATTACAGATACTTTGTTTTATAATGATTCAGTACAACATCAAATTATAATTACCAACACGAGCGAAGCAATTCATCCAGACTATACCATATCTATTGATAATGAAGATAATCATCAGTGGATTACTTTAAATAAAAACAGTGGAACATTGTTAAATGATAACCCTGATACAGTTACAGTAACTTTAAGAACTTCCCCAATGATTTCAGGTCCCTATTCTTGCGATATTTTGCTCGTATCGGAAGATCTGGATATTGACACCATTCCCGTTTATTTAACAATTCGTGATACAATAGAATCAATGTTGAGCATCCATGAAATATCAGATACAATAACAACTGATACAATTAAAAATTATCCAATAATAATAACCAATATTGGCAGAGATCAAATTAATTATAGCCTATCTGAAAATGAGATCTCTGGTTACAACTGGTTATCATATGACAAAGAAAGTGGCCAAATTCCTGTAAATGGGAAAGATACAATTATTGTTCATGTCAATTCGAATGAGCTGGATCCAGGTATTTACCAGGCTTTCCTTACTTTCACGGAACAAGATGGAGATGAAAAAAGCATTACCATAAGTATTAATGTTAAATCACCAGTTAATGTTTATGATTTACAAAACGTTAGCCCGTTGGTTAAGCTATACCCAAATCCGTTTACAGAATTTTTGAACATTGACGTTAATAGCCAATTTAACGATGATTTTTTGATAAAAATATTTAATATACAAGGCCAAAAATTGTATGAGGGAAAATATAAGAATACTAAAAAAGTCAGTTTAAACAATTTAAATCAACTTTTAAAGGGCATATATATCATACAAATTGTAACAGCTGATTCTATTCAATCAGAAAAAATAGTTAAAAAGTAATTCATATATTTCAGAAGTTGATCTTTTGTCCTTATAATTAGATGATTGACACTTTTTTATTAATTGTTCATAAAAATTTAATTCATTTTTTAAACCTTTTTAAAAAATATAGGTATACTTTTTGACGTTAAAATTTAAAGATAATGAGTAAACTTACAGGAACTGTTAACAAATCTACACCAAATATAACAATGGATAAAGACCAGGAGCAAAAATTAGTACTTAAAATTGCAGATTTATTAAGAGATAATAAGGAACTTACAACCCATGTAAAAGAATTAACCGAAACCAACAGGAATCTTTTAAAGCACAACGAAAAACTAGAAAGTATTATTTCTAATATCCATCCAAAATACCTGCCAAAAGAAGTTAACGATCATGTGAAGAGCCGGACCAAAAGGTTCGAGATGGCAACCGTTTTGTATGCCGATATACAAGGATTTAAAAAGATATCTGAACAAGCAGGCACATCGGATATTATTGATGAACTGGATAAAATATTTTTTTATTTTAATTCAATAGTTAAAAAATATAAGATCGAGAAAATAAAAACCATAGGTGATGCCTATATGTGTGCCGGTGGTGTGCCGGAAAAAAATATTACAAACCCGGTAGACGTAGTTCTTGCGGCACTTGAAATGCAAAGTTATTTAAATAAATTAAAAAAAGAATATGAAAACCAGGACAAGAAATTCTGGGATTTAAAACTGGGTATACATACAGGGCCGGTTACAGCAACTTTTTCCGGCCGCCGTAAAATTAATTACGAACTAAAAGGCGATACGGTTCATATAGCTACAAGAATGGCCTCTTCCAGCGAAATAGGCCAAATCAATATTTCCATTATGACTTACGAACTGGTTAAACAATATTTTGTTTGCGATTATAATGGAAAAATTCCAGTTAAGTACAAGGGTGATATGGAAATGTATTTTCTAAAACGCATTAAACCTGCATTCTCAGAAATCAGAAAAGTTGGTGATAAACCAAACCAGATATTCTGGAATAAATACCTTTTACGACAATTTACTGATTTACAAGAAATTATTCTCGACAAATTAGAAAAAGAGTTGCCGGAACATTTATCCTATCACAATTTTAAACATACCATAGATGTTATTAACCAGGCAGAACTGATCGGATATGGAGAGGGCGTTGATGATGAATCAATACTTTTATTAAAAACAGCAGCACTTTTCCATGATGCAGGGCATATAATAGGTTACGATGAACATGAATATAACGGAACCCAACTTGCAAAAAAATATCTGCCCAAATATAAGTATACCGATGAGCAAATTGATAAAATATCAGAATTGATAATGGCAACTAAATTACCGCCAAATCCCAAAAATTTGCTCGAAAGTATTATGTGCGATTCGGATTTAGATTACCTGGGAAGAAGCGATTTTATCCCGGTTTCAAACACATTGTATAAAGAGTTAAAAGAACAAAATAAAATTGGTAGTTTAAACGATTGGAACAAACTGCAGGTTAAATTCCTTTCAAATCACCAATTCTTTACTAAAACTGCCCAAAACCTGCGCGAAGTAAACAAGCAGATGCAGATAGAAAGAATTAAAAAACTTGTCGAAGAAGATTAGGTTTCCTTTTCTTCATCAATTAAAATAAGTTCAAATGGAACATTCATTGAATCCCGGTAATCTAAACCTGTTTCACGTATTTCATCATCATAAACAGTATAATACCATAAGACTTTAACATCAGAGTTTTCATTTTCATTTAAGTCATCTATTTTACTTAAAATATCAAAAAATATTTTTGATGATGATGAACTAATCACCTTAATTTTAAAAACAAAGGTTGTCTTTTTTTGGGGAGATTTATTATACTCATCAAGCCATTGAATAACCGGTTCGTAAAACATGCTTGCATTTTCGGGTAAAGAATTGCCTGAGAACTCAAAACAACCAGTTTTAGGATCGAAACGAATTAATGGCGTATCTTCTGTTGGTTTAATAAAAAAAGTATCCATAACTAACGATATTTATTATAAGATAACTTAATTGACAAAAAAATTGTAAAACTCACACTATAGTTGCATTTAATAAATCATGCATAAATTATTGAGTTTTTAATTCTAACATGAGTGTATCATTGCAATTACACTTATTTCTCAACTACCTTAATAACGTTAGTTCCCTAATATTTTAATTTCTGTACGACGATTATTGGCTCTACCCTCTTCTGTCTCGTTGGTATCAATAGGTTGGCTTTCTCCATAACCTTTATAGGTTAGTCGTTCCGATGAAATCCCATTTGCTGTTAAATATTGAACTACTGATTTCGCCCTGTTTTCAGAAAGCTGTAAATTATAGTCAGTTGTTCCTACATTATCTGTATGGCCTGATATTTCAATTCTTAGTGTTGAATTTGTTTCAAGAAAATCTACTAACTTGTTTAATTCCGTAATTGATTTATCCAATAATTCATAAGAATCTGTATCGTAAAAAATATTACGTAAAACAACTTTCTGTCCCTGCTTTATTGGTTTCAATGCCACGTCTTTTAAAAACGGGTCGGAAATTTCATGAATCCCCTCCAACGAGAAGTTATCTGAATAAAATAAATAGCCCTCTTTCGAAACATTTAAGGCATAATCATTATTGGAAGGAATACAAACCAGGAATTCTCCGGAAATCTTATCAGATTTAGCTTTCATAATTATTTCGTCACGGTCGAGATGAATTAGTTCAAAATTTGCTTCCAGATTATTTTTGGTATCATCATCAAAAACTTTTCCTTTCAAATACGACACAGGATTTGGCCTTATTTCGCTATATAATTCAAATTTAAAAAGATCCCTACCCCTGTTACTTAAGCGGTCTGAAGCAAAGAAAGCCTTATCACCTCTGGCATTAACAATAAGTCCTACTTCATCGTACACTGTATTAATCGGGTAGCCCAGATTTTCAGGTTCAGTCCATGAGTTATCATCATTTCGTGTAACTTTAAAAAGGTCAAATCCCCCCATCCCTATCAATCCATCAGAAGAAAAATATAACGTTTTATTATCGTAATGAATAAATGGAGATTGCTCTTCGCCGGGAGTATTAATATTTTCGCCTAAATTAACCGGTTTTGTCCATGTTCCATCTGCTAACCGGTCACTTTTCCATATATCTTTTTGCCCCATACCACCGGGTCTGTTACTAACAAAATAAAGTGTTCTGCCATCGGGAGAAATGGATGGTTGAGCCTCCCAGTAAGCAGAATTTACCGGAGCTCCAATATTTTCTGGTTGCGACCATTCGTTGCCTACTTTTTCAGACCTGTAAATATCGCACCGCCCTTTACCATTAACACGGTTACAGGCGGTAAAATACATAGTTCGCCCATCGGCAGTAATGGTTTGGGCTCCCTCATTCCCTGCTGTATTAATTTTTTTGCCTGCATTAACTGCCATCGACCATTCATCATTAATCTTACTGCTTATATAAAAATCTTCCTGCACATTACTCATTCCCGGAAGCATTTCCTGATCTTCTTCTGCCGGTTTTTGCTCATCATCACCATAATCGATTAAACCTTTAGGAATCAATCGGGTAAAAACAAGGGTTTGTTCATCGGCAGTTAAAGTTGGCCAATATTCATTATATTCAGTATTTATATTTTCTCCTAGATTTTTCGGGTTAAAAGGTACCGGATTATTGACTGCATGTATAGCAAATTTACACGATTCAAGTTTTCTTTCTGCCTGCGAACGCGAAATTGGTTTTATGTCTTTATAAGTAAGATATTTTTCTAAATGTTTTTTTGCTGATTCAAATTCTTGCTCAACCATCTCAAGTTGCCCCAGCGAAAAATAAATACCAGGAAAAAAATCAGGGTCAATATCTATTGCATTTTGATAAGAATCAATGGCTTTTCTATAATTACCATTATCCATATAAATCTCAGATAAGACAATATGCGCTTCAATGAATTTTTTATCGGCTTTAATCGCTTTTTGCATTAAATCGGCAGCATTGAAATAGTCCATACGCCCGAAAGCAGATAGAGCTTCTTCGTAATATTTTATGGCTTTTTTGTTTTTTGTCGAATAATCATATTGTGCCGAAACTATATATGGGGTTACAATTATCAATAAAAGCAGAATTAACTTATTCATATGATGATTTTTAAATGATTAAAAAATGAAGTTACAATTTTTTTGTGAAATAAAACAAACAATTATGGAATATGCATAAACTTATGTGCCTGGAGGGAAACATTCCATTTCGGATAGGTTTTCACGTAATCGACAATGGCCGGAATATTTTGCTCATATCTGCTCCACTCCGACTGCAAAAATAATATACAGTCGTTTTTTACTTTTGCTGCACATTCTTCAGCCCATTTATAATCTTCGTTTTCGTAAATAATTACTTTTAATTCATTGGCTATTTGATAATACTCATCTAAAGGCGGATTTTGTCTTTTAGGTGACAAACAAATCCAGTTCCAGGTTCCGGTTAATGGTTTTGCACCTGCTGTTTCAATAAACGTATCAATTCCGTGTTTTTTTAATCTGGATGTTAACGGTTCCAGGTTATATAAACTGGGTTCGCCGCCTGTAACTACAACAGCGTTAGCTGGTGTTTTTAGAGCATTTGCAACAATTGTATCCACGTGTACCAAAGGATGTAGTTGTGGATTCCACGACATTTTCGAATCGCACCAGCGGCAACCAATATCACAACCGCCAATACGGATAAAATAAGCCGCTTTTCCGGTGTGAAAACCTTCGCCCTGCAAACTATAAAACTCTTCAACCAAAGGTAATTCTAAACCTTTACTTGCTGTTGCTTCATCAAAATTTTCCATCATCACTATTTTATGCCTGCAAAGGTAAAAGATTATTTAATTTTTAGAATCAAAACAAAAAATTAAACAATATCTTTTAGCAGCATAGAGCCTTTGGCGTTTTGTACAGCCAAATCAAAATCGTTAAGCATTTTTTTAATCTGATCTTTTTCTGTTAAATTAGCAGCTAAAATCTTATCAACCCCATGATGGTCTAAAGCATTAAGCACATAACTAACTGTTAATTTATGAATATCCTGTGCCGGCTGATAGGCTTTTTCTTTATATTGTACAGTAACAACTTCGGATAAGATTTTGCTTTCGACTAAAACAAAGAGAATATCCCGCACCAGGCGAATGGGGATTTCCAGTTCCTGGCTTATTTCTTTGGCTGTCATTGGCTCCTCGCCTTTTTCAAATTTCTTAATAATTAATTGTGCTACCAAAAGTCTTAATACCCGCCGGCTAAATAAACTAAGGTTTTGGATATCAGGATCAAATTCATATCTTTCAACATTTTGAACGGCAAAAGATATTTCTGCTCCAAAAAGTATAATTAACCAGCTAATTTGCAGCCAGATTAAAAATAATGGGAGAGCTGCAAAACTACCATAGATTGCATTATACCTGGAAACTCCAACCTGGAAATGAATATAAGCCCATTGTACAAAAACAAAAATAGTACCTGCAATAATTCCTGCAATAAAAGCCGATTTAAAATTAACTTTGGTGTTAGGCATCACCATATAAATAATCGTAAGCACCAACCAAAACAGGACATAAGGAATTAACTTGACCAGAAAAAATAAGATTGGACTAATATAATCTAAAAAGGCAACTTCAGAAGTAATTTGTTCCAACTGGGTTGATATAAACACGTTTGAACTTGTTGATAAGATAATTAAAATCGGAGCAATTAGCATCATTGAAAGGTAATCGCTAAATTTTCGAAACCAAACTCGCGAACTATGAATCTGCCATATGGCATTAAATGAACTTTCAATATTACCCAATACTTTCATTACGGCCCAAAATAAAATAACAATACCAATACCGGCAATTAATCCGCCCTGGGTATTATCTAAAAATCTTTGAGCAAACTTTATAATCCAATCTAAAACCTCCTGCTGGCCCGAAAAATTTTCGATAAGTTGTTTTTCCAGGTGTTTATCAAAACCAAACCCTTTAGCTATTCCAAAACCCATAGCAACTACAGGCACGACAGATAACATAGAAAAAAAAGTTAAAGCAGAAGCTCTTAAACCTACATTATCTTCCTGATAACCACGAAAAGCCAGTAACAATACACGTAACTGTCTTACTAAAAGAAGTTTATGCCTGGGCATATTTTTTAAAGGTAACCGCCAGATATCTTCTTTTATAAAATCGATTATTTTCTTTAATAATTTCATAATCCTGATTAAAATTATATGAGCATATAAATTTAAGAAATAATTGTAACTAACCTGATTAATTACTCCTTTTTAGTTGTGAAAAAGTTCATAAATTTCTTCGTTAATCTTTTAAAGTAGAAATAATAAATCGCATATTTGGCTTAGATTCATTATTTCCTGTTAAGGTTAGCCTGTACTATTCATAAATATTGAGAAATAATAATTATAAATACATCAGGCTAAAACAAATTCCTTTTAAAAATCCTTAATTTTGTTTAAAACATTATTATGGATGGAACAAACCATTGAAGATATCAATAATCAAATTAAACATTGCACCCACTGCCGTTTACACGCAACAAGGTTAAATGCGGTTTGCGGAGAAGGCCCAGTCCCTTCGAAAATAATGATTATTGCCCAGGCACCTGGGAGAACGGAAGATAAAGAAGGTAAAATGCTCATTGGGCCTTCAGGTAAGGTTTTCGATAAACTTATACATCTGGTAGATTTAAAAAGAGAAAATATTTATATCACCAACCTGTTAAAGTGTTTCTTACCCAATTGCCGTAAACCACGGCGCGATGAGATGAATATCTGTTTTAATAAGTATTTACAAAAAGAGATAGAACTGGTAAAACCCGAAATAATTATTACACTGGGATACCATGTAACCAAATTTATCTTTTCACAAAACGGGCTTAAAGTCCCCAATAAAATTGAGTTTAAAACCACTTTTGGACAATTATTTACTGCCAAAAACCGAAAAATTGTTCCCTTGCGGCATCCGGCTATCGTAGTCCATAACAGTACAAATTTGAAAAATTTAAGCGATGAATATGCTATATTAAAAACACTTCAGTCCAAATGCACCTATTTCGACCAATGTGTGATACCCGAAAATTATAAGAACGGGCTGATTCCTATAAACGTTTTGGATAAGTTTTGCCATGGAAACTGGAAACAATGTAATAGATATATCTCTTACAGCAAAGGTTTACACCCGAATGAATCTGTTATGCCGGAATAATCATATACCCAACCTTTCAAGCTCTTTTAGAAAGCAATTTTATTATTATAAATACATCACTCCATTTGACTTTTACTTTTAAAGCTTATTTAGAATTATTTTTTGTCAGGATTAATCCATTGAATCGACTAATAAATAAAAAATGCGAACAACATTTTTATTTATATTACTGATTATTTTTTATTCTTGTGAACAAGAGGATGAACACATCCTAAATTATAAAATTAATCAATATTACTGGCGTGTAGATACAATGGAAATGTCTGGTACAGTTATCAGGCCAACTTTTCCGGTTATAACTCAGGTAGAATATGTCGAACCATCATCATCGGCTCTGGACCTTTATAATGAATCTCGTATTCTAATTACGCTGCAGGGAAAATCTGTATTTGCATATCCATTAAGCTATATGCATATTGAAGTTTTAAACCAGTTTGCAGGCGAAAAATATTTTGCAGTTACTTACTGTCCTATCACAAGAAGTGCAATGATATGGAACCGAGAAATTGGAGAAGAGATACTTACTCTGGCTGCATCAGGAGTATTATACAAGGAAAACCTTGTTATTTATGATATAGAACATGAACAATTCTGGTCTCAAATGTTAATCAGCAAAATTTATGGAAATAGAAAACCTGAAAAACCTGAAATGTTATCGTCATTTGAAACAGATTGGCAAACAGTTAAGAACTATTTTCCAAATGCTAAAGTTTTTAATGGGATATATAACAATATATCTGATTCTTTTTTACATTCCGCATTAAAAAATAAAAATCCCGGAACAAATGATAATAATAACTATAATTTGAATTACAACGAAGGAGAAAAAATATATGGTATCTTACTTCCTGGAGAAGTAATAACTTACAGCCACAATGCCATTGAAAATGATATGAGAATAAGCGAATATGATGATATAGTTGTGGTAAGTAGTGCCAAACCTGAATTTATCGTAAGTTTTTACACGAGTAATTTAGAATTATCAATAGTTAAAAATGATTTCCCGATTATCCTTATGGATCAAAACAACAATAAGTACGATGTTTTTGGTAAACCTGTAAATAATTCAGGGATAAGCCCCCTTTTGCCAACTAATTCCTATAGTGCTTCATGGTGGGCATGGAAAAGCTTTTTTGATAGTTTCAGTGAAATTAAATGATAAAATGAGCTTTTATAAAAAAAGTTTATTTGTGTATAATTTTTTTATCAATTATTACATAGCTTTTCCAATCTGTTATACTGCCTTTCTATATCTCCAAACCGACAGGCTTAACATTACAATTCCGTAAATCAAAAGGCTGAAAAACTCGTACGAAATATCCCAAAAGCCAGAACCTTTGAGTAATATCATACGAATCACTTTCATAAAGTAATAAAAAGGATTAATAATGTTAATTTGTTGTGCCCAAACCGGCATACTTTCGGTGGGAGTGAATATTCCGCCCATAAGGATAAAAACCAGCATAAAGAAAAATGTGATGAACATTACCTGCTGTTGTGTAGACGAAATGGTTGAAATAAATAATCCAATACCCAAAACAACCAATAAGTAAGCTAATGTAAATCCAAATAATAAAGGAATACTGCCAACTATAGGCAAGTGAAAAAATATTTTACCAATCAGTAAACCAAAAGCCAGCTCAAATAAGGCTATAATCATGAAAGGTACCAATTTCCCGATAATAAACTCATGTTTCCTTATGGGTGTAACATTAATTTGCTCAATGGTTCCAATCTCTTTTTCTCTCACAATGTTCATGGCAGCAAGAAACATACTTACAATGGTAACCAGAATCACAAGAATTCCGGGCAGCATATAGGTTTTATAATTCAACTCCGGATTATACCAAAAAGAAGTATTTACTTCAATAGGTTCCATCTCTTTTATTTGCGGCATTTGCGTTAAATCCACCAGGATATTTTTGTTAAAATCGTTGATTACCGATGTTGAATAACCATTGATTAAACTGGCTGCTGTTCCGTTTATCCCATCGATTAAAAGTTGAATTTTACTCGTATTTTCCCGCATTAAATCGCGCTCAAAACCATACGGGATATGCAGAATTACATCGGCATTATTTTTCAATACTTCAGCTTCCGCTTCTTGAACAGAAAAAGAGTTTCCGGTTATTTTATAAAATGCAGAGCCTTCAAATTTATTCACAAGCCTGGATGACATGGACGACAAATCCTTATCTACCACAAAAAGTTCAATCGATTTCATCTCAAGCGTAGCTGCATGTACCAATATCACCAGCTGAATAATAGGAACACCAAATATCAGGGGCAACATGGTTTTATTCCTGAAAATCTGGATAAACTCTTTTTGTAATATAAATTTTATCTTTCGCATTTTTGATTTAACTCCTTTCAGTCGTTGAGCTCTCCCGAAAGCTTTCGGGATCGGTTCAGATTTCAGATTTCAAGTCCCGAAAAACACAAATTTTGAATTTGCTTGTTTTTCTTGGATGCTGAAATGATTACAAAATTGAAAATTTTGATCATTTCGGCATTTCAAGTTTACCTGCCGTAGGCACGGTTGACCTGCCGTAGGCAAGTTTTACCTACTGTTAGGCATGGTTTCAAATCATCAAACTATAAAAAACTGTTATCATACTATTTATTCTAGCCTGACTTTAAAATTCCTTATACTTAATCCCAAAAAA
>JAWLEM010000026.1:0-19043 GCA_041686115.1 Bacteroidales bacterium
TGATGCAAACTCAAAGGTTAGAGAATTATTACCATAGCTTAAGACCGTTCCGATATCTGTTTTTGTTGATGTATTGATTAAATGTTTTTGTAAAACGGTATCTTTCTGTTTATTTTGATGTGTAAAATTTGTTCCAAAGTATAAAATAGAATCTTTTGTACTCACATTGCGAATAATAGCAGGTGAGATTTTATAATAATCTTTGTCAAAAATATTATTATAACGAAATGTACCTTCTGTAGTACCAAACCAAACTACCGAATCAGAAAATGTCGTTACATAAAAATTAGAAATCATTTTATCGTATACTTTATACCACGATATGGTATCAGAGTAACTTTCCTCCCCGGTTGTATCTTCATCGGCCTGAAAGATATTTTTTGCGACCAAGAAACTATCTGACGTATTATTGTATTTGTAGTATTTCTGATCACTAACGAAATATAATTGATTTTGATGTCTTCCAATGGAGATCGCTTTTACAGAAGGCAAACCTTTTTCTGAGTTGTGTAAAGTAATTTTGTGTTTTTTGTTGTTTTGATTTAGTGGATTTTGAATTTGGTATAATCCTTTATAGCTCGCACTGGCCCATAAATTCCCCAGCGAATCTTCATGGATATCTCTAATTTGTTCTTTAATATCAAATTGTTTCCCCAGATCAGTCCACTGTCCGTTCGAATAATCTAATAAAGCAATACCATCATTTAATCCTAAAAATAATTTCGAAGGGTCATTACTGTATTGATGCGGTTTTAAAACCAGCTGGTAATTTGAAATTTTTTCTGATTTGTCTTTTTTTATTTGAAAAAGCCCCCGGCTTGTTGCTATAAGTAACAATGCTTCGTCGGACGAAGGAGATTTTAATGTATTTAATTTTTGAAAAATATTTTCTTCTGGATTTTCAAAATGCTGATCGGGGATAAAAAAGTATAAGAACCACCACGATTGCTCAAAGGTTCCTTTTACAGGATGAAATTGACTTACCGAAAAAGGGTCTTGTTTGTCTTTATTTTTAGCATAATATATACCGGAACCGGTTGCCACATAAGTATAATTATCTAAAGCAGCCACATCTGATATTGTGCCAACAAGCCCCAGCTCATCGGTCCAGTGCCTAAAAGGTGAATAAATTTCTACTTTGCATATCCCGTTTGCAAGTGCCATCCATAACGATTGATTCTGGTCGAAATAAAGATAATGTGTTGGACTGATAATTCCGGTAGACTCATTGCTTATTACATCAATAATATTCCAGTGTTTGTCGATAGTTAATACAGTACCGTTAATTGCACTCAGGGCAAAAAGATGGTCAGAAATTTTTATGCCATGATAAAGGATATTATTGATAAAATACTGGTTTAATAATGCTGCCTGGCCAGAAATTTGTGAGATAGGAGTTATTTTTACTGTTGATCGGTTATTCTCATAAAGGTATAGCCCATTTGTTCTTGTCCCGATTAGCAGATTATTTTCAAAAGAAATGATAGTATGAATTTTTTTATTTGAAAAATACTCGCCTTTTTCAATCAGTTTTAACGAGTTGTTCTCAAAAACCATTAAACCTTTACCGAGTTCCAGCACATAAATTTTATTGTTGGCTTTAAAACTTAAATAGAAGCGTTCAGCCGTTTTTTCCCAATAGTCAATTTTATTATTTTTTAGCCTGAAAAGATATTTTTCGGTAAGAAAAAATACTTCATCATTGATACAATATACATTCCACACATCTCCAAAATCGGAATGCTTTTTATCAATTAAGTGTGTTAGCGTTTGATATTGTAACTGTCCATGAATATCCGGAGTTAATACGCCAAGTTCATTATATGCACCGGCATAAATGTTATTATTGCTGTCAATAGCAAGGCTTCTAACTGCTGATTGGTTTGTAACATAGATCTGCCGCCATGAAACGCCATCATATTCTAGAATGCAGTTCGAGTTTCCAAAATACATTAACCCCCGGTTATCTTGAACTATAGCCCAGTTTTGAGTGCCTGCATTATAATCTGTTGGGGAGTAAAAATCAGAAAACAATAATCCTCTTTCTTGTCCGGAAGTTTGAAAAACAAGAAAAATCAGGAAAAAAAATAGAAAATATCGGTAGCCAGGCAATCTTTTCATTAAAAACCTTCTGTTTTATTAAGTTGATCTAATCTATTGATAACGGATTCTTTATATTTTCTTCCTATGGGTAGTTCGGTGTTTCCAATATCAATCCCCGACAGGCTATAGGCATCAATTTTATTGATTGAAACAATAAACGAACGGTGAATTCTTAAAAAATCATCTGATGACAAAATCGATTCAAAATAACTCAAAGGTTGCTTTGTTACAACAGTTTTGCATATAGTTACCACTTTTACGTAATCTTTAATGCTTTCAAGATAAAGGATATTTTTTAAATATACCTTTACCATTTTTTTGTTCTCTTTCAGATACAAATAATCTTTAGCTTCACTATCTTCCTTCTTCGATGAATTTTTTTCAACTACACGATTTACAGCTTTTATCAACCGTTCAAAAGAAACTGGCTTAAGTAAAAAATCATCAACATTTAAATCAAAACCGTCTATCGCGTAATTTTTATTTGCAGTAATGAATATTACCGATGGAGGGTTTGCCAGGCTTTTTATAAAATCTATACCTGTTAATCCTGGCATTTCAATATCAAGGAAAATGATATCAACCTTGTTTTCTTTTAAAAATTCGAAAACAGGGAGTGCATTGTCAAATTTTCCGATAATTTCCAGGTACGGAATCTTTTTTAAATACCCTTCTATTACTGCTATAGCTAATGGCTCGTCATCAACTACAACACACTTTAAATTCATAAAAAACTACAAATTAGATGGTTAGGTATATAAGCTTCAATAAATTAGTGAGCAATTTATAAATAATTTTTAATAATATTTATATGATCTGAAAATAAATATTTAAATAGATGAGAAAATTGTTTTTTAGGGGTAGAAAGTTGACGTTTGTCGACGGTTCGTTTTTAATTAAAATAAACCTGTTATTTTAGAGCAGATTTTAAACTTGAGTGTTTAAAAACAGAATGAATAAGTGCTATTTTTTCATGATGCAAACACACTAATTTTATCCAAAACTCACTCAAATTTACTAACCTAAACCAAAAAAGGTGTCAGATAAAACCGGCACCTTTTTTATTCTATCAGAAATACTATTTATAATATTGGCCAATATTTATAAAATAAGAATTATTTAAGGAACTGGTCAATTCCTTCAGTAGCGATTTTTGCATCAGCAATAGCTGTTACAGCATCCAAATTGATATTCACAATATCTCCACCTGCAAATAGCTTTGGTATAGATGTCATACCATGTTCATTAACTTTTACTTTTCTCCTATCAGTAAATTCAAGTTTTTTAAATAGTTCTTCAGTGATAAAAGAAAAGTCAGGGCCTTGACCAATGGCTTCAATGATCATATCTCCTTCTAAAAGCATCTCTTGATCTTCATAAAAAGTAGGTGCAAATTTGCCCTGATCATCAAAAACAGCTTTTACTTTTTTACACTGAAGCCCCTTAATGTTTCCTTTTTCATCTAATACAACCTCTTTTGGGCCCCAGGCAGGATTGAATTGTATTTTTTCTGCTCGTGCTTCCTGAATTTCTTCTTCAGTGGCAGGCATTTCGTCCCAATCTTCAAGACTAACGGTTTTAGTCACAACTTTTTCCCCGGGATACTGTATATTTTGCAATCTCAGGGTTTCGCGTGCAACATCAATGGCTACATTTCCTCCGCCAATTACAATAACCTCTTTACCTACTTTTCTTGGTTTCCCGATTTTAGTTTCAGTTAAAAATTCAAGGGCCAAATCGCATTTTTCATAATTTTTGATTTTTGTAGATCGGCTTTTAGTAGTTCCTATCCCAAGAAATACAGCATCGTTTTGATTCAATAAATCTTCAAATTCCACCTCTTTACCGATAGTAGTATTAAATTTAAAATCAACTCCTAATGATTTAATAAAGTTGACATCTTTATCAATACTTTCTATGGGTAATCTGTAGGTTGGAGGGCCTGTTCTCATTGTTCCTCCGCCACCTGGTAGCGAATCATATATTATAACTTCATGCCCTTTAAGCCTAAGAAAATAACCTAAAGATAATCCACTTGGGCCTGCACCAATAATGGCTACTTTTTTTCCTGTTGGTTTGCCAGGTTTTAATTCTAATGCTTCAGCAAAATCTGAAATCGTATCAGCCACATATCTTTTTAACCATCGAATGGATAAAGCTTCCCCTCGAACACTTAATGAACAGGCTTGTTCGCAATGTGCCATGCATACTCTTCCACAAATAGAAGGAATAGGATTGTCTTCGAAAATTTTTTTTAGCGATTCTTCTGGTTTATTTTCGTAAATGGCTTGTATATAATCTGATATTTTTAGATGTGCAGGGCATGCTTCTTCACATAGTTTACATTCTAAGCACCTGGATGCTTCTTTTATAGCTTCTTCTTTGTTATACCCTATGACCTGTTCAATAAATGAAAGTTTTCTTTCATCTGGTTCAATCATGGGCATGGGAACTCTTTCTGGGTCAAATAACGCATATTTAAGATCTGAAACAAATCCATCATAATTTTCTTTGCGATGCGAAAGGCTAGCTTTTAGGATAGAATACTCATCGCCAGTTTTATATTTCTCAGGTTCTTTCTTTTCATCTTTTGGAAGAAACACAAAGGTATCCGGGTCAAAATGGATATGAAAATAATCTCTGGTTAGTTTCAACGAACCAGGAGGGCAAATATCAATGCATAAACCACAAAAGCAGCATCTGCCATAATCTAACCTTGGTCTTTCATTTTTATAACCTGGGGATGGTTTAAGGCCTTTAATTTCTATCATGCTAATGGCTTCGTTTGGACATATCTCTGCGCAGTTACCGCAGCCTGTGCAAAGATCCCAATCATTGGTATGAAATCCCCGGCATCGCATAGCAGGCTCTTTCTTTTCAAAAGGATATCGCAAAGTTTTTGGTTTTTGAAATAGAAATCTAACCGCTTTAAATGGGTTGAGTATACTATTACTGATCATTATGGAGTCCTCCGTTTATTTTTATCGATCAATTTCGGGTGCAGTTATATATAAACTGATCATAATATTGCCAACATCTGCAATATTTGCATTTTGCAAAGCTTTTTCTAATACTGTTAATCCATGGTTATAAGAAGGCGTCCTGAAATGAGCACGATAAGGTTTGTCTGTACCATTACTCACCAGGTAAAGTCCCAGTTCTCCGCGTGAAGATTCGCATCTTACATAGGCTTCATTTTTTGGAATATTCCACTTAAATGGATTTGGGATTCGGTTGTAAACATTTCCTTCCGGCATTTTATCAAGTAATTTAAAAATCATGTGAACACTCTCAATCATCTCGTCTCTGACGACCCATATTCTGGAATATGCATCACCATCTGTTCGGGTATGGACATTCCAGTCTACCTGGTCATAAGCAGCATATGGCTCAATTTTTCGAATATCCTGACTCCTTCCGGCAGCCCTTAATACTTGACCTACAGCACCCATTCTTATAGCTTCTTCCTGGCTTATTTTTCCAACACCTTTAGCTCTTTTTTCAAATATGCGATTATTAAAAAATGTATTATCATAATCAGGGATATAACTCCCGATAGAATGAAGGGTATTTATAATTTTATCTTTAAATCCATCAGGGAAGTCTCTTCGAACACCACCAGGCCATATATAAATATGATATACTCTTCCGCCGGTTAATTCTTCAAAAAGATCTAATATCAGATCACGATGGTACATGGCCCAGTTTGCTACAGTGTCGAAACCAAGCATATTAGCATATGCCCATAATCCGAACAAATGAGAACCTACTCTAGCCAATTCCAAATAGATGCTTCGAATATATTTAGCTCTTTCCGGGATTTCAATATTGGCTAATTTTTCAACGCACATAGCATACATTAATTCCATGTGGTCTGGTTCTACAACATTAATTCTGCAAACTAAAGGGAAGTTTTGGATCCATGTTCTTTGTTCCATCAGCTTTTCAAATCCTCGATGGAGAAAACCAGGATTTGCGGTTGCTTTTACAATCCGATCGCCTTCAACATTTAATGTAATACTGAAATTTCCCACCATTCCAAGGTGCTGTGGACCAAAATATAGTTCGAGTTCTCTCATTTTTCATTCTTTTTTTACTTCAATAGAAGGAATTTTATCAAAAAAATCTTTCACATATTTTCTTGTATCAAAATCCTTCCTAAATGGAGGTGTATCATATTTTCTTTCCAGTAATAATGGGATTAATCTCGGATGGCCTTTAAAATTTAGACCATACAACTCATGTAATTCACGTTCGTAAGGTTCTGCATTTTCAAAAATATTCATAACAGTATAAAATTCAGCTTTTTCCCTTGGTAGTTTTGTTTTAACCAGAAACATTGTTTCTCCCATTTCTGAATCATCGGAATAAGACGAGAGAATATAAATGAGTTCAAATTCGTTTTCATCCATCCAGTCGACACATGAGATTAATCCCAAATGGTTATATCCACTGTTTTTTAAATAACTTAAAACAGAAATAACCACTTCCTTATGAATAAAAATTTTAATTCTTTTATCATCAGCAATATTTATCTTGATATCGCTGAATAATGATTTTATATTTTCAATAATTGATTCAATCATCATTTTTCCTTTTTTGAAAATAATGGGGGCCATTCCAAAGTTCCTAAAACTGTTTCCTGGTTTTTTCTATAAAGATCGTAGTGTTCTCTATATTTTTTGTAACCGTCTGCCATTCCTTTGTCAATGAGTGTCCATAAATGGGTTACAGCAATAAAAACCGATTCTGGCCTGGGCATACAACCGGCTATCCAGCCATCAATTGGAATATATTTATCAAGATGTTTAATGGTATTGTATGAATCCCAATACATTCCTCCATTAATAGGACATGATCCAAATCCAACCGTATATTTAGGTTCTGGCATCTGTTCATATGAGCGGATAATCGCTTTTAATGTTTTTAATGATACGTATCCGGTAATTAAAAAAAGGTTTGCCTGACGAGGAGTAGCTACAGGAATAACACCAAACCTTTCGGCATCCCAACGTGAAGTAATGGTTGGAGGGATTTCAATAATTCCGCAACCTGTACAAAAATATAGTGCGTGGAGCGAATATTTTTGTCCCATTTTCCCGGGAGATTTGAGCCATTTACTGATGTTGTTTCTGTCCATATGTTAACTATTTAATATTTCAACCTTTTATAATTACGATAATTAAACCTATAAATGCCAATAAAGTAGGCCATTTCCAAAGATATTTTATTGCCTGGTCGGTTCTGAATCTAGGAAAAACTGCATTAACACATAAGATTATCATTAATACAAGTAACATTTTTAAAAAGAAATATCCGGGGTTTATAGCTCCTCCTAAAAAGAGGTTTACAAAAAGAGAAATTCCTATGAATAAAGTTAATGCATGCTGTATGGTTAACATAGCAAGATATTTGCCACTAAATTCAGCATTAGGGCCTGATGCAATTTCCTGAGGAGCCTGTATTATTTCAAAAGGCCTTAAACCCAATATGGCTGGAAGAATTAAAATATAGGCAATTCCTGATAGTATTAGTGAAATCGAACCAAGCGACCATCTGTATTGAATTTGTTGATTTACAATTTCAAGGATAGATATTGATTCATAGTGGGTCATCAATGCAAGAAAAATAAGTAGCAGAGGTGCTTCATATCCTAAAGCTAAAATGAGTTTCCTGGATATTCCAATACTTGTATTTGGATTTGCCGCTTCTCCTCCGCTCAAAGCAATGCCTATTGGCCCTATAAGCATAAGGTACAAAATAACGAGTAATCCACCGGAGTTACTTAATGGGCATAATTGCCCTAATGGAAGAAATAAAACAACAAGGATTGATCCGGCTAGCGATAAAATAATTCCTATATTGAATAAAATACCATGACTGAAGTTTGTTTGGTTCAATTGTTTTATGATATCTATAAAAGGTTGGGTTATTGGGGGCCCATATCGCCAGTGTATCCTTGCAATTATTTTTCTGGATAAACCTAAAAAGAATAAACCAATGATTAATGCTAATAATATTGTTAATAATATTTCGAAGATATTATTTACCATATCGACCATTTTAATTGGATAAAAATTAATAAAGCTAAAAACAAGATAATGTAAGTAATATAATGACCGACATCACCTGAATAAATGCGACGTATTCCATTCCCAAGGCTCTTTATACTCTTGACCAGCCTCATATAAAAAATATCAATAAAATCTTTTAAAAAAGGAATCAGCATCCTGTTTAAGGGATCATAAAAATTAACGGTATAATGATATTTATCTTCAGGCACAAAACTACCTGCTGCATAATTATCATACTGGTTAATGGGGTATGACTTACGTTTGTTGTAAGTCAACAACCAAGTGATAATACCGATAACGAAAAGTCCTGTAAGAATGTTAATAAGGTTTAATGTGCCAGTATCGGAGACAATACCCCAAATATTAATATCTAATGAGTGTAATCCGAATGATATTTGGATTGAGTTTATTAGATTGAGAGGAATCCCGGGGATTATACCAAATAAGATAATTGCAAAAGAAAGGATTAATATAGGGAGTTGCATATTAAAAGGTGCTTTCTTTATATTTTCATATTTTTTAGGAAGCTGACCAAAAAAGATGTTGTGAAGTAATTTATAGCTATAAAGAATAGTGCCCCAGGTTCCGAATAAGGCAGCAAATGCCAGAAAAGGTGATTTTTCAAGAATGAGGGTTTTGTAAATTAACCATTTTGATACAAATCCATTTGTTAATGGAACGCCTATTAAACCGCAAACACCAATTAAAGCTCCAATAAAAGTAACAGGCATTTTTTTAATTAATCCACCCAATGAATTTAAATCACGGACTCCATTTGTACGGTATTCAACTACTCCAACAACGATAAAAAGAAGGGTTTTAAAAATGGCGTGGTTAAAGAAATGAAAAATACCACTCGTAATACTCAGGCTGGTTCCAAATGTAATTCCTACAATAATATATCCTGCCTGGCCAATGGTAGACCATGCTAATAATTTTTTGGCATCATCCTGGATAATAGCAATAAATGTAGGGATTATAATTGTTATGCCCCCTAATATTAAAATTATGTTTCGAAAACTAAAAAAGCCATAACCGATTGCAAGAAAAGTTTTAATGCCAATGATAATATAAATAAAAAGAATAAAACCATAAGCACCCATTTTTACTAATATGCCAGATAAAATAGCGCTAAAAGGTGAAGGAGCTTCTGCGTGTGCAAGGGGAAGCCACACGTGGAATGGTATTAGAGCATTTTTTATCCCAAATCCAATAAAGAATAAAATCGAAATAAATATTATATATTCAAATTGGGCTGAAGATATTGAATCCGCAACTTCAGTATAAATAAGTGTCCCGTAATTGCTAAAAAGAGATAAAATCCCTACAAGCATTGCAAGAGAACCTCCTATTGACATCACAATATATTTCATACCTGCATTAATAGCATTTCCCCTATTATAACAAATTAGTAAGAACGTGCTCCAGGACATGATTTCCCAAAAAATGTAAAAAGAAAGCAGGTCCCCTGAAAAAACAATTCCAAGCATACTTGCATTAACTATCTGAATCATTAAATAAAAGAAATCTGTTTTTTCTTTTCGTCTAATGTAGCTTAAGGAGAAAATTATCGATAAACTTCCTATAGCTGAAATGACTATTGCAAAAAGCCATGAAAAGTTATTAATGCTCAAGGTAAGGGGTATATCGAAAAATCCAACAAAAAAGGTTTCTTTAAAAGACTGGCCAAAAAGAAAAGAAATATAAATCACTAAAGTTATCGATACAAAAACGGCAAATACATCTCTTGCTTTTTTAGATATTTTACCTAAAAAATAAGTGATAAGAGCACCTCCAAAAGCAATAACAAGTAAGATCCCTATATTCATTGTAATATATTTTTTATATAATCAACCCGGGTTAATAATTCTTCTGCAGATGCATGTAAAACATCTACTAACATTTTAGGATATATACCTACTCCAATTATTAGCCCGATAAAGATGAGCAGAGAGATTAACACAATTGCAGGAGCTTCTTCCTGCGTTTTTAAATGGTCTTTATCCCCCTTAAAATAAATATATTGAATTACCCTGAAAAAATATGCTGCTTCGATTATAGTAACCAGCAGAACTAAAGCGATAAGAATAATATAGAGTAATTCTTGTTTAAATAAAGCTGCTTTAACAATTAAAAACTTGCTTGGAAAGCCAATAAATGGGGGTAGCCCTATTAGAGAAATTGCTCCTATGGTGAAAGCAAGAGATGTAAAAGGCATTTTTTCCCCCATTCCTTTAAGTGATGATATATCCATTGAACCACTGCGATAGATCATATATCCAACAGCTAAAAACATTAAAGCTTTGCTTAGTGTGTGGCTGATGATTTGAAACAAACCACCTGATATTCCTTCAGCAGTAGCTAACGAAATTGCAAAAATGATGAGTCCTATTTGTCCAATACTTGAATAGGCCAACATTCTTTTAATATTTTCCTGACTGAAGGCACATAATTCTCCTATAATTAGTGTAAGAACACCGATTAACAATAGGAAAGGAAGAATACCTGAAGCACCAAAAACGGTAAAAATTATCCTGACAATAGCATAAAGCCCTACCTCTATAGCAATTCCTGATAATATAGCACTTATTGATGAAGGAGCTGATGAATGTGCATCTGGCAACCATGCATTTAAGGGAAAAATAGCTGCCTCAACACCAAATCCGGTAATCATTAATACCAGGGGAGTAAAAATTGATATAGATTTTATCGAATCGATATTATTGGCAATATCAGCCATATTAAGTGTTCCAAATTGAGCATACAATAATCCAATTCCAATAAGGATGAAGCTTGATCCAAGCGCTCCCTGAATTAAATATTTTATAGCAGATTCTGTTCCTGCTTTGTCGCCCCAATAAGCAACTAAAGAGTACGAAGAAATACAAAGAATCTCAAAAAAAACAAACAGATTAAAGATATCGCCAGTAAGCACAACACCTGTAGCTCCGGTAAGCAGCAAAAGATATAAGATATGATATTTTTCCTGTGCTCCTTTTTGAATGTAATTAATAGAGTAAATAGATACAATAAATCCAACTAATGCAATGAGTGTTGCAAAGATCAAACTTACAGGGCCTACGAATAGATTAATACAAAATGGAGGCCTAAAACCACTAATATAAATATGGACAGGTTCTTCCAATACATATGGCAATAGTATAATAGTAACCACCAGGTTAAATAGCAGTGCTACAACTGGAATAAATTTTATAATTTTTTTTGAAATTAAACCAAATAAGGGAATTGTAAAAGCAAGACCCAAAGGGATTACGATTAATAGTATTGGATTTACCATTTTTGTTCTTTTATTTTTCGCAAATCGAGTGTTCCATAATGTTTATATAATTTAATTGCTATTGCCAATGCCAAAGCTAGAATGGCCACACCAATAACAATAGCAGTTAAAACTAGTGCTTGTGGAACAGGATCAACCATATATTTTGATTCCAGAGTTGGTTGGGAAAAAATAGGAGCAGTTCCATTCGTGATATATCCCACCGAAATAAGAAAAAGATATATACCAGTATCAAGGATGCTTAATCCAATGATTACTTTAATTAGATTTTTTTTCACCAGTAAAATATATAACCCGATAAAAATTAGGCCAAAAGCACCAATATAGTATATGTATTCACTTAAAAAACTCATTTTTTTGTTTCTATTAAAAGATCAATAATACCAGCTAGTTCAGAACCAACTTTTAGTCCAATAGCGATATAAACAAGTGGAATTATTCCAGCGCTAAAAAGACTTCCGGGATTTCCTTTGGGTAAGAAATTATTTAGAAATTCTTTTCCTAAGCAAAGCCCAGCAATACCCAATCCAACAAAAACTAATCCTGCGGCTGACTCGATTACTTTACTTCCTGTTCGATTGATTTTTTTTGACGGACAGCCTAAATACATCAAAAGAAATGCTGAAGCAATTACAGCGCCTCCCTGAAAACCTCCTCCGGGTGTCAGATGGCCGTGAATAAAAATATAAATACCAACAATAAAAATGATCGGAAACAAGAATCTGCAACCCGTATATACAATTAAACTAGATGGTTCGATGTTTTGATTTGTTGGTTGAGTTTTAAAAACTCCCAATATTGCTCCTAATCCTATGGCTGCAGTAAAAAGGACAACAATTTCTCCTAATGTGTCAAATCCTCTGTAATTTACTACTACAGATGTTACTGTATTGATAGCCCCTGTTTGTTTTATCCCGTTTTGAAGAAAATAATCACCGATATTCTTCTGAGAAATACCAAAGGGGATTTCTTTTAATGTTAAAAAAATACCAATACCAATTATAATTAATAATATGAGACTTATAATTTTTCTCATTCTTCGTATCTTTTAGTTTTTCTTATGGCAATTGCAAATATTCCGGTAACCAATGCTGCTCCAATAGCTGCTTCTGTCATGGCTACATCCGGTGCTTGAAGAAAATAAAACAAGATAGCAGCAATTAAACTAACCATACACGATGCAATAACAGCATTGATTAAATCTTTAAAAACTGCCGCCGCTATGGCCGAAAACAGCATTAAGAGTATGAAAATAGTTACTATGATTTCCATAATTACTTTTTATAACCTTTAAATTCAATCGTTTTGTCCAACACTGTTTTATCGCAAAGGGGAATTCCATTTTTACGTGAGGCCCTTCCTAATGCATGGCTTGATATAGGATTTGAGATTAGGACAAACAAAGCAATAATAAGTGTTTTCCAAAACCAGTCAGGTTGCATAATACCAACACCAACAATAGTAAAACATGCTCCCAGGGTTGTGCATTTTGTTCCAGCTTGTACGCGATTGTAAACATCAGGCATTCTTAATATTCCAAGGCAACCTAAAAAGAGGAACAAAACGCCAATACCGGTAATTATTATTCCAATTAATTCCATAAACTATATTCCTTTTTCCAAAAATCTGGCTATTACAATTAATCCAACAAACGATATGATGGAGTAAATGAGCGAAACATCTAAATAAACATACCTTTCGAAAATAAATCCGAGCAATACTAATAGAGCAACTGTAACTGTAGTTGCTGTATCCATAGCAATAGCTCTGTCTGCAGCAGTTGGCCCTATAACAATTCTAATAATGCAAAAGATTATTCCTAAAGCAATAACAAATAAAAATATGAGCTCATTGATGATCATTCCATCTATAAATTATATTAACTAAATATGATTTTTAAATACTTTTCAAAGCGCCTACCGATTTTTTGGGTAGCACTTTCAAGGTCATCTGTTTTTACATTGATCCAGTGTACCAGCAGTTTATCATCATCTATGTCTAATACAAAAGTGCCTGGTGTAAGTGTTATTGAATTCGCAAGAATCATTTTTGCTAAATCTTGCTTTAGCTCTGTTTTTATTATTACAATTCCCGGATTAATGGGGAGTTTAGGGTGTATTATTCTATAGGCAACATCTATATTGGCAGCAATTATTTCTTTTAAAAGAACCAGAATATAAAGTATAATGTATATGATTTTTTTTATACTCAATAACGGAAGCCCAATTTTCTGAAAATTTTTGTATAAAGCAAAAGAGATTATTAAACTGATTAAAATACCTGCTAACAATTCATCAATTTTAAGGCTTAAAGTTAAAGCCAACCAAATAGCAAGTAAGATTGTAAATAAATAAAGGAGGTCTTTAACGATAAATTTGTTTTTTCCCATTTGATGGGGGTTTTAAGAAATGAAAAAGTCTTTGATAAAAAAGATATTTCAAATATATGTGGATATTTGTTAAAAATGAATTAAATTAGTGTGATATGTAGACTGGTATTTTGTGATTTTTATCCCAGTTTTTTGCAAGAAATTGTATTTTTAAAATGACATGATATCACATAACTATTTGTTCTTATAAATTTACCAATTCATGAAACAAATTATAAAAAGAAATCAATGTAAGACATGTAACGAAAAATCATGTGCTGTTTCAACCTTAAGCGATGAAGAATTAGAATTAATGAGTAAAAATTCATCACAAGTATATTTTAAGGATGAGGAAATGATTTTTAAACAAAATTCACCAGCATCCCATATTATTTTTATTAAGAGTGGACTGGTAAAAGAACACATGTCTGGGCCCAATAAGCGAGAACAAATTTTAAAAATTGTAAAGGCCCCTGCATTCCTAAGAATTGCTTCCAAACTTAAATATAACATTAATTCCTATTCCGCAACAGCTCTTACCGATAGTACCATTTGTTTTATTGAAATTAATGTTTTTAAAGAATTGATATTTAAAAATTCAAAGTTTGCTTACGAAGTTCTAATTTCTGTTTGTGAAGATGGTTTATATTGTTTCGATAAATTTGTAAATCAAACCCAGAAGCACATCCATGGCCGGCTGGCTGATGCTTTATTATTCTTTTCGAATCAGATATATTGTGATAATAATTTTAAGTTACCAATTACCATAACAGAATTAGCTGATCTTATTGGAAGTTCTCGAGAAAGTGTTTCTCGCTGTTTATTAACGTTTAAAAAGGAAGATATTATTCATTTTAATGGACAACGCACGGACTTAAGTATTGTTAATAAACCTATGCTGCAAAAAATAAGTAAAGCGGGTTGATCTGGGAATTTTTTATTGATAGTTTAATCGGTGTTTTTATCTCAATATCCATTAATCTTTTCGTTAATTTTTTAGTCCAATAAAAAAATTCTAAGAAATGAGACGTTTATTGATATTTGTCGCAGGTATGTTCATCCTTACATCCTGGAATAGCGATTTAAGCAAAAAATTATCTGACGATGAAATACTACAGCAAATTTTTGATGAAGTTTTAACCAGTAATGAATCTTATGAAAACTTAAGGTATTTAACCAAAAATTTTCCAGAACGATTAGCATGTTATCCTGAGGGAATTGAAGCTGCAAAATGGACCACCCAATTAATGGAAGAGATGGATCTTGATCAAGTTTTTCTGCAGGAAATACAAGTTATGAATTGGAAACGTGGAAATATTGAGATTGGAAAAATTAAAACAAAAGACCAAACCATTGATGTAAATGTTTGTGCGCTTGGCCGTGGAATTGCAACAGGCCCGGAGGGGATTGATGCAAATATAGTCGAAGTTAACGGGCTGGAAGGGCTAAAACTACTATCTAAAGATCAGGTTAAGGGGAAAATCGTATTTTTTAATCAACCAATGGACCCTGGTTTGGAAAATCCTTTTCATGCCTATGGGCAGGCAGCAGGACAACGGTTTATGGGGCCTGTTTTAGCCGCCGAATATGGTGCAGTTGGAGCAATAATACGTTCGCTGACTACATCAATTGATACTTTTCCTCATACCGGAACAACCCGAAAAGCAAATAATAACGAAACGGTACCATCAGTTGCTATTGCAACAAAACATGCCGATTTGTTGAGCGAGGTGTTAAATGATGATCCCGGAATCAAGTTTTATTTTATGACCAATTGTAAAAATTTACCTGATACGATTTCATATAATGCTATTGGAGAAATTACCGGATCAGAATTTCCAAATGAATATATTGTGGTTGGTGGCCATCTCGACTCATGGGATAACAGCCCCGGAGCACATGACGACGGTGGCGGATGTATGCAATCCATTGAAGTGCTGAGAATTTTTAAAGCAATCGGCTATCAGCCAAAACACTCGATTCGTGCTGTAATGTATATGGACGAAGAGATATCGCAAGGCGGAGGGAAAACATATGAAGAGGAAGCAAGATTAAAAGGTGAAAAACATATTTTTGCTATTGAAAGCGATCGGGGTGTAACAAAACCTTCAGGGTTTTCAATTGACGCTACTGAGGAGCAAATTGAAAAAATAAAATTGTGGAAATCGTTATTCGAACCATATAATATTCATGTTTTTATTAAAGGCGGGGGCGGTGTTGATATTGGGCCTTTGAAAAAACAGGGGACGCCCTTAGCTGGTTTATTAACTGACCCTACAAATTATTTCGATTGGCATCACTCTGCAAACGATACTTTTGATCACATAGACAGAATTGAAATGCAAAATGGAGCAGCTGCAATGGCTGCATTAATATACCTGGTTGATAAGTATGGATTGTAAATCCTTTCCCTTTTATTTTAAAATACTAATTTAAAATAGAATTTGTATTAAACTTTGTGCCGGCAATTTTGTTTTAAGTTATATTTGAAAATCAAAACAATAGTTTTTATAGTATTAATAATTAAGTAGATGAAAAAAATTGATCGACGAGTAGTAATTATAGCTGCCTTTATTTTTATTGTCGGGCTGGCATTTGGTATTATGAAGTTTTTAGTTGCTCAGAAAGATGATCCTTTTAGTCGCCCACCTGTGGTAGCAAAGAGGTATGTCCAAACCGAGTTGGTGGATTATAAAACAATTATTTCGCCCGTTAAGGCCCCTGGGCGGGTAAGTTCAGTTTCTAATGTAGATATTATTGCAGAAGCTTCAGGGAAAATTTTAGTTTCCAATATACCCTTAAAAAGGGGTGCCGGTTTTTCTAAAGGCGATATTCTTTTCACCATTTATCCGGATGAAGTCGCTCTGGCATTAAAAGCCCGAAAAAGTCAGTTCCTTAATCAGTTAGCTAATTTGTTGCCCGACATTGCTATTGATTATCCTGATTATGAGCCACTTTTCAGAGATTTTTTTAATTCTGTTGATATCAACAAAAATTTGCCTGCATTTCCTAAAATTAATGATGAAAAACTTAAAATTTTTCTTGCCAGCAGGAATATCCTAAGTGATTATTATGGGATTTTAAAAGATGAGCTTCAGTTAAGCCGCCACACAATTAGGGCTCCGTTTAATGGAACCTATACAGATGTTTATATGGAAGCTGGTGCTTATACCAATACCGGAGGTAGAGTTGCCCATGCTATACGAACAGATATTTTAGAAATAGAAGTTCCGCTTGAACGTTTTGATGCACAATGGGTAAAGATAGGTGATGAGGTTACTATCCAATCCGACACAAAATCTGTTAACTGGAAAGGAAAAGTAATTAGAAAAAGTCAGTTTGTTGATCAACAAACTCAATCTCAAAATATTTTTGTGCGGGCAGAAAACAACAGGCAAAAACCTTTGTTAGCAGGAGAGTATCTTGATGTAACTTTCCCGGGGCATCCCATTGAAGATGCAATTGAAGTGCCAAGAAATGTAGTGTTTAATACGAATGAAGTTTTTGTTGTCGATGGCCAACGTTTAAGCAAACGGGTAATCAATATTATTAAGCTAAATGAAAAAACATTAATATTAAATGGCTTAAAAGAGGGTGAGTTGATGGTTGTGCAACCTTTAATTAATGTTCAGGAAGGGACATTAGTTGAAATTCAGAAAAATGGAAATGATGATAAACAACAATCATCGAATGATTAACCATTAAATGATTCCTAATTTAGATATCTTCAATATAAAAAACCATGAAGAAATTAATTGAACGATTTGTAGAGTTCCCCATATATGCCAACCTGATTATTGCATTTTTTGTTATTGCAGGGGCAATTAGCCTGCTATCTATGAAAAAAGCATTTTTCCCCGAAACCGAAAGCAGGATTATTACTGTTTCTGTTTTTTACCCCGGCGCATCACCTGTAGAAATGGAAGAGGGAGTTACTTCACGTATCGAAGAGGCTATACGGGGTTTGGTTGGAATAAAAGAAATCAATTCAACTTCGGTTGAAAATAGTGCCAGGGTTGTGATTGAAACATCAGGCGATTTTCCTATTGATGAGGTTTTGATGGAAGTTAAAAATGCTGTTGATGGAATTTCTTCATTACCCACAGCTGCTGAGCGGCCAATTGTTTCAAAACGAAGGTCCAGGTCCGGTGCTTTATACATGGCTTTAGTACCCGACGATAGTTCAGGGGCCGATTTAATGACATTGAAAGAATATGGCCAGCGAATACAGGAAGACCTTATTAATTCGGGAGTAATGAGCCAGGTAAGTGTTTCTGGTTTTCCTTCACCGGAAATATCGGTTGAGGTAAAAGAGGAAGAATTGTTAAGGTATGATTTGACCATTGATGAAATTATCAGTGCTATTCAGACTAATAATCAGGACATATCAGGCGGCCAAATTAAGTCTGACGAGGAGGAATTATTGATTAGGCTCCGTTCTCGAAGTACTGATCCAAACAAGATAGGTAATATTATTATACGAGGAGAGGGTGATGGCAGTCATTTAAGGATACTTGATGTAGCCGAAGTAAAGAAAAAATTTGCCGACACCCCGAGCCAAACATGGGTAAATGGTAAAAGGGCTGTATTTATTGGAATTGATAAATTGCCCGAAGAAGATTTATCTGCTATTACCGAATATGCCAATAATTATATTGATGAATTTAATCGCGAAGGGCATGGTGTAAAACTGGAAATTTCTTTTGCCTTTCTTGACGTTCTTCAGAGCCGCCTGGATTTACTTACCCGAAATGGAGCTATAGGATTGATTCTAGTGATTATTGCATTATCCATGTTTTTAAATGTGCGTTTATCGCTCTGGGTAGCCTTCGGGATCCCGTTTAGTTTCCTGGCTATGTTTATTTATGCCAACTTTGCCGGTGTTACCATTAACATGATGTCTCTATTCGGGATGATCCTGGTCATTGGTATCCTGGTTGATGATGGGATTGTTATTGCCGAAAATATTTATCTGCATTTCGAAAAAGGGAAAACGCCAATGAAGGCTGCTGTTGATGGAACAATGGAAGTGTATCCGGCAGTTTTAACATCAATTGCTACTACCATTATAGCTTTTTCTCCACTGCTGTTTTTAGCCGGTACCCGAATGGAAACCATGGTTCAGATGGCCATTGTTGTTATTGCCAGTTTATTCTTTTCATTATTCGAAGCATTCTTTGTTTTGCCGGCACACTTAAGC
>JAWLEM010000027.1:0-18818 GCA_041686115.1 Bacteroidales bacterium
CCGCGGATTTTGGGATGGTTACTACCTGGGCCAAAAACTGGGCGAATGGAGCCATAAATATGGTTCGCGTGCAACAAAACGAAAAATATATATCGGAAAAGGAACCAACTACTTTACAAAAATAAAAGTGGCAGAATTTCTTATTGAAACCAACGAGCTGTCTGTTGGTGATGAAATACTTATTACAGGCCCTACAACAGGAGTGTTGCAAACCACCGTTCAAGAAATTCGTGTCGATCACAAAAACAGGGATCAGGCAAAAAAAGGGGAAAGGTGTTCAATTCCTTTGGATCAACTCATCCGGCGATCGGATAAATTATATAAAATTGTTGATGCTAAAGATGTAAAACAACAGTAATAATTAAAGCTCTTTTACCAAATTATTATTATGAATTAAAACTTTTAAACCACTCGATCGCTTCTTCTTCGGAATTGAATAACTTAAGTGGCAATCCAAATTTATTGGAAACTTTAATAATCATATTCAGGTAATATTTTTTAAAAATATTGCCGTCGAAAATTGATGCAGCTCTTTTTAACCCTGCATCAATAGCTTTTGGCAGCATCTCATTCTCGAACCATTTACGGTTTTCGGGCGATACCACTCCCTGTTTTTTTATATCGGACAAAAAATTGTCGACAGGGTGCTTTTTACTATATTCAAGAAGGGTCATGAAAGCATACTGGTACTCTTCGGTGGTGGTTTTTCTTTTCCATACAATTTTCCCGATTTTTAAATCAGAATCGTATGAAATTTCTGCATAATCGGTATCAATTATGATTGTTTTCATAAAGTAGAGGTTTAGGTTAGTCGTAATAATGGTTGTTGCTTCAAAGGTACAAATTATTAGGCAAAAATTCCAGCTTCACCAACCTTCCTAATTAAAAAATGGTTTTACACCTATTTTTTTCGAAAAAACTTTTTTGAAAAGTAAAAAAATATTTAACTTGCACCTTGAAAAACAAACTCTTGTTATAGCTATTTATACTTCAAAACGCAATAAATATAAGTAAAATCTACTTCAACAATACAGTATTAAAATCAATTATATTATTGTTAAATTATAACTAACATTTGTGTATAAATGAAATCAAGCAAAAATTTTCAGAAATCGAAGAAACCTAAATCATTTGATGATGAGAGAGAAATGAAAGCTAAGAAAGCAAACGGTTCTAAAAAAGACAAATATTTTAAAAAAGAAATATTTGATGAAATAGAAGAATTCGAGGATCTTGACTTATATGGGAAAAATGATGATTTTCTCGATCCGGAAGAAGATGAAAATTAGAATGATTAGGTTTATTGCTTAATTTTAACCGATAAATCAAAAGGGCTGGAAAACAATTTCAGCCCTTTTTTTAATGCACGGTTAATCGTACCATTTAACAATTTTGCCTCCCAACGATGTGCTAAGATTTTCATCAATGCCTTGTTTTCCATAAATGGATAAATTGGCTCCCGTATTTACCCTGGCGTCGATCTTTTTGTTCACAAGCACATCGGCATTGCCACCTGTGTTCATCTTAATAAAAACTTCGTCACACTCAAATTTTGCGGCAGATAATATCCCGCCTGTATTTACAAAAGACTCTTGTAGTTTAGATTTACCGGTAATATCTATGTGTCCGCCCTGATAAGATTTTAGCTCAACAGCATTTAACGTTGCATCCAATTTTACTCTTCCTCCACTGGTTGCTGTAACCATTATTTTATCACCTTTAATTTTATCTTTTACCATTATTTCAGCAGCAGCATTTGACGATATTTCCCGTAACTCATCAAAGTTAAGATATACCCGAACAGTTGCATCGTCAAAAAGATTAGATTTCATCTTAATTTTTAAAAGCTTATCTTTTACTTCGGTAACCACTTCCGAAGGGTCAACATCTTTTGAATCAATTTTAACGGTTCCCACTTCACCTTTCGTTAAAAATACCTGGATATTACCAAAAACATCAATTTTATCGAAGGAAGCGATGGTTCTTTCAGCTGTTTTTTGAGCATTTGCAGAAATCATTAGCAAGGTAAGAAATGTTGTAATTAAAATTCTAGTTTTCATTTTACAAAGATTTATGTTTTATAAAAATATTGTAGAGGTTATTCCAAAAGAACTGAAAAAGATTCTTTTGGAATAACCTCTACTAAAACTAACTAATAAGATGATTTATTATAAAATCTTACTAATATTTTCGGTAACAATATGTCCATCGAACAATTGAACAATTCGGTGTGCATATTCGGCATCCGATGGTGAGTGAGTTACCATAACAATGGTTGTGCCTTCTTTATTAAGTTCGGTAAGCAGTTTCATTACTTCATCGCCATTAGCAGAGTCAAGGTTACCTGTAGGCTCATCGGCAAGAATTAACTTTGGATTAGCCACTACGGCTCTTGCTATAGCCACTCTTTGCTGTTGTCCCCCTGAAAGTTGCTGTGGAAAGTGCTTTCGCCTGTGAGCAATTTTCATTCTATCTAAAACAGCCTCAACTTTTTCTTTTCGTTCTTTGGCAGATACTTTTAGATAAAGCAATGGAAGCTCAACATTTTCATATACAGTTAGCTCATCAATCAAATTAAAACTCTGAAAAACAAAGCCAATGTTTGATTTTCGTAACTCGGTTCTTTGTCTCTCTTTAAATCTCGAAACTTCGATCCCATCGAACCAAAGCTCCCCGCTTGATGGGTTGTCAAGCAGCCCGATAATGTTTAATAAGGTAGACTTTCCGCAACCGGAAGGGCCCATAACCGCAACAAATTCGCCTTTTTGTACTTCCAGATCAACTTTGTTTAACGCTGTTGTTTCAATTTCATCGGTCCTGAATATTTTTTCCAGATGTTTTGTTTTAATCATAACCATTTCTCCTTTATATTTTAATAATCTTAATTATTTAATTGACGATTAGTTTTTTAATCTGTTACAAGTTATAAAATATTTATTTTTTTTTCGAATATTTAAAAAAATTTAACATTTGTTTTTCATAAATAACCAACTAAAAGACGGATGTAAAAAGTCTGTGTTGCATTAGATTATTCATATCGTAATGTTTCAGCCGGATTTTTAAATGCTGCTTTCAACGCCTGATAAATTACAACCAGCAAAGAAACAAGTATTGTTAAAACAGGGATTACAATAAACATGACATAATTAATATCGACCCTGTATGAAAAATCCTGCAACCAGTTATTCATTACCCAGTAGGCGATAGGCCATGATATGACGGTTGCTATTATGATTAGTTTCAAGATGTCCTTGCAAATAATGATTACAATATTTAGCGAGGTTGAACCAAACGTTTTTCGAATTCCGATTTCTTTTTTGCGCTGTTCGGTAATAAAAGAGATTAACCCTAACAACCCAAAAAAAGCGATAACTACTGATAGCATTGAAAATATAACAAAAATATTGTTTGTCCTTTTTTCGGCTTTATATAAACCTTCAATATGGTCTTCGAAAAAGAAATATTCGAATGGATATTGAGACGTAAAACTTTCCCAAATGTTTTGAATAGCAGTTACTGTAGTACTGGTATTTTCCGGTCTTAACTTAACACATACCACGCCCTCCCAGTTGCCAGGCAGCAGGGTAAAAGCAGCAGGTTCTATAGTGGTATGCAGCGATTTAAAATGAAAATCTTTTACCACACCAATAATTTTTAACGGTTGAAACTCATTTTCGCCAGCGGGTAATAATACATTTTTACCTATTGGATCATCAAATCCTAATGATTTAACAGCCGATTCGTTAATTACAATTGCATTGGAGTCTGTTGGAAAATCTTTTGAAAAAAACCGCCCTTTCAGCATTTCAAATCCAAAAGTTTTTTCATAATCGAAACTTACCCTGCCCTGATTAATTAAATAAGTATTGGCAGGTTCGCCTTCTTTAAAAAAGGCATTGTTGGAAAAATTTATTCCGGGATAATTACTGGCATTGGTTATATCAACAACTCCTGGCAAATTTTTTACTTCCGATTTAAATGCTTCCATTTGATTTCTTAACCCATCGGACCGGCGAATCATTAAAATATGATCCTTTTCGAAACCCATATCTTTATTGAGCATATAGTCTAGCTGATCAGATACTGTATAGGTAGATAAAAGAATAAAAATGGAAACCACAAATTGCACAATTACCAGCGACGACCTAAGCATTCCGCTTTTAGCTCCAAGTTTCAATTTTCCTTTTAATACGGCTACAGGCCTGAAAGATGCAAGGAAAAAAGCAGGATAACTTCCGGCCATAAAACTTACCATTACGATTAATAGAAATAATGCGGGTAATGTATACCATGCTCCAAAGTAATCAATATCCAAAGCAATTTGGGTAATGTTATTCAGGTAAGGCATAGCAATTTGTAACGCAACAATAGCCAATGCCAATGATATGAGTGTAATTAAAAACGATTCGGTTAAAAACTGGGCTACCAGTTGTTTTTTTTGGGCTCCCAAAACTTTTCTTACGCCCACTTCTTTAGCCCGGTTCGATGCCCTGGCTGTAGCCAGGTTTGTAAAATTAATACTGGCAATGATTAAAATAAAAATAGCAACAGAGATAAAGATATAAACATACAATATATTTCCGTTGGCTTCTATTTCGTATTGCAAATCAGAGCGCAAATGAATATCTGTAAGCGGCTGTATAAAATATCCAAAAGAATTTCCCGACTCTTCGAATTCTTGCATATTAACGCCCAAAATCTGCTCTAATTGCGGACCCACATACTTTTCAACCATATTTTGCATTTTATCTTCAAATGCATTGGGATCAGTACCCTCACTTAATAAAATATAAGTATAATAATTATGGCCTACCCAAAAAGTACTTTCACTTCTTCGTAAGGTTGTCATGGATCCAAGCATATCGAACGTAAAGTGGGCATTTTGCGGAACATCCTGCATGAGTCCGGTCACTTGATACAAAACCGTATCATTCTCAACTTTTATTGTTTTGCCAATAGGGCCCTCGTTGCCGAAATATTTTTTAGCAGCCGATTCTGTAACAACAATGCTCCGTGGTTCGTTAAGTACGGTTTTTGGGTCTCCTTTGATCAATTTAAACGAAAAAACATCAAAAAATGTAGAATCGGCAAATAGAAAATTCCGCTCGTTAAATTTCTTATCTTCATAGGCCATTAACCAGTCGCCTGCAGTTGTAAGCCTGCAAGCACTAACCATTTCGGGATAATCATTCCGCATAGCTTCGGCCATGGGAGCAGCAGTAATGGCCTGGTTAATTTCGCTGTTCATGAGCATACCCTTTACGCCCACACGATAAATGCGATCGGAATGATCGTGCATTTTATCGTAGCTGAGCTCAAAATTTACAAATAAAAAAATATAGATAACGGCAGCAAGCCCAATGGTTAATCCTAAAATATTGATTAATGAATAAGCCCAGTTTTTAGTTAGATTGCGGAAAGCAGTAAGAAAAAAGTTTTTAATCATTTTTGTACTATTTTATGTTTTTAAGATATGACGCTTTTATCCAGTAAAAAGTTACATGCAGGTTGTTGATTTATAGACGATCGTTAATAGAAATTGCTGCACAAAATATTTGTTTTTATTGCAGCTTAAAAAACAAGGCTGGAATTTTGAATCAACCGACGGCGTCGCTTTAAGCGGCACCGTCGGCAATAGATTTAACGGCAACCGATTAAAAATTGAAGGGATAAGAAAAAAAGCTGCCTTCAAATGGAAAGACAGCTTTTATCATTTATGCAATTAATATCATCTATTCAAACAAAAAATCAAAATCATCGCCTGGCGCTAGTTCTCTGGGCTCTTCGCCGTATTTAAATATCCGGGCATTTCTTGGGCCAATTAATTCAGCTTTGGCATCATCAATTTTAAGCATGGTACCCTCACGTAATCCAACAACATAAATATACGGATTAGCAACCAGGTACTCATTAATTCGTTGTTCTCTTGTTTCTCCTGCATGTCCGTCAGGGTTAGCGTCCAGGTAATGAGGGTTAATCTGGAACCGAACAAGATTTATGGCATGAAAACTTTCCGGTTCTACAATAGGCATGTCGTTTGTTGTACAGATTGTGGGGCAGGTTACATTTGAACCGGCACTCCAGCCCACGTATGGCTTTCCTTTTAAACATTCGTATCGGATAGTTTCAAGCAAATCCTGCTGTTGCATAAGCTTTGTAAGATGAAATGTGTTTCCGCCTCCAACAATAATGGCTTCGGCATCATTTAAGGCCTGTTTCTTTTTATCAAAATCATAATGATGAATTGAATCTACTTCGTAACCTATTTCTGAAAAACGGTCCTGAACTTTTTTCTGGTATTCATCGAAAGAAAAGGTTACTGCTGCATAAGGAATAAACAATACTTTCTTTACCTTTTCGCCAAGAAATTTTTTGATTTCATGTTTGGGGTAGTCTAAATATGCTTCGCCGGCATTGGTTGAATTACTTATTAAAAGAAGTCTCATAGTTGTCTTTTTTTTATTGTTATAAATTATTTTTGGCTAATATAATAAATCTTCTCGTGAACCATCAAATTCTGAAGCCAAATACTAAAATATCGTCTATTTGCTCAAGATCACCTTTCCAGTCTAAAAACGTATTTTCAAGCACTGTTTTTTGCTCATGCACAGGTTTTTTATGAACAGAAATCAATAGCTCTTTAAAAGGTAAAATCCTGAATTTTTTCTTTGTTTTCCCTCCAAACTGATCAACATATCCATCAGTAAACAGGTAAAAGATATCCCCCTGATGAATTTTTATCTCGTGATTTGTAAATGTTTTTTTCTCCTTCAAGTATATTCCAATAGGCATTCGATCGCCTTTTATGGTTGCTGGTTTATCGCTACTAATAAAAAACAATGAGTTATATGCTCCGGCAAATTGAAGTTTCTCATTGGCTTTATCAATTATGCAAAGAGAAATATCCATTCCGTCTTTTGTATCATCATTTTTTCCGGTTTGATGCAACGATTCTTTAACCTGGTTACGCAATTGATTTAAAATGGTGTTGGCTTTTAAATCGCCTCCCTTATTTACAATTTCGTTTAAAAAGGAGTATCCAAGCATGCTCATAAACGCTCCCGGAACGCCATGCCCGGTGCAATCGACCACGGCAATAAATATTTTACCGGCTTTTTTGGTTATCCAGTAAAAATCGCCGCTAACAATATCTCGTGGATGGAATAAAATAAAATGTTCGGGAATTAATTGGGTAATATAATTGGGCGGTGGTAAAATTGCATTTTGTATTCTGCTGGCATATTCAATACTATCGGTAATTTGTTTTTTCTGGTAGGCTAACTTATTGCTCGCTAAACGGATTTTTTTGTTCTTATTAAACAGCAGCAATAAAAATCCTGCAATAACGATAAATCCCATAATTACAGAATATAGAAAAAATTGCTGCCGCTTAATTCTTAAATCTCTGATGATTTTTTCATTTTCAAGATTTTCAATTCTTTGTTCCTTTTTCCGGGTTTCGTATTGTGTTTCAATTTCTTGTATCTGCCTCGATTTCTCTGCATTAAATAAACTATCATTATAATTGTGATATTGCTCAAAATATGCAAGGGCCGTTTTATAATCACCCTCTTGTTCAGATATTCCGGATAATAAAAAATAAGAATCTTTTATATCGGCAATTGAATGCACCTCTTTTGAAAGATCAAGAGCCTGAAGAAAAAACTTTTTAGCTTTACTAAGATTGTTTCTCGAATAATAAAGATCGCCAATTAAAAAATAGGTTTTTGCCATATTCCCTTTTTCACCAAGTTCCTTTTCTAGTTCAAGTACTTTAAGATAACTTTCTAGAGACTGATCCTTTTGCCCAAGAATTTTATAAATCTCGGCTAGGTTAGATAAAGCCATAACCTGACTTCTCCTGTTTCCCAGATCAACATAAATTTCATAAGCCTTTTGAAAATAACTCCTCACATTATCGTAGTTTTCGGTATAATAATTTACAATGGCAATATTATTATAAAGTAAAGCAATTCCTTCTTGATCATTAATTAACCGCCTAATTTTCAGCGACTCATTGTATAACTCAATGCTTTTATCATATTCTTCCTGACGAAAGTATAGCAACCCCAAATTGAGATATGTTTTAGCAATACTTAACGAATCGTCAACCGATTCATAAATATCTAAAGCTTTTATTAAGTTGGACATGCCCTCGTCATATTTTCCCATGTTTTCGTAAGTTGCACCCAGATTATTGTAAACAGAACCAAGTGCTTTAAACTTCTTCAAATCAGTAAATATTTTTTGAGCTTGAAAATAATAATCAACCGCTTTTTCATAATCTCCGGTTATTTTATAATAATCTCCAAATTTAATTAATACAGTTCCTTTCCACCATAAACTATCACAATTCTCAGCAATCTCTAGTGCTTTTTCCAGGCACTCTTTACCATCCAAAACAATTCCACGTCGATATTTTGCAAAATATTCATTGAGAAGCAACTGAATCTTTACTGTATCATGTTTATTCCTGTTAGCCATTAAAAAACTGTCAAGAGAACTGTTTTGAGCAGATAAATGGATTGATGCAACAAAAATAAAAACAAAGAAACCTGTAATAATTTTGCTCATATTAAACTGGTATGAAATATCGTTATGGAAAGATACAATAAAGTTCAGTAAAAATAAAAATTATTTTATTGAAGCATCCAACACCTTAAAAATAATGTTTTAGTTCATTTAATATTATGTTAATTGTTGTTATAGTGCTATTTATTATATACTAAATAAAGTATATTTTGGGTAAAGTACCATATAAAAAAATAAGCCACCATTTTATGGCAGCTTATTTTAGACAATTTAGTATAATAAATTATTCGAACGATAGCGCTAAACCAACTGAGAACGGGTATAGTTCGGGTCCTTTCCCATCCTCGAAAAGGGGTGTTAAGTAATAGGTTCCGTAAACGAGCCAGTCGCCAACACCTAACCGGGCAGTAACACCGTACCTAAATGGATTTAAGCTATAATCATTTCTAACTCTATCTTTTTTCTTGTCTCCGTTTTCTTTATACACAACTTTTGTATTGGATCCTAATTTAGCTCCTCCAACAACTCCTGCAGCAAAAATAATTCCTTTGTGCTGACTGCTGGATGAATGCAGTTCAAATAAAATTGGCAAAGTGGCATAGGTTGTAGTAAATTTTGATTTTTCAACATTCCAGGTTGCTGGCAGGTCTTGGTTTATAATTACCCCTTCAGCATCTTTTTGAATAGAATTGTCGCCGTCAAATCGGTAAAAATTGAATTCAAGTCCTAATCCGGTAACCAATCCAAATTTATTATTAATCAAATTCACACTATACTGGGCAAAATTAATATTCATATTCCATGATTTGCCCGTATTCAGATCCATAAATTCATCGGCCCCTGAACGGCTAATAGAAAAATTTTGATCTGTAAAATTGCTCAATCCCATAGAAAAACCAGACCATGATCCCTTAAAACGGTCATTATCATCCCAGAAATATTCCCAATCATCTCTATGATGCTTTTTAACAAAAATTCTGGTTTCTCCCTCGTCGTCATCTTCAATAATTTTCACTGTTTTTCGCTTAAGCCGGATATTGGTAGTATCCGATTTCTTCTCCTTAAGTTCTTTCTTCATCTCATCTACATTAGTTTCGGTTTCCTGAGCACCAACACCTAAAGTAAATATTAAGATAACTAATAACAATACGCTTTTTTTCATCATATTAATTTTTTAATTGTTTTTCTTTTGATTGATTTGTTTGTCTGTATGACGGATGAGCATCCTGATTTGTTACAGGTAATTCTTATTTTTCTTTCACGGGGGTTGAAAAGGCTATTAACCGGGAATTAAATGCTATTTTTTCTGCATCTCCACTTGAGTTGTATTGTTTTTCTAAAGACATATTACTACCCGTAATTCGGTTAATTCCATTTACTCCAAATTGTGCTAAATTGAAGAGCCCAAACTTTTGGTCATTATTTTCTTTTGTTTTATTCAGGCTATTATTAACCGATTCGGCCAAATAAGATTTTAGAGTAAAATAATTATCGCCGCCCAGGCCATTGTCCTGAATTTTTTCCAATAAATCATTATTAGGTGGAATATTCATATGAGCTAATCGCATCTGGCTGCTGCTCGATTCAAGTTTTATAGCAACCGGATTAATCGTATGGATATGCTCTTTTTCTCGCTCATCCATCATGATTATATCCGAATGACTTTGCTCCTTAACCTCCTGGATAAATTCTACAGGTGATTTAAAACCGGCTACTTTACTATTTCTTTCGCTGCTGGACATTGACTCAATAATTGGCTCATTTTTTACATCCGGAGTAATTGGTGCTTTTCCCGATTCAATATCGGCAATTCTATCCGAATAAACATCATCTGTATTTTGTGGAACAAAGATATAGAGCGACAGCAACACCAGTACTGATGCAGCTGCTGCCACATACGGATAAAAAGATCGTAACCGGCTAATCGATAACGCCGATTTTTTGAGTCTGTTTTTATTAGGAAAAATAATTGAATGGTCTGCCTTTAATTTCGAAAGCATGAACTTTTCTAGTTCCGCTGATTTTCGCTGATCATTATCGGCCATTTCTTCAAATAACGCTTTCTCCCTGGCATTTAAATCGCCTTCGACATAAGCTATACATAAATGTTCAAAGCTTGTACGCTGCAGATCATTAATCATCGGTTCTTTTTTTAAACCTTGTTTATCAGCAAAATGAATCTCTTCTTTTTCAATAATAATCGGCTCAAACTGTTCAAGTTCTTTTTTCAAATCAGGATTTTCTTCTAAAAACGACAATAAAAGTTTTTCCTGTGATGGAGATAAATTCCCATCCAGGTAATCTAAAAAGAATGCTTCGTAATTTTGTCGATCAATGGCTAACATTTATAATCCTCTATATTAAAACTTCCATACTACCAATATACTTTTTAAGCGCCAGTCTTCCGCGGTAAATATATACTTTAACCTGCGATTCGGATAATCCGGTGATTTCGGCAATTTCGTTATACGCATATCCTTCGTAATCGCGCAATAAAATAACTGACCTTTGCGTATCGGGTAATTTTTTAATCGCTTCGTTTAAAACTTCACTTAAGTCGCTATACTGATCACTATGACAGCTGTTTACATCGTTATATTCTTCAATTACCGTAACCCGCTTATTTTTCCTGATTTTATCAATCATGGTATGATAAGCTGTAGAAAATAAGTATGATTTTACTTTTTCAAATGACACATCGGCGGCTCTTACCCATAATTTTTCATAAGTATCCTGTACGATATCTTTAGCTTCATCCATATCACTAATGTTTTTTAGGATGAACCTGAAAATAGCATCCGAATACAGATCAACACTTTTATTATATTGGTCTACAGTCATTCTGTTTTTACTCTATTTCGAAAGTAAGACGTTTAAGTCAATTAAAAGTTACAGCGATCTAAAATTTTTCTGCAAAATTTAATTCATTACTTTTATATCAATAAACTTAATGATACAAAATTATGAAAAATACATTAACTATATTTATCGTACTGTCTTTACTATTGGTATCGTGCAATAAAACAGATGAGCCCCAAAATACCCAGGATCATTTAATGATGTCGGTACTTTGGTATCAGAAATCTGCCGAAATGAAGGCGTTGTATTATCAAGCATTTAATCTTGCTAAGTTACGGCTAGACCAGGAGTTGGCAGAAAACAATTCGGAAAGGCAAAAAGCTGTAATTGTTGATATAGACGAAACCATGCTTGATAATAGCCCTTTTGAAACAAACTGCATTCGAACAGGCAAAGGATTTTCAAATGAGAGTTGGAGTGAATGGACATCTAGAATAGAAGCAACAGCATTACCCGGGGCAGTGGAGTTTTCGCAATATGCAAAATCGAAAAATGTAGATATTTTTTATATATCGAACAGAAGCGTGGATGATTTTGGTGTTACCTTAAAAAATCTGCAAAAAGAAAAGTTCGCTTATGCTGACAGCCTTCATCTTCTGTTGAAAACAAATACAAGCAGTAAAAAACTGCGAAGAGAAATTGTGGAAAATAATTATGATATTCTGCTTTTAATCGGTGATAATTTGGGAGATTTTTCCGAAATCTTCGAAGACAGATCCAATAATTTCGGATTTGATGTTGTTGATGAAAACAGAGATCTGTTTGGAGATCAATTTATTGTGTTGCCTAATCCAATGTATGGTTCATGGGAAAGTCCGATTCTGAAATCAGATGAAGATTTATCCGAAACGCAAAAATATGAAATGCGAAAAGCCGCATTAAAAGGATATCTCGACCAGTAAATCCTTTTTTAACTAAAAAAATTCTTGCTATATTGAAAACCCGTCTAAAGATATTGACTTAATAGATCAATAAGGTTTTCTTTTTTAATCGGTTTAGCTATATAATCATCGCAACCTTCTTTAATGCTGTGCTCTTTCTCCCCGGAAAGAGCATATGCAGTTTGTGCAATTATGGGTATATTTTTATTATGAGCTTTGATCAATTTAGTGACTTCATAACCATTAATTCCGGGTAACTGGATATCCATTAAAACCAGGTCGATATGATCGGTTTCTTTAAAAATTTCTATGGCTTCTTTACCCGATTTTGCCCAGAATGTATGAACCTTAGTTGGCTTTAAATAGTTTTCAAGCAAAAAGTAGTTAGATGGAGTATCTTCAACAATAAGAATAAACTTATTTTTCCAGTCTATTTCCAGTTTTCTTTCCTGTGTTTGAATCAAATGGTTTTCTTTGCTGTCGAGCAGTTTGTATGGCAAGGTAAAATAAAACTCCGAGCCTCTATCTATATCAGAATCAACGCCAATTTCACCTCCCAGCATATTAACAAGCTTTTTGGATATCGCTAATCCCAAACCTGTTCCTTTATATGATTTTTTTCGCTCATCATCAAGCTTACTAAACCTGTCGAAAATATATTTTTGGCTTTCTTTTGGAATACCGATGCCGGTATCTTTAACAAAAAACTTAAGTAGATTTCGTCCCCCGGATGAAATTTTTTTGTAACCGAAAACTATTTCTCCCTCATCGGTAAATTTAATAGCATTGCTAATCAGGTTACTCATTATTTGTTTAAATCTGGCTTTATCGGTATAAATAGCAATTTTGTCACTCTGTCGATCATTTTCAATCTCTAATTTCAACTCCACTTTATTTTTATGCAAATAGTTCAAATCTTTACGATAGTAATGGTAAATTTCATGCATTAACATGTTAACAAAATTCAGCGATCGGTCGATCATTAACTCGTCTGCTTCAATTTTCGAAATATCAATAATATCATTAATGATATTTAAAAGATCGTGGCTGCTTGATTGTGCCAGCTCAGTAATTTCGCTACGCTGTTTCCCGGTAATATCAGGATCAGCAAGCAGGCTTAAAAAGCCGTTTATGGCATTCATCGGTGTTCGAATTTCATGTGACATATTGGCCAGGAAAGCAGATTTTAGCCGGTCTGATTTTTCGGCGCGTTCTTTGGCTTTCTTTAACTTTTCTTCAGAAATTTTTCGTTCGGTTATATTCCGGCTAAACGCAAAATTATACTCTTCTCCCTCAAACATTCTAAAATTAAATGCCGCATCAACAGGAATTTCGGTTCCCATTTTAGTTTGATAGTAAAGCTGAATGACAAAAGATTTTTTCTTTTTTAATTGTTCCCAGTACTCATTCCATATATCTTGTGTAAACTCCGGAACAATATCAAAAATTGACATTTTTTCCAGCTCTTCTTTTTTATATGCAAGCATATTACATGCCGATTGGTTTACATAAAATATTTTTCCATTTTTTTGCATCCAGATAATGGCATCAAATGCAAGTTCGATAGAAAACCTTGCAATCCTCAATTCCGATGTTTTTTGCTGAACCCTGTAATCCAGTTCTTTGTTTATCTTTTGGATTTTTTTACTTTTCCGCCGAATGGTGCGATTTTGCCTGTATAAAATAAACAATAATATAATCGATGTTAACAGAATGATAAGTGTAATAATGATCTGAAAACGTTGTTTTAGGATTTGCCGCTCATGATCAATTAATTCATTTTCGGCTCTTAATCTTTCGTAACGGGATATGTATTCAGAAATACGTTGATTGGTTAAACTCTCGTACAAGGAGTCTCTAATGATACTATATTGCTTAAAATATTGTAATGCGTTATTATACTCTGCCTTTTCGGTATACACATTAGATAAAAGACGGTAATTATCAATTAATCTTTGTTTAAGTTTATTTTTTGTGGCTATTTTATTTCCTTTTAATAATACATCAATAGCTTTTTGATATTCGCCTGTTTTAAGATAAACCTCCCCTAAATAATTATATACCTCCGAAATTCCGTTAGCATTATCTAATTCAAGCCATTTTTCAAGTGATTTATTATAATGGTTAATCGCTTTATCAATTTCATTGGCCGAAAAATATACATGCCCGATATTACCAAGGGTATTTGCAATTCCGGACGAATTTTTTTGGTTATATTTTATTTCTAATGATTGATTTAAATATTCCAGAGCCATCGGAAAATTTCCTTTTTCTCTGAAAATCATTCCAATATTATTATAACATCGTGCGATTCCATCGTCGTTTTGAAGCTCCCGGTAAATAACCAATGCTTTTTGGTACTGTTCCAGGGCCGAGTTATTATTACCAAGATTATAATAAATAATGCCCATATCTTTTGTGGCAGTAGCAATATCAAGCCTGTTGTTATGTTCCTCATAAAAGAACAGCGCCTCTTGAATCAGATTAATCGCTTTATTATAATTATTAAACCGCATATAAGTTAATCCAAGGGCATGTTTAATATCTGCCATTTCTTTTTCGTTCAGAACGTCACTAAAATTATCCAAAAGATGCTGAAAAACTTCTTCAGCCTCATAAAAATCGCCATTGGCATAATCCAATTTACCCAATAAAAAAAGTGCTTTACAGCTTCCTTGACGATTATTTATACTGTCGGCGTAATATTTAGCTAATGAAACCAATTGCCTTGTTTTAGAATGATCAGTACTCATTAGTTTTTCGGCAGAATCGAGAATAAATCCAATTTTTATATTTAAAGATTGATTTGAAATTGAATCGGGCAGATAAACATCTATATTTCTTTCATTACCAAACAGGTGAGTGTTAAAGATTAAACAAAAAGTTAATAAAAATAATATTTTTCCTTTCATGATCATTTTATTCCTGATTAATCTATTGTAAATTAAAGAATTATTTCAACCCAAAAAAATAATTACAAAAAAATATCTAAAAAAATTTGTTTTTAGCATTTAAAACATATTAACTTTGACCAACCGTTCATTCAAAAACAGAGTTAAAACAAAATATTATGTCGCCACGGACACCACAACAATATCAAGAAATAAGGGAAGAAAAGAAAAATGCCATTATGCAGGTAGCCCTTGAGCTTTTTGCCAACGAAGGTTACCACTCAACATCAATTAGCAAAATTGCTCAAAAAGCGAACATGTCCAAAGGGCTTATGTACAACTATTTCGAAAGCAAAGAAGCCTTGTTAAAAGATATTATTTTTAGTGGAGTTGACAACTTAATGCAGTTTTTTGATCCCAATCATGATGGGATTTTAACTAAGGAAGAATTGCTTCATTTTATTAAACAATCCTTTAAAATGGTTAAAGAAAACCTGACTTATTGGAGGCTCTATTTTTCGCTCATGTTGCAGAGCCCTGTTATGGAGCTGTTCGGGAATGATTTGTGGAAAATGTTCGACCCATTTTTTCAAACCCTTTACGATTATTTCGTACGCGAAGGTTATGAAGATCCTAAAGCAGAAGTACACTTTTTTCAGTCATTACTGGATGGAGTAGGGATGAGTTATGTTACAGATCCTGAAAACTATCCTATAGATGCAGTAGAAAAGAAGATAATATCCATATATTCAAAAAAATGTTAAATGTTATGAAAAGACAAAAACTGATCACATCTGTTCTTCTATTAATCGCAATGTTATTTATCCTGTCCCCGGCATTTGCACAGGATGCTAAGGAAATTGTGAAAAAAGCCGACGAAAAATGGTCTGGTGAAGAATCGAGCCAAAGCCAGATGACTATGAAAATAGTTCGTCCGACATGGGAAAGAACCATTGAATTTAAAAACTGGACCAAAGGGCGAGATTATGCGCTAACATTAATTACTTCTCCTGCAAAAGAAAAAGGCCAAACATTTTTAAAGCGTGGAACAGAAATGTGGAACTGGATGCCTTCAATAAACCGGATGATAAAACTGCCCCCATCCATGATGGCAGACGGCTGGATGGGCTCTGATTATACAAACGACGATATATTAAAAGAGTCATCTATTGTAGTTGATTTTAACCATAAAATTGCTGGCTCAGAAACCATTGACGGATGGGATTGTTGGAAAATTGAAATGTCCCCCAAAGAAGATGCTGCCGTTGTTTGGGGAAAAGTAATTAAATGGATCAGCAAAGATGAATACCTGATGATGAAATCGGAATATTATGATGAGGATGATTATCTTGTAAAAACAGAGTTTGCTTCTGAAGTAAAAACTATGGATGATAGAAAAATCCCGACAAAAATTGAAATTATTCCGGCTGATAAAGACAATCAAAAAACGGTAGTTATCATTAATGACATGAAATTCAATATGAATATCAATGATTCATTCTTTTCGCAGCAAAACATGAAAAGAGTTCGCTAGTTAAATCGTTTAATCCAAATTAAATATTTACAGATCATGAATAAAATAATAATGGCCTGGAAAAATCTCTGGAGAAACAAAAGAAGAACACTTATTACTGTGGCATCTATATTTTTTGGGGTACTTATTTCAACGATTATGAGTTCACTTCAGGACGGAACCTATGGAAATATGATTGACATGATGGTTAAATTATCATCAGGGTACATACAGGTGCAACATGCCGATTACCAGGAAAATAAATCGATCAACAATGTTTTTACACCGACAGACAGCCTGCTTACAGAAATTAAAAATATAGCCGAAGTTAATAGTATTTCTCAAAGATTAGAATCCTTCGCCCTGATGTCGTCAGGACCAAACACCCGCGGAGGTGCAGTTATAGGATTTGAACCAGAAAAAGACAAAGAAACATCCAATTTGCAAAACTGGATACAGCAGGGAGAGTTCCTAAAAAAAGGCGACGATGGGGTACTATTATCATACAACATTGCGAAGCATTTAGGTATGGGAATAAACGATACACTGGTATTAATCAGCCAGGGATACCATGGTGTTACAGCTGCAGGAATTTACCCAATCAGGGGAATTTTAAAATTTTCAACACCCCAGTTAAATAATATTGGCGTTTTTATGGATATATCGCTAGCGCAGGACTTCTATTCTGCCTACGGAAAGATTACTTCGCTTATGATTATGGTCGATGATTATACTGATGTAAGCAAAGCAGAAAGGAAGCTGACAAATCTTGAAGATGATAATTATGCAGTTTTAAACTGGAAGGAGCTAAACCCCGAAATGGTGCAGTTTATTGAAAGCGATAAAGCCGGAGGTGTAGTAATGAAAGCGATTCTTTACATTGTTATTGCATTTGGAATTTTCGGAACAATTATTATGATGATAGCAGAGCGCAGGCGAGAACTGGGAGTAATGATAGCGGTAGGAATGCAAAAGTTTAAACTATCACTTGTTCTTTTTTACGAAACGGTTCTTATAGGTATCATTGGTGTTATTACAGGATTTATAGCCAGTATTCCGGTCATTCTTCTGCTTGTGGAAAATCCAATCAAGCTCCCCGAAGAACTTGCCGAAGCATACTTGCAATATGGTTTTGAACCTTATCTGTTTTTTGGTACAGCAACAAGTGTTTTTACCAACCAGGTAATAACTGTTTTTATCATTACATTAATCATCTCTCTATACCCGATTTTTAAAGTAAAAAATTTAGAAATAACAAAAGCTCTAAGAGCTTAAAATATTAACCAATAAAAAAACAAACCTATGATTTGGTCAGTATCATGGCGAAATGTATGGCGAAGCAAAACAAGAAGTACCGTAATTATTTCGGCCATTGCTTTAGGCGTTTTTGCCGGAGTTTATACCATTGCTTTTATGGTAGGTTGGGTTAACCAACGTATAAATGCCGTTATCAATACAGAAATTTCGCATATTCAGATTCATCATCCGGAATATTTAGAAACCAACGATGTTCACAACTTTATTCCTGACATAAAAAATATACAATCATCCATTAAAGAGATGCAAAATGTAGAAGCTGTTTCACAGCGGGTTTTATCAACTTGTATGGTTTCATCGGCAGAAACAGGTTCCGGCATTCAACTGGTTGGTATTAATCCTGAAAATGAGCAGAAAGTTACCAATATTCATGAAAAAATAGTTGATGGTTCTTATTTTCAGGACTCAAAGAACAATCAAATTGTAATTGGAAAAAAACTAGCCGGAAAGCTCAAGGTTAAAGTCCGCTCTAAAGTGGTTGTTACCATGACTGAAATGGACGGGACTCTGACCGGCGGGGCATTCAGAGTTGCTGGAATTTATCAGACCGCAAACTCTGCCTACGATGAAATGAAAGCTTTTGTTAGAAGTTCTGATTTAAAAAAGCTTATTAAAATAGATCAAAGTGCTGGCCACGAACTGGCCATATTATTGAAAGAAAACAATATAGAAGATAAGCTTGCCAAAAAACTAGAATCAGAATATCCGGAATTAAAGGTAATGACCTGGACAGAGATTATGCCCGACATGAAAATGATGAACGAAAGTATGAATTTAATGATGTATTTTTTTGTTGTTATCATTTTACTTGCCCTTGGTTTTGGA
>JAWLEM010000028.1:0-18411 GCA_041686115.1 Bacteroidales bacterium
ATAATCGTAATAATGTAAAAACAAGGTGTAAATCCGAATTAGCGAATAGATCCCTACTTTAGTAAGCAACCCGGCAAATAGCGCAGAAACTGCAGGTGGCGGTGTATGATATGATGCCGGAAGCCAGAAGAAAAAAGGAAATAACGCTCCTTTAATTGCAAATCCTACAAAAAGTAAAATAAGAGATGGTTCAAAAAGGCTTGGGAAATCACCTATACGGGAAAATTTAAGTGCCAGGTCGGCCATATTCAAACTGCCCATTTTACCATATAAAATTCCAATTCCGGCAACAAAGAAAAACGATGATATTAGATTTAATATGAGATATTTTATTGCTCCCTCGAGTTGGGCTCTTTCGCCGCCAAAGCTGATAAGAATAAATGAGCCCATGAGCATAACCTCAAACCATACATAAAGATTAAAAATATCACCTGCAAGGAAACTACCGTTTACTCCCATTAAAATGCCGAATGTAAAAAGGAAATAGTTATTTTTTATTCGTTCCTTGTCTATTGATTGTGTAGAGTATATTGTTACAGCCAAAAAAACCAGTGCAGACATAATTAGCATAAAACCACTAAACCTGTCGGCTACCAATGTAATACCATAAGGTGCAGGCCAGGATCCCATTTGGGATTTTAACATTTCTGCTTCAATTACACCTTTTAATATAAAAAATGCAATGATAAAATTGATCAATGCAAAAAATAACGATAAATAGGTTTTTACCTTGATATTTTGAATGATCAATGCAAGGATAATAAATGTGAATGGAGTAATTATGGCTAATGGGAGTATGGTCATTTCTGGTCAGTTTTACTAAGTTGATCTAAATCATGAGTCCCTGTAATTTCGAAATAACGATATTTTAATGCAAGAATATAGGCTGCAATCCCCAGTCCGATAACAATAGCAGTTAATATTAATGCTTGAGGTAATGGATCGCTAATGGTTGCCGGATCGATTGTTTCACTTCCTTCAGCAATAAAACCTGCACCACTTCTTTGAATTCCCCCTGCTAAAAATATGATAAGATTGGTGGCGTTGGCTAAAACAAATACTCCCAGAATCACTTTGACAATACTACGCCTTAGCAACAAATATACACCGCATGCATATAATAATCCTATAAAAATAGCTAATATTAATTCCATTTTAATACCTCCATTATGCTAATTACAATCGTTAAAATAACACCCATTACCACAAAATATACTCCTGTATCAAAAATTAGTGGAGTACCTAAGTGTAAAGGCCCTAAAACTGGTAAATTGCTATGAATCCACAAACCGGTTTGTACTTCCCTGGCAAAAAATACAGGTAACATTGCCGAAAATAGTACAAGTAATAATCCTATACCAATAAACGTTTGAGGTTTATATTTTATAATTTTTTGAATTTCTTTTGTTCCGTGTATAATGCTAAAAAATATAAATCCTGTAGATGCAATAATCCCGGCAATAAATCCTCCCCCCGGGTTATTATGCCCTCTTATTAAAAGATATAAAGAAAAGGCCATCATAACCTTCATAAAAAGTGTTACGATTTTTTCAAGGATAATATTTTTTAAATTATTATTGTTCATCTAGTACCTTTTTTTTCTTATAAGTAAACCTGAATAAACTAAACACTCCAGCTGCTGCCAGTGTTAAAACAGTAATCTCTCCAAGTGTATCCAGTGCTCTGAAATCGACAAGAATAACATTTACAATATTCCGTCCATGAGCTTTTAACAAACTATTCTCTACAAAAAAGTTGGATACCGGCTCATAGGTATTTAATGCCCGGCTGTGCAATACTACAATAGTTACTGCAGCGCCTATTGATAATGAAATAATTATATCTCTTATGCGGGATTTTTTATTGGATAGGGTTGCAAATTTGGGTAAATAGTAAATTACCATTACAAAAAGGACCATAATAACTGTTTCTGCCAAAAACTGGGTAATCGCTAAATCGATGGCTCCATATAAAAGGTACAATAAACCTACACCATATCCTACAACACCCATAGCCAGAATGGCCGAAAGCCTTGATAATGAAAAAACAGCAAATATAACTGCCAGTGATGATATGATAAGGAGAATTATGATATTAATCCTTATGGTTGAATAACCTCCAATAGGAACAAGATCACTAAAATTCCAGTTAATCTGAAAAGTAGTTATCGTTAATGTTACCAGAAAGAAAGTCATTAGGTAAAATCTGTGATAGCCATGTTGAATACGTTGTGTGTTTTTGCCTGCAATTTTCAGGTAGATATTCATAATATTCATAAAAATGGTTGGCAGGTGATAAATATCGAACCAGGTAATAGTTCTTTCTATAAATCTGGTTACCGGTTTTCTAAGCATATAAATTACAACCCCTATAAAAACAGCAAATATACTCAGCATTAACACCTGGTTAAATCCGTGCCATAAAAGCAGATGGACATCAACAAGCTGATTTTTGGTAACAAATAGTGCATTGGCAATAAGGCTATTCATTACTCCGGGAGCCAGTCCAAGTAATAATCCTGCCAAAGCTAATACTCCAGGCCCTAAAATAAAATACCATGGCATTTTATTTTCCTTATAGTTTATTTGAATGGATGGTTTTTTAGTTTTATTATTAAATATTTCCATAAAAATAGTAAGGGAAATAGCCACCATCATTATGTTTGCACCTACACCTAATGGCATAATAAACCATGAAAGGCCGGGGAGTTGAATTTTTGCAACGTAAATGAGTTCTTTGCCAACAAATCCAAGCATAGGAGGTAATCCTGCCATAGATATTAGTGCTAAAACAGCAAAAATTGTTGTAACAGGCAGTGGTTTCCATAGCCTGGACAAAATAGTAATATCTCTCGTCCCGGTGCTTTTATCAATTATACCGGCCACCATAAATAATCCGCCTTTATACAAACCATGGACAATAAAGAATACTAAGGTAGCTTCCATTGATAACGGAGTACCAATTCCAATGAGCAAAACCATTGTACCCAAGGCACTTATAGTTGTAAACGCCAGTATTCTTTTTAAATCTTTTTGCCCCATCGAAAAGTAAGCACCTAAAAACATGGTAATTACACCTGCAAGTATTAAAGAGTATTTCCATTCTAATGTTCCGCTAAGTAAAGGATGCAAGCGTAAAAGAAGAAATATACCTGCATTAACCATAGTTGCTGAGTGAAGATAAGCACTTACAGGAGTTGGTGCCTGCATTGCCCCGGGTAACCAAAAGTGAAATGGAAATTGTGCCGACTTGGTTAAAACAGCCATTAATACCAAAATAAAAATTAGGGTGTATTGCGGGTGGGAAGTGAAATCTGTACCACTGGCAATCATTTCACTTATTTGGTATGTTCCGGCAATTTGTCCTAAAAGAATTGTAGCAAACAATAAACATAAGCCTCCAAAACTTGTAATTAAAAGCGATTGCAATGCTGCCTGACGCGATTTTTCTAAATGGTGGTCAAACCCTATTAATAAAAATGATGTAACACTTGTAATTTCCCAGAATATGAAAAGAGCCATTAAATTATCAGAAAATACAAGAGCAGTCATGGCAGCCATAAAAAACATCAGGTAACTAAAAAAGTGAGGTTGCCGTTTATATTTTTTCATGTACCATGATGCGTATAACACTACAAGGAACCCAATTCCGGTAATTAATAAACCAAAAATGAGGCTTAGCCCGTCAATACGAAAAGAAAAGTTTACACCACCTAATAAATTAAAATTTGAAGGCAGTAATTCTATGGTTTGTGAGTCTAAATTTTTAAGGGTAGCAAATAATAAAACAAAAACAACCAGTGGAACCAACGAAAGTACCCACCCTAATCGTTGCTTTAATAATGGATATAAAACAATCGCAAGTATTCCCGAAAAAAATAAAATTCCTATTAATAAAGGTAGATATTCGCTCATGCTCAAAATTTTGTTTAATAACAGGCTATATCAAATTACGCAAAAATAATTATTTAAAATAATTTAAGAACATTCATGATTTATATATTGTTTAAAAAAATCCTAATTATCTATGGTTTCATTTTTTTTAACCATTCATTGGCTTTTTTTAAGTTCTCAGGTTTTCCAATATCAAACCAGTAATCCTGATCATTCTGATATCCAACGATGGTGTGTTTTTGCGATAATTTTAAATAGGATTCAACAATAGAAAATTTTTCTGAATTACTCATTAAACTAAAAATTTTAGGATTTATGATATGTATTCCACTAAAAGCCAAAGGCTTTAATTCTAAATTTGGCTCATGAGTGATGATCTCTTCTGTTTTAGTGTTTTTCCAACCACACAAATAATTTTGATGATTAAAAAGAAAATACCGGCTTGATTGCCTATCCCTTACAGCTAAGGTTGCTAATGCATCATGCTTATAATGATCATCCATCATTGCATTTAAATCAATATCACTTATAATATCTACATTGTGGACTATAAATGGTTTATTATCGTCGAAAAACCAGGAGGCTTTTTTTAAGCCGCCCCCTGTATCTAGTAGTTGATTTTCTTCGTTCGAAATTTCTATTCGAATGCCAAAGTTGTTTTTATCTTTTAAAAAATCAATAATTTGATTAGCCAGATGGTGCACATTGATAATGATCTCTTGAACACCCGATTTAATTAATTTGCGAATAACTATCTCAAGCATGGGAGTCCCGTTTAACTCTACCAGTGCTTTTGGTGTTGAGTCTGTTAGTGGTTTTAACCTTGTTCCTTTTCCGGCTGCAAGAATCATTGCTTTCATTGCAATTTGTTTTTTATATATTCCAGTTCAATATGGTTGATAGAAATTTGGATATCGAATTTATTTTTAAGATACCTGCTAAGATTTTCGGCACAATATACTGATCTGTGTTGCCCTCCGGTGCAGCCAAAACTAACCATTAAATGAGAAAAATTTCTATCTAAATATTTTTGTACTGATATTTCTGTTAAAAAATATACATGATTTAGGAACTGATGCATTTCAGGTTCTTTTTCAAAAAAATCAATTACCTTCTGATCTTTTCCGGTTAATGATTTGTATTCTTCATACCTGCCCGGATTATGAATTGCTCTGCAATCGAAAACAAAACCACCGCCGTTTCCTGAATGATCAACAGGAATAGAACGCTTGTATGAAAAACTATTGATGGTAACTGTAAGTTTATTTTTCATTGGGTTTATATTCATTATTTATTATTTGTATAATAACACGTTTCAACTCTTTGAGTTGATTCAATATTTTGTTTTTTTCGATTAAATAATCAAGATTTCTTATCGCCAATGGTATACTTTCTATAAAATGTTCTTTTTTTTCAATATATCCTCGCAATCCATAGGCTCCAAGTGTTTGCAAAACACGAATTAATGCAAAAGCATAATATTTCTCAATAAATTGATCATCATTTACTGGGATTAACAATTTTACAATTTTAATATAGTAGTTTAGTAATTCTTCTCTTGTTTTGTCTGGAATATTGGCTTTTGCCTGGAACAGGAGTGAAGCCGCATCATATTGCAGGGCACCAGCTCGTCCACCCTGGTAATCGATAAAAAATGGCTCATCATCAACCAGCATAATGTTTCGTGCCTGAAAATCGCGGTACATGAAAAACGGATCAGAATCCTGGAGTAAATAATTACTAAACAAATTTAAATCCTTGGTTAGTTGTTGGCTTTTGTACGAGATTTTTAATGCATCAACAAAATATTTTTTAAAATAATTCAGATCAAAAAGTACAGATTCTTTATGAAATGATTGGTAAGGATAGGCATATGTGTAATCAAAATTTCTGCCTGCCACAATCTGAATTTTTACCAATTCTTGCAATACCTTTTTATACATTAATATGGCACAATCGGGAAATTTGTCATCCTGCTTAATAGCTGTTAACCATGATAATAATTGTGTATTTCCTAAGTCCTGTATTAAATAGATATGCCGTTTTAGTGAATGATGATATATTTCAGGTACATTAATTCTGTGATTAAAAAATTGCTTCGTAAAATTTATAAAAGCATGGTTTTCTTTTTGGTTATCGTTATAAACTCCAAGGGCTGAAAAATTATTAGTCTGTAGTCTGAAATACATTCGATTTGAGCCGGAATGTGGAAGCTGAATTATTTTATCTGGTAATGAACCGTAATAATCTTTATAAATAGATTTTAATTGTTGTTCTATATTTTGGTTAGAGTGGTCCATATTTTTAAGCAAAGAAATAAGCTAAAATTACAATAACAATTAATGCGGGGAGCATATTTAGAATTTTTATTTGTTTAATTTCAAGAATATTTAATCCTAAACCAATAAGCATTAACCCGCCAATAGCGGTTAATTCATCAATAATGTTGTTGGCAAAATAGTCGCCAAAATAGGCAGCAAGTAAAGTTAATCCGCCCTGGTAAATAAGTAATGGAATAATAGAAAATGCCACTCCAAAACCCATTGCAGCAGCCAAAGCAATAGATGAGACACCATCGAGCACAGATTTTGCAAGCAATAAATTGGGTTCACCCCCTAAACCTTCTTCTATAGCTCCCAATATTGTAACCGATCCCATGCAAAATAGCAAAAAGGCTGTTACCAAACCCTCGGTAAATTTCGAATTTTTAGATTTAAACCTGGTTTTTACTTTATCTCCAAACAAGTTAATATACTTATCGATATTTATCCACTCACCAATTATTCCTCCTGTAACAATACTAATAATCATCAAAAAAAGATTATTGGTTTTCATTCCCATATAAAAGCCGATAAATAGCGTAAATAAACCAATTCCCTGAAAAACAATTTTTACAATTCGTTCGGGAAGCCTTGTATGCAAACCGATTCCTATTAAACTGCCGACTAAAATTGCAGCTGCATTTATTAATGTTCCTGTCATAATTTTAAAATTTACAGGATAAAGATAATAAGTTGAAAAAACTTACACCGAATTATTCTTATAAAAACGGAGTAAATTGTATTAATTTTCCTGATTATACTTTATAAATATCCAAAAATAATTTTTGTAGTTTCCGATTTTATTAATATTTTTAAAAAGCGTTTCAGTATTAACCTATTATTACGGTATTATGAGAATTGAATTATTTGGATCAGAATATTTAAATATTGTAGAATTAAACACTACAGGCGATAACGACAACTATATTAAGGGAGATTCGGAATCTAAATATGTTGAAAGTGAGGTGTTTAATATTTTTACTGCTTGTTTTGAAAATGCCAATAAACTTTATGAGTTTTTTGGCGCAACAAAATATAATGCTCGAAAAATTGTACCACTCAGGAACGAATTGTTAAAGAAACTCGAAACTCTTAAGCAAATAGACAGCTTAAAAGCATTTAAAGCTCATATCGATCAGATTTTTCTCGGGCAGGATTTTTTTGATGAACTAAATAAAGAAGATGAGGATTGGGAAAAGAAATGGAAATTTTATCTGGACAAACTTATAAAGCTTAACCAGGGAATCATTGAAATAACTGAAAAGTGTATTGAAGAACAACGAATTCTTTGGGTTATTGGATATTAAATCGATTTTAATCTAAAAATATGTTTTAAAATATAGTTTATCTTAACTGTCATGTTGTTAGGTCTTTGTAAATGAATAAAACGTTTTTTCAGAAGAAAATCAATAAAAAATATTAAAATTTTTACCATTAAATATAAAATTCTTTATATATTTGCAATGGTTAGAAAAGGCTATTATTCCACTTCATATAATAGCAAGGTTAATAAATTAGAGTGTTTGCATCCCGGGAGACCGGGATGTTTTTTTTGCTCCTCATTTTGTGAAAATTATATTCTGATTTCCATTTTTATTCAGCAGATTTTTTTAAGAAAAATTTAAATTTTATTAAACCGAACAGGATTCTGATTGTCAAATAAAATTACACTGTTTTTGATCGCAGATAATACTGATAATAAAAATTTAATGTACTTAAAAGTTATATATTTTTTATATTTATACTCTGTTTTTAAAATTAATCCTAAAATAAAAAGTCATATGAAGAAACTAATATTTTTATTTGTAATGATCGGCATAGTTGTAATAAGCTGTACAGAGCAACAAAAACCAGAAAATCCTTTTCTGGCCGAATTTGATACACCTTATCAAACTCCGCCTTTTGAATTAATTGATACGTCGCATTATATTCCTGCTTTTGAGGCTGGAATTGCAGAATCTAAAGCTAAGCTTGAGGCGTTGATATCTAATCCTGATGAGCCAACTTTTGAAAATACCATTGTGGCATACGACCAGGGAAGTGAAATTTTACGAAGAGCCGGTGTTTTTTATAGTATGTTATCGGCTAATACAAATCCTACCCTACAAAAAATTGCCCGCGAAGTTACGCCAATGATGTCTGAATTCAGGAATGAAGTAGGTATGAATCAGGATTTATTTAAACGTATTAAAACCGTTTATGATAAGCGTGATGAGCTTGACCTGAACCAGGAGCAAATGAGATTGGTTGAAAAAATTTATCGCGACTTTGAACGAAGTGGAGCTGCACTTCCTGAAGAAAAAAGAGAAGAGTTGAAGAAAATTAACTCTGAACTATCGATGCTTTCGCTTCGATTTGGTGAAAATTTACTGGCAGAGACCAATGCGTTTAAACTGGTAATTGATAACAAAGAAGACCTGGCAGGGTTACCTGATGGTGTTATTGAAGCAGCTGCTGATGAAGCTAAAAATGCTGATATGGAAGGTAAATGGGTATTTACATTACAGAAACCAAGCTGGATTCCATTTTTAACTTATTCGCCAAAACGAGAACTTCGTGAAAAAATATACAAAGCTTATTACCATAGAGGTGATAATAACAACGAAAACGATAATAAAGCCATAATTGCCGATATTATTAAATTACGTGATAAAAGAGCCGAATTATTAGGATATGATAATTATGCCAAATTTGTCATTGAAGATAATATGGCTAAAACTCCTGAAAATGTATATGATTTCTTATACCAGGTTTGGGAGCCCGCATTAAAAGTGAGTAAGCAGGAGCGTGATGAAATGCAAAAAATCATTGACAATGAAGGTGGTGATTTTAAACTTAAATCATGGGATTGGTGGTATTATGCGGAAAAACTGCGTAAACAAAAATATGACCTTGATGAAGAAGAGTTAAAACCATATTTCTCGCTTGATAATGTTCGGGAAGGAATATTTTATGTTTCTAACCAGCTTTACGGATTACAGTTCGAAGAGGTTGATAATATTTCTGTTTATCACGAAGAAGTTAAAACTTATGAAGTAAAAGAAGCCGACGGTAGCCATTTGGGAATTTTATATATCGACAGTCATCCACGTCCAAGTAAGCGTGTAGGAGCATGGTGCGGAACTTTCAGAAGTGGTGCATACGAAGATGGAGAGAAAATTTATCCATTGGTTTATATTGTAACTAACTTTACACGTCCTACTGGCGACAAACCTGCATTGTTGACACTCGATGAAACATTAACATTTTTCCACGAGTTTGGTCATGCATTACATAACTTATTTGCTGATGGACAGTACAGAAGAACATCACGAAGCGTTCCACGGGATTTTGTTGAATTACCATCACAAATTATGGAAAACTGGGGTGCTGATCCTGATGTATTAAAAGTTTATGCTAAACATTATGAAACCAATGAACCGATTCCTGATGAATTAATCGAAAAAATTACCAAGAGTGGACACTTTAACCAGGGATTTGTTACTGTAGAATATGTTGCTGCATCTATTTTAGATTTAGACTGGCATACAACCGACAAAACTGAAAACATTGATGTGAATGCATTTGAAAAATCATCGATGAACAGAATTGGTTTAATAGACGAAATAATTCCTCGTTATCGAAGTACTTACTTTTCCCATATCTTTAGTGGAGGCTATTCTGCCGGATATTATGTTTACTTATGGGCAGAGGTGTTAGATGCTGATGCATTTAATGCATTTAAAGAAAGCGGCGACCTGTTTAACCAGGAACTTGCTGCTAAATTCAGAAAGCATATTTTAGCCGAAAACGGAATGGGCGAAGGTATGGAGCAATACTTAAAATTCAGAGGTAAAGAACCATCCATTGATGCATTATTAGAAAATCGTGGTTTGAAATAAAAATCAATAGTCAATGAGTAAAAAAAGCGTAGCCTGGTTGGGTTACGCTTTTTTAAATTTAAAATATTTTCTTCTTTTAATTGAGTATTAGGTTTCAATTAAATCGCAATACCAAAAACCTATATTTTTGTCTTCATTATCTTTATTAGGAGATTTATACTCTTTATAAACAATACTTCCTTTTTCAAACAAGATTGGATTTTTGAAAATTGGGCCATCAAAAACGAAGGTATGGAATTCTCCGTTCTCGCCGCAAGGATCAACAACATCAGGTAAATCTGCCAGTAATGATTCATCATAAAATCTGCCGGCAAATGATTGGTCTAAAAACCTGCTGTCTACTGATACTAATATTGCTTTAAATCCTTTATCAATAAACGTTTTAGCCACTTTGTCGGTTTTTTGCCCCCACAGCGGAAATTCGGCTTTAATTCCTAATTTGCTTAATTGGGCCTCTCTGTATTTACGCAGATCTTCCAAAAAAATATCCCCAAATATCGAATATTCTATACCATCAGCTTTGATTTTAGAAAGAACTTCCGACATTTTTTGTTGATAAATTTCCATTGATGTTTGTTTATGGAGATACAATTTCTTAAGAGGGAGATTTATTGATTCAGCTTGCCGGTTAAGTAACTTTTCTGATACTCCATGCATAGATATTCTTTTGTTTCTAACATTTAAAGTGGTAAACAGAAATTGAATATCGAAGTTTTTGTTTTGTAAAATTTTATGGAGGCAAAGTGCTGAATCTTTGCCTCCACTCCAGTTAAATATCGCTTTATTGTCCTTAAGCACAGTATTTTTACTTTTTCTTCATCCCAATGCTATTAGGCCCGATTCCCACTTCATAATCGCCCAACACAGTTCCATCAGGATTAATTCTGTTTAAAACTCCATTGGAAGTAAAATCCGGCGCTTCAAGAGCAAAAATTACGCCATCGGTCCAGTCAACATTAAAGCCATAAAAGTATTTATCGCTAAATGCAGTTGTGGGTAATTCTTCTGCATCGACATTCATTTTGTAAATATTGCCAAATGAAAATCCGCCGCCATAGTAAATGTTATTTCCGTCGGGGCTTATTTCAAGGTGCTCAGGATGCAGATTATCGCTAATTTTAAATGATTTTATAACCGAATTGGTAGTTATATCTATTTTATATAATTCTGATGGCGATTCAAAAACTACATTCCACTCATTATCATATTGAACATAGCCGTAACACAAAACCCATAAATTACCATAAGTGTCAATAACCATATCTTTTGGGTTATGGCCAACTTCAATGGTATCAATTACCATATCGGTATTTACATTGATAATACTAATTGTTGAGTCAACACTTAATCCTCCTCCGTTGGCTACATATAATCTGTCGTAATAAGTATACATTTTTTCGGGGCCGTTTCCCACATCAATTGATCCGGAAATCTCGTTATTTTGCAAATCAATAACCTTTATTTCGCCATTATTTCCCCATTGTGTTAAATAAGCCTTATCATTAGTTACCGGCGCAAAATAGCGTGGCATATCTAATTCTGTAATGGTTGCCGTTTCTTCGAAACTATGTTTATTTACCACTTCTACTTTGTTCGATCCGTTTACAACAATATAAGCATTGTTATTATTTGATGCTAGGGATTGAACAAATGTTCCCAATGGCCTTCCGTTAACTGCCTGAAAAATATCATTGGTAACAGAATCGCCTTTATAGCTATAAAAACTAACAGAACCACCTGAAGATGAGTTCCCTTCGTTTACAATAAAGACACCATCAGAATAATCGCCGGAAGGCGTTGATATATCATCATCGCTACAAGAAATAAATAATGCGCTAAATGCAAGGCTTAATAATGCCAGGCCGATTAAATTAAGTTTTTTCATCATAATTGTTTTTATATTAATGGTTAAAATTTAAAGATAAACTGATTGCATAATTTCTTAAAGGCATTGGATACCAGGCCATGGCCTGATAAGAGCTATTCCAGATATTGTATATCGAGAAAATCATTTTTCCTGTAATTATTTTTGAATTAAACCCGATTCCAACATGGGCATTCCCAACAGTAAACGCGTTAACATATTGTTGGTTATTTTCCGATGTATATCTTTTCCCGGTAAATGATTCGTTATATTTTAAATCAATAAATTTATATTTTAATTGAACCCCCCAATGATACTGATGCTTGGGTACATAAATCAATTGCTTGTTATCCGGTGGACTGTTACCGTTTGTTGCTTTATTGTAGTTATAGCTTGCATCAAAATTAATTTTGTAATGGCCCGCTGAAAAATGATAATTAAAAGAGCTTTCGATACCTCTTGACCATACTTCTTTTACATTTTTTGGTGTCCAAATGGTATGGTCGGGTACCCAGACAATCCAATTGTCGACATTGCTGTTAAAAACCGTAATATTTAGTTTTGTTTGATGATCCGAAATGGATTGATAAAAAGTTACACCCAAGTCTTCGCTAAATCCTGTTTCAGGATCTAAGTCCGGATTTCCCCAGTTGCCCCAGTAAAGCTCATTAAATGTAGGCACACGATAATTTTTGGCAAAGTTGCCGGTTAAAAATAACCATTGAAATATATCGGCCCTGACTCCCAGCGAATAGGTTATTGGTGTTGTAGAATTGTTAATAATTTCGTTTCTAAAACTTATGGTTGATGAAAGGGTGTTGCTAAGATTAAATATTTTGTAAGAAGAGAAGAACGATAACCGGTTACGGTATTTGGGACTCCCATAATACTCGGATGATGCTGTTTCGTAAGTTTCGTTTACACCGAGGTTTAACATCTGATTCCTTCCCAGTTGGAACTTTTGTTCAATTTCTGTAATTGATGATGTAGAATGATTATGGGTTGTATCGTTTATTGATGGGTTGGTATAAATATTTTTTTTATCTAAATAGGCTGTTCGGATATTGGTTGTTGATTTTTCGCCAAACCTTTTCCATTCGGCAATTAATCGTAAGCTTTCATCGTTTTGCTCTTCCTGCCCTGAATTTGCATTGAGCATGGTGGATGGCAATTCGTTCAATGAATTTTGATACCATCCGTGCATCGATACTTCCTGGTTTTGATTAATCTTGTATTTTAACGATTGTAAAAATCCGTATTTTTGATATCCTGCATTCGATAATTTTTCAGTTTCCTGGTTAATTAAAGCAATGTTTTTGTATTCATAATCGTTTTGTGCCGTATGCTGAAAAAACCGGGTTGATGTTGACAAGTGGCTATTGCTGTAGTTAATATTTACGGCATTAAAAATATTTTGGTAGCTTCCGTATTTTTGATTGGTTTTAATTTCTAGTCCTTTGTTGTAGTTAAGGTCTGAATTAAAATGAATTGCACCGCCAAGTGCTCCGCTACCAAACAATGCACCTGAGCCGCCTTGTTGAATTTCAATTTCATCGATAAAGCTCACCGGAATATTCGCAAGATTTGTGGTTCCGTTCATCGGATCCTGCAGATTAAAACCATTCCATAAAATTGCAGTATGGTTGGTTCCGCTTCCACGAGTCGATGCTGTGGCTAATCCTGCATTGCCATAGGATTTTATAAAAATCTGGCTGTGTTGTGCAAGTAATTCGGCAAGCGATTGTGTCCTGAATTCGCTGATTAGTTCTTTTTGAACCGAATAAACTTTTAACCCTGTAGAAAAGTGATTTAACCGTTGCCGGGAAATTTTTACTTCATCTAATGCTATGGTATCAACCGGTATATCATCTGTTGGTTCTATACCAAAGCCCATTGTTGAAAGCCCGAAAACTAAAAATAATAATGTTTTAAAAAATTTCATTAGTACAAATAATTAAATCTTATGCATTGATTTAATCACTTATAACTAACAGGATATAAAGGATTTAGTGTTGGTGTGGTTTTAATACACCGTCGCTTTTTATCCGAAAGCTACAAATGCAAAATGGTTAATGGCCGGTCTTCTGACTTGTTCTGCTCTTCATTAGCCTTCCCTTGTTGTTACAAAGTGGCAAAGTGTTATGAAGAGCTTTTTCGAAATCCCGACTAAAATTTTCGTTTCACTTAAATTTTGTCGGGATTCTATTTTTCTAAACATTCGTTATGTTTCACATACCCAATATTAAGAAAAATTAGAACTTACAGCAGCGGTAACTGTCCGGGATTTTCACCCGATTCCCTCTTAGCTATAAAAACTAAGAACCATAACCATGATGCAAATGTAGGCGATAGATTTTTAATTGCAAAAAAATAAAAGAATTAATGATAAAAGTTTTTAACCCGGATGTGTTAATAAAAACTCCCACCGAAGCTGGAGTGCAGGATTCTCAATTTTATTTAATATGATTTTGTGCCCGAAATAGGATCCCGAAGTTTAACAAATCTTTTGATTTGCCCGGGACACTCAAAAATTCATCAAAACAAAATTTCAATAATTCTTTGGTGCTTGCATGCACTGCCTTTAATGCAATTAATAGATGTGAACCGGAAACCTTATTCAATGCCATAAAAGCAGCTTGGATAAATTATTACCGTACCATTGCCAAAAGGGGGCAGAATCAGAAGTTTTTGAAGGGGTGGTTGAAAAGGATTAATTTAATTGAATTTGGGAGTTCATTGTATCATGTAAAAAAAGAATCCTATAATGAATCCTTTTTATCTAGTCTTCAAGTATTTTTTGATATTGAGTTATAGAATTCCGGATGAAGTTTGTTAATATTATCTAATTGAATTTTATAATTATCAAAGTTTGCATAACTACTGTACAACAGTGCGAGATAACCGTACATGTCTGCTATATAACTGCACAACTATGCGATATAACTGCACAACTATGCGAAATGACCGTACAACTGTGCAAAATGACCGTACAAGTCTGCGAAATTAGTGCACAACTGTGCGAAATAATCTCCCAGATGTGCAAAATTGTTGTACATCTTTGCGAAATGCTTGCACATGTGTGCGAAATAAGTGTACAACTCATATTATGTGTTTATCATAAAAATTGGGAGTAATAAAAAAAGTTGAGAAACTGTTTAGTAACTCAACTTTTTATTAGAGATTTTTATTGATTCTTTACTACCTGGAACAAGATCCCTAAACTTTGCAATTCATCTGATTTGCTTAAAACTTCAATTTGCCCAGCTTTACATATATGCATATTTGAGTAATAAGACTACTCATTGTTGAATAATTTTAAAGAAAACAATTCGTTTTCTTAAATTTATTCTTTATTTTTGTGCAAAATTGAGTAGTATGACTATGCAAAAAGAGACAAAATTAAAGACACTTTTTAAATTATTGTACCCCAATAATGTGCTAACATCAGCATTATTGGACAGTAATGGAGTGTCCAGGCATCTACGCAGGTATTACCAACAAAGTGGATGGATAGAACCTATAGGAAGAGGAGCATATAAAAAACCTGGAGATACAATTGAATGGCAAGCAGGTGTAAGTGCATTGCAAAATCAATTGGATATCAAGGTTCATGTAGGAGCACTAACTGCATTAACCTTACATGGATTCAGTCATTATTTCAGGCTAAGCAAAGAAACATTATATTTGTTTTCACCACTTCAAACAAGATTACCCCAATGGTTTATGGATTATAACTGGAAAGTTAACTTATTCCCAAAACAAACATCATTCCTGCCTGAAACTACAGGTGTAAAAGAACTGGATATAAAAGAAATAAAAGTTAATGTTTCAACACCGGAACGAGCAATCCTGGAGTGTCTGTATTTAGCTCCACAACATGCTGACCTTGTTGAATGTTATCAGGTAATTGAAGGATTAGTTAACTTAAAACCTAAATTACTTAATGACCTACTTTCAGCTTGCAACTCAATTAAGGTAAAACGCATTTTTTTATACATGGCTGAGAAGGCCAACCATCAATGGTTTCAGTTCCTAAAATTGGACAATTTAGATATTGGTAGTGGAGATAGGATGATTACAGAAAATGGGGCTTATAACTCTAAATACAAAATAATAATACCCAAAGAATTAGCAGAACTATGATTTTACCAGCATACAAAGCGCAAGTAGATTTATTATTACAGGTTTTACCTTATGTTGCCAAAGAAGAAATGTTCGCCTTAAAAGGAGGAACGGCAATTAACTTGTTTGTAAGGGATATGCCACGATTATCGGTAGATATTGACTTAACCTATTTACCCATTGACTCAAGAAAAGAAGCACTAAGTAATATTCAGGAAGGATTAAACCGGATAAAAACGGATATTGAAAAGAATTTACCAGGTGTAAAAGTGCAAACAGTATCGTTAAATAGAGGAACTGATGTTAAGTTAAATGTTCAAGGTAAAAATGGACAAATTAAAATAGAAGTCAATACCATTACCAGAGGCAATATTTTCCCTACACAATTATTACAGGTAACTGATTCCGTACAGGATGAATATGAGAAATTTGCAGCCATAAACGTTGTTTCTATGGCTGAATTATATGGTAGCAAAATTTGTGCAGCTATCGACAGGCAACACCCCCGTGATATGTTCGATGTAAAATTATTACTCGATAATGAAGGATTTACAGACGATATTTGGGAAGGTTTCAAAATTGGCTTAATTAGCCACTATAAACCCATCAATGAGTTACTTTCTCCAATTCTTAAAAACCTGAAATTAGCATTCGATAATCAGTTCTCCGGCATGACAGCTGTAGAATTCTCTTATGAAGACTATAAGCAAACCAGAGCAAAATTGTTAGAGATGATTTATAATCGACTAACAGATAATGATAAAAAGTTTTTGCTCAGTTTTGAAAATGGAAAGCCAGAATGGGATTTATTGCCACATGATGTTTTGAAGGATTTACCTGCTGTTAAGTGGAAATTAATTAATATCCGGAAGTTAAAGAAAGATAATCCTAAGAAGCATGAACAAATGCTGGTTGATTTGAAAAAGATACTTGGATTAGAATAAATTGATTATAACGAATCTCCTATTTGTTTTTATTAATTATCTTTTTTTGTTACATCGCTCGAGCGGACAGGTTGTCCGGTTGTTAAAATAAAATGGCCAAACTTAAAAGGAAATTTCCTTAGGGTAGTAAACTTAAATTACTATAATCTATCCATGTAAGCTTATTTTATTTAATAGTTCTCGATTAAGTATTGTAATATATTTTCCCTGCTAAGCTCAGTTTATAGTTCGATGCAGTTCAGCGAAGTTTTTTAACTTCATCAGGTTATATTGTTCGTTTTAAACGAACATTGTTTGTTAAAACAAAAAATGGAATACCCGGTCGATTTTAGAGGGACAATAAAAATTATAAATTTTTCGAAAAAATACAAGCTGAATTGTACCTGTCTGCCAACAGGCATGAATTCCGTTTAGCAGGAGAATGCCTACCCAGCGGTTTAACCTGGCACAATTTGACCGAAATCACTGGCACAATAAAACCGATATCGCTGGCACAAATCGAACCGTGTTATCCAACAGGCAAGATAAAGCACAATGCAAAAATTGACATTGATGGATTAACCTTTTTGGTAAAGGAATTTTACAGACATACTTTTTACCATAAATATCAAATGGAATCCATTAATAATGGAGCTTTACAGAAAATCATTTTTGACTGGTGTGTAAATAGCGGTCGATGGGGAAGTAGGAGAGTTCAACGGATACTTAATCAATTTTTCGATACTGATTTAAGACTTGATGGCATCATCGGTAAAAACACCCTTAAAACCATCAATGCCTGTGAACCGGAATCCCTATTCAATACCATAAAAGCAGTCTGGATTAACGATTACCAAACCATAGCCAAAAAGGCCAAAGGGGTGGTTGAGTAGGATTAATTCTATTGAATATGGGGGATAATTGAAAATTGTTCATTAGTTTACACGATGTTATAAACTGTATCAAATATTGATCATGTCAGTTTAGTAATAAATATCAATGAAGTACAAAATTGTTTTAGTTTTTAGAAATACTGTTATAAACAAAAACAATTAGCTTGTTTGATATTTTTATTAAAAAATAGTATATTCACTCAACAGAATAAATAGATATTAATTAAAAATATAAGAAATATAACAGTAATTATTGTTATTACACCAAATAGGAGGAATAACAACAATAGAATATATACAAACGTTAGGCAACACTTTAAAAAGACCACCACACGAACTTGGATAAAGCAACAAAATTTTTAAAATGGAAAAACAAAAAAAATATATGCAACAATCAGATTTTAAAGACACAATCTATCGAACTGGTAGAATTGCCACTGCATTTATGCTAGTCATGATTCCTGTTCAAATATTTTTTTATTTATTGTGGCCTCACCCAACAACTATTATTGAC
>JAWLEM010000029.1:0-18308 GCA_041686115.1 Bacteroidales bacterium
AAGACGCCAAGGATTATTTTTTTATTTATTAAACAATATTTTCTTTTAATTATCTTCGCGTCTTCGTGTCTTTGCGGTTAAGAGTTGTTTCTTTTTTTTACCGCCAGGACGTTAAGGCGCTAAGGATTTTTTTTAATTATTACACAATATAAATATGTATTTTAAAACTTCTTCGCTGTTAACATTCAGTAATTATTTACAATTCTCTGAATTCCTTCTTTAATAAGAGCAACATTAAAATTAATTAAAAACCCCATTCTTTTATCTGCCAATTTTAAATAAGATATTAATTGAGCCTTATGAACTGGAAGAATTGTTTCAACAGCCTTAAGTTCAAGTATTATTTCATTTTCAACCAGAATATCAATTTTAAAATCTTTTGAGAGTAAAATATCTTTATAAATTAGAGGTATTGAAACCTGATTTTTTACTTTTAGTTTATTTCTTTTTAACTCTTCAACTAAACACAATTCATAGATTGATTCTAATAATCCCGGTCCCATTTCCTTGTGTACATTATAACATGAATTAACAATTGTTTTGGCAATAGATTCGTATTGTATTTTATTCATATTTTAATGATTAATGTGGTCTCTTTTTTTGCACTGCTAAGACACCAAAGGGTTCTATAATCACTCAAATAAGTTTTATTTAAATAATCTTCGCGTCTTCGTGTCTTCGCAGTTAATAGCTGTTTCTTTTTTTTCACCGCCAGGACGCTAAGGCGCTAAGAATTCTTTTTTTATTTATTAAACAATATTTTCTTTTAATTATCTTCGCGTCTTCGTGTCCCTGCCTACCGTCAGGCAGGTTTGCGGTTATAAATAATAGGTCCTTCTATATCCTGCAGTTAATTCATCAAATTCAAAATCAAAGCAATGGCTGTTAAGGTTGATGTCAGGGCACTGATTACAAACACATAATCCGATGTCTGTTCCCTGAAAAGCGTCGAACCAAGCGGCTCAACATAAATAATATCGTTCGGCATGATATAATACAGTTCATCCCTCATAATATTATCGTCAGTAAGGTCAATACGGTACGATTGGGTTCCCGCTTCGGTTTGTCGCAGCAGCAACACCTTTTTACGGTTTCCGTTATAGGTAATATCTCCGGCATAAGCCAGTGCTTCCATAACATTCACCTGGTTGGCAGTAACCTGTTTTACACCCGGCGTTTTTACTTCACCCATAATGGTAAACTTAAAATTGGCCAGCTTTAAAATAATTTGCGGATTTTTTAAAAACCGTTTGGCATGTTGTTTTACCGTATCCTGCGCCTGATCGGTAGTTAATCCCGAAATATGAATTTTATCCAGCAGGGGCATTTCAATATATCCCGAATCGTTTACCAGGTAGCCGGTATAAAACATAGACTCGGGGCGCATGGCCTGCGATGCATTTTGCGACGAGAAAGGATTAAACAGCTGGTTAATCTCATCGTTTTCGGTAACCACCTGGATGTAGAGCAAATCGCCGGGTTGCAGCTCGTAGCCAGGCTTATTTTTAGCAAAAATGTCTTCGGAGCCGGTTTCCTGCAGGTCCTGAAGGTATGTTAGCTTCTTGTACGAGTTGCAGGAGCTAAACATCAGGATCAGCCCAAGGCTAATGATGATCAGGTTAAAATATTTTTTCATATGGTTCATCGTAAATTAGTAAACTTGTAAATTGGTAAAATGGTAAATTGGTTATTTATACTTTTCTGCTTATGGCCTCTCCCGATAGCTATCGGGACTGCCGCTTTTTCTTTTTCACCGCAAAGGCGCTAAGCCGCTAAGGTTTTTCAAAACTCAGAACTTTGAACTACAAACTTTTTAACTGCTTACTGCTACTGGTCACTGCCGCTTTAATCTCGCTCAATCGCTTTAAGCTCATAACTCTGAACCTTAAACTTTTTAACTTAAAACTTTGAACTTTTTAACTGCTTACTGCTACTTCTTCCTTGTTTCTTGTATCCTGCCTTCGGCAGGCAAGCTTGCTACTTGAATCTTATTTTCATTCCCCTTAAACACAGCTCCGCTTCCTCAGTCACATTTTAAAGTGTGTGGACAGAGAAAGCGTTTCATATTTATGGTCATACTTCGTCACCCTTCGTCACCCTTCGTCATCCTTCGACATCCCGATAACTTATCGGGACAGGATGACATTGCTCAGTATGACATTGCTCAGTATGACAGATTAACTTAATCAAATATAATTAAACCTTCTTTAAATACGAAGGATTTATTCTAATTAAAATATTCTGGTTAATAGATGCTATCCGTACCAGCACTTTATATTTATTTAAATGATGCACCAGTTCGCCTTCGAGATTTTTTAAAGAACCGTGCTCAACCTTAACTTTTTCGCCAATATCAAAAGTATCGGCAGTTATTTCATAACTCTCATCACTACTTAAAACAGATTGAATAATTTGGATTTCTTTTTCCTGAACAGGGGCCGGTTTACCCGAAAAACGTATTACGGTAACCACACCTGGTGTATTTAGTGCTCTTTGCAGTTCAATTTCTGTTGTTTTAACAAAAATATACGATTTAATAAATGGCTCATCTATCCATTTTTTCCGGTCACTCCAAATTTTAAGTTTCTTTTCTAAAGGTAAATAGGTTTCTATTCCCTTTTCAACCAGCTCTTTGTATGCCTTTTTCTCTGATCTCGATTTGGTATATAACGCATACCATCTTTTTTCCGCCATCGCAATCTTTTGCCTTATTTTACTGCAAAAATAATAATTCTATACCAATGCATCGATATAAAAACCTGATTTTAAGCATTTGTGATTATTCTGTTAACAATCAACCCGATAAGATTGTTTAACGGGTTCCGGGGCACTGACCTAACAGGTTTTTGAAACCTGCTAGTGTCATGTCAAGTATGAATTATCGATTGCCAGCGCTGCCCCTAACCCCTTAAGGGGAATTCCTTCCCACGCGGGATGGTCCCTTTAGGGAACTTAGCGAAGCGTCCCGAAAGCTCCTAATATCCGTAAGTTGGCTAAAACTTTTTTGTAACACAGTGTTACACAACGGATTACACAAAGTCTCACAAAGAAAAAATTCACCTAACTTGGTGTGACTTTGTGCTAAAACTTTGAGAAACTTAGTGAAACTCTTATAAGACATGCGGATTTTAGGAGCTTTCGGGATCACGAGCTTGCGAGTAAAAAAGGGTGAGCGAAGGCAAATTGTAATTCGACATTTGAGGATTGACATGACACTAGGCCTCTTTAAAAACCTCAATCATCTTTTGCCCGATAAACTCGGCAGCTTTGCCATCACCAAAAATTGGCGGATAACTGATCGATTGAGTCGACCTGAAAAACTGAAACGCTTCAATTATATTTTGTTCATGCGCATCACTTATTATTCCGGCTCCCTGCTCAACAATTTCAACCCACTCGGTTTCGGGCCTCAGAATAATGACCGGCTTTTGAAAAAAGTAGGCCTCTTTTTGCACCCCTCCCGAATCGGTCATCATCATGGCTGCATTTTTTTCCAGGTTAATCATATCTAAAAATGAAACCGGCTCAATAATTTGTATCATCGGCTGATTTTTAATTTCCTGATACAAATCACTGCTCAAATTTTCCGACAAAATCTTTTTGGTTCGCGGGTGCAATGGAATGATAAACTGAATCTTTTCTTTTGATGCAATGGTATCAATGGCTTTAAAAATAGCACTTAACCTTTCGGGATGATCGGTATTATGATCTCTGTGAATGGTTGACAGGATATATTTTCCTGCTGATGCATTAAGCTTTTGCAAGATGCCGGATTTCTTTTGTGCTACATCAGCAAAAAAGATTGAGTTGTCGTACATCACATCACCACAGTGAAAAACTCCCGGATTATCGGGTGTGTATGGCTTTTCAGCTTGGGGGTTAAATCCTTCTTTTTTAAGGTTTTGCAAACCTGTAATTGTGGGAGTAAACAGCAAAGTAGATGCATGATCGCACATGATGCGGTTAATCTCTTCGGGCATGGATTTATTGAATGACCTCAGTCCGGCTTCGATATGTACTACCGGAACATGTATTTTCGATGCCGCAATGGCTCCTGCCAGTGTTGAGTTGGTATCGCCATACAAAACCAGGGCGTGTGGCTTTTTCTCCAGCAGAACCTTTTCGATGCCCTGAATCATTTTGGCGGTTTGTGAACCATGCGATGCCGAACCAATTTCCAGGTTGATATCGGGCACAGGAATACCCAGTTCATCAAAAAACACCTGCGACATATTATGATCATAATGCTGTCCGGTATGAACAATGGTTTCCTGAATTTCGTTACTGAACCTTTTTTTAATGGCTCTGCTCAAAGCGGCAGCCTTAATAATTTGAGGCCTTGCTCCTACTATGGTAACAATTTTAATCATCATCAATATTTAAGAACTATCGAAATAAAGAAAAAAATGCCATACTTCAAATTGGTATGGCATAAATCTATCTAAATAAAAAGCAGTGGCTAAATTATAGCCCAAATTCAGCTTTAATTTCATTCACATAATCCAACTTTTCCCAGGCAAAAAACTCTACTTCCCGCTCATAGGTTTTTTCGTTACATCCGTTACTATCCTCAATAATCGTCACTTTTTCCTTTTTATAATCACGACCCATATGCCCGTATGCAGCCGTTTCTTCGAAAACAGGGTTTTTTAACCCCAGCCTTTTCACAATGGCAGCAGGCCGCATATCAAAAAGCTTTTTAATTCTGTCGGCAACCTCTCCATCATTCATTTTTACATTGGCTGTACCGAATGTATTGACATACAAACCAACAGGCTCGGCAACACCAATGGCGTAAGCAACCTGAATAAGTGCTTCTTCGGCCACACCGGCAGCTACAAGATTTTTGGCAATATGACGTGATGCATATGCAGCAGAACGGTCAACTTTAGATGAATCTTTACCTGAAAATGCGCCTCCGCCATGAGCCCCTTTACCACCGTAGGTATCTACAATAATTTTTCGTCCGGTTAATCCGGTATCGCCATGAGGGCCTCCAATTACAAATTTGCCGGTTGGATTAACATGTAAAATAATATCATCGTTAAAAAGTTTCTGAACCCGCTCAGGGAACCTGGCTTTAGCACGAGGGATCACAATATTTTTCACATCGTTCTTAATGGTTTCCAGCATGGTTTGCTCCTCTGCAAAATCATCATGCTGCGTAGAAACAACAATGGTATGTATTTTTACCGGTTCGTTGTTATCGTTATATTCAATGGTAACCTGCGATTTGGAGTCGGGCCTTAAATAATGCATTTCCCTTCCTTCGCGCCTTACCTTGGCCAGTTCCTGCAAAAGAACATGCGAAAGAACCAATGCCAGAGGCATATAATCGTCGGTTTCTTTGTTGGCATAACCAAACATCATGCCCTGGTCGCCTGCACCCTGGTCCTCTTCCTTCTCCCGTACAACGCCCTGGTTAATATCCGGCGATTGCTCGTGAATTGAAGAAATAACACCACAAGATTCTGAATCAAATCGATAATTAGGCCTGGTATAACCAATTCGTTTAATAACTCTTCGGGCAACTTCCTGAACATCAACATATGCTTTTGTTTTAACTTCGCCGCTTAAAACAACCAACCCGGTAGTAACCAGCGTTTCGCATGCAACCTTTGAATCAGGGTCGCGACGCAAAAATTCGTCTAATAAAGCATCTGATATTTGATCGGCAACCTTATCAGGATGTCCTTCAGAGACAGATTCAGATGTAAATAAATATCCCATAATTGTTATTATTTATAATGGTTAAAAATAAGAATCTCCAAAAATAGTTATTTCCATTTAAAAATACCAATGTATAAATCATAAAAATAAAAAGCACCTGATTTGTATTGATCTTAAAAAAGTGAAAGCTCGCAACTCGTAGCTTATTTCGTAAGCTCGTGGAATACCTCTTCCAGACTTTTTTCTTTTTTCTGCATCGAAAGTACAGCAAGACTGGATTCTACAGCAAAATTAAAAATCTTTTGTCTGATATCTTCTGTGGTAGTACTCTGAATGAGCCAGTTTTTGTCATCAATTTTAGCTACCTTATCCACCTGCTCAATGGCTTCAAGCTGCTTCTGGTCCGTTTCCTTATCAAACTCAACAACAATGGTAACAAATTGATCCTGCGTATGCGAAAAAATAGAACCGATCGTATCGTCGGCAACAATTTTTCCTTTATTAATAATGATAATCCGGTCGCAAATAGCCTCAACCTCCTGCATAATATGTGTCGACAGCATCACCGTTTTTTCCTTTCCAAGGGTCGATATCAGGTTTCTGATTTCGATAATTTGATTGGGATCAAGCCCTGATGTGGGTTCATCTAAAATTAAAGTCGATGGGTCGTGTATTAAAGCCTGTGCCAGGCCAACCCGCTGCCGATATCCTTTTGATAAGGCGCCAATCTTTTTATTGCGCTCAACGGTTAATCCTGTTTGCTCAATAATCTCTTCAATTCGAGCATGGGTTTGTTTACCTAACTTATAAACCCCGGCAACAAACTCAAGGTATTCCTTAACATACATATCCAGATAAAGAGGATTGTTTTCGGGTAAATAACCAATATGTTTCCTGATTTCGAGCGAATTTTCGATTAAATCCAGGTCATTGATTTTCGCCTCGCCTGAGGTTGGTGGAATAAAACCGGTAAGAATTTTCATGGTGGTGGATTTTCCGGCTCCATTAGGGCCCACAAAACCTACTATTTCTCCTGTTTTAATCTCAAAGCTGATCTGATCAATCGCTTTTTGCTTACCGTATATTTTGGTTAAATCTTTAACTTGTATCGACATAAAAATATTTTTTTATTGATTACGAAAATAGTGAAATTATGACAAAGATAAAATGGATACCAGTTTTAGAACCCTGTTAGAGTTAAATTAAAAAAATATAAAAGCAAATCATTTTTAATGTCAAGCCTACGGCTCTTATAAAACCTGCTGAAATTTATTTTTTACCATAATGCCGAACCTACGGTTCTTTGGGTTTAAAAATAGTTATTTAATGATATTCATTACCATGTTGTCTGGATCCATTGTTACACTTAAACCCATCATTAAAAGGCTAACTCTTTTATATTAAAATAATTGTATGTAATGGATGTTTTTAATACCTTTGATTATTAACCTAAATTTTATTGATTATGAAATATTTAAACCATGCAGTAAAAATTGCTTTTTTGCTTCTTATTTTTGTTTATTCCTGCAGTAAGCAGGGAGGAGATAACGAACCGAATAACTCTATCGATCAGGCTTCTGATGCTACCTTTGGAGAAGAATTTGCATTAACCATTGATCCTGTTGGTGATGTCGACTGGTTTAAAGTAAATGTTAAAAAACAAGGATATATTAAAGTACAATCTGCCAATAAAGTTGAAGGTGTTCAACTGGAGGTTAGTTTTGCAAAATACCAGGAGTGGGAAGGGAAAAAAGAGAAAAAATTAAGAGGTTGGCGACCTGTTCCGGATGCGTTGTTTGTTCAAGAACCGGGAGAATACTATTTGGTTTTAAAAGACGAGTGGGATGACGGAAGTTCAAAAGACGAATTTCAGGTTAAAATTGATTTTTTGGAAGAATTTGACCCTACCGAGCCTAACAATTCTGCTGATGAAGCTAAATTAATTACCTTCGACAAACAATTTACTGCCGGTATTTATCCTGTTGGCGATAAAGATTGGTTTAAAGTAAATGTTCCTGAGCAGGGTTATCTCGAAATAGTATCAAAAAATGTACCCAACGAAATCCAGCCCGAAGTGCGTTTTATTGTTTACGATGAGTGGTCTGATCCCAAGACACAAGAAATAAGAGGCTGGGGAGAAATACCTGAAGCTTGCTTTGTGCCCGACTCCGGCGAATACTTTATCGTAATGCACGATGCATGGGACGATGATGCAATTGCACAAGCATTTGATTTAAAAGTTAATTTTATTCCTGAATTTGACCTGTTTGAGCCGAATAACTCAGCAGAAAGTGCAAAACTCATTGAACCCGGATCAACCAAAGAAATAGCGATTTTCCCTGAAGGTGATTTGGATTATTTCAAATTTATTGCCCCCAACGAAAAAGTAAAAATTTCAGTAAAAGATCATGAGGCCGTGCAGCCGGAAATAAAATTATTATCTAAAAACCCTGACGATGATGACAAGTATATTACAGAACTAAAATGGACTAAACTTCCCACGGAAATTGATGTAGAAAAAGGGAAAGAATATTTTATGGTTGTCCACGATGCCTGGGATGATGATGCATCCAAAAAATTGTTTCAGCTTAAGCTTGAGTGAAAATTTTATTTTATATTCATAAAGAAATTGCATAAAAAAGGGGGTCCTGAAAATCAAATTATAAAAAGCTCTCGAAATCCCGAAAATCCCGATAGCTCCTAAAATCCGCATGTCTTTTAAGAGTTACACTAAGTTTCTCAAAGTTAAAGCACAAAGTCACACCAAGTTTGGTGAGACTTTACTTTGTGAAACATTGTGTTATCCTTTGAGGAACTTCGTGTTACAAAAAACACCCTACCTAACTTACGGATATTAGTAGCTATCGGGATCGGGACTAAGTCGCAAAGAAATGATTGATAAAATTTTGTTTCTTTGCGTCTGTGTGTCTTAGCGAGAAAAAACTAGTTTTTGGACGGCATCTTATTTTTGAATGATTACATTTGTAAGTTCGTTGTGTACTTTTAAAAACAAAGAATCTAGAGGGTGAAAACAAAAAATTACAGTTTTGCGAAAAGTTTATTCTCCTATCAAAGGCAATTAACAAAGGAAGTTACTGTTGGTACCATTAAAATAGGAGGAAACAACCCGGTTTGTATTCAGTCTATGACCAGTACGAATACGCTCGAAACAGAAAAAACCATTGACCAGTCGCTTCGAATTATTAGGGCAGGAGGAGAATTGGTGCGAATTACAGCACAAGGTGTGCGCGAAGCAGAGAATCTAAAAAACATCAAAAATGGTATACACGGGGCCGGATTCAATACACCCCTGGCAGCTGATATACATTTTAATCCGGAGGCAGCGTTTACTGCAGCTAAAATCGTTGAAAAAGTACGCATCAATCCCGGAAATTTTGTGGATAAACGTTCTGATGGCTCCAAAACAGAACTTACAGATGAAAATTATCAAAACGAAATAAAAAAGGCAGAAGTAAAACTTATTCCATTACTCAATATTTGTAAAGAACATCAAACTGCATTGCGAATCGGGGTAAACCACGGTTCATTGTCCGGAAGAATTATGAGCCGGTATGGCGACACACCCGAAGGGATGGTAGAATCGGCCATGGAGTTTTTGCGAATTTGTGTACAGCATGATTTTTCAAATATCGTTATCTCTTTAAAATCAAGCAACACGCGTGTAATGGTGCAAGCCAACCGGCTAATGATTGCCCAAATGGAAAAGGAAGGAATGAATTTTCCTTTGCATCTGGGTGTTACCGAAGCCGGCGAAGGTGAAGACGGGCGAATAAAATCGGCTGTTGGAATTGGAACAATCCTTGCCGACGGAATTGGTGATACGATCCGTGTTTCATTAACAGAACCTCCTGAAACCGAAATTCCTGTTGCCAAAAAGCTGGTCGATTACTTTTCTGACAGGATAAACCACCCTCCCATTGCACCGGTTTTACCCATACCAGTAAACTTTTTTGAGTATCAAAAATATCAAACAAGGCCTGTAATTAATATCGGAGGCAATAATCCAGCATTAGTTGTTTCAAATGCTGAAACGAAAACAGATGTTAAACCAGAATATATTTACTTAGGTCATAAATTAATAGGTAAAACACCCAACCCTCATCATAAGTATATTATTGATGAAAGTGCATGGGAGCAGCAGGAGTTTGATACCAGCCATGTTTTTCCATTGTTTTCGTCGGTTAACAATTATATATTATCAGATAAAAAGTCGGAAACGCTAAACTTTATAACCTTTTCTAATAAAAACATCAATCCTGATAACCTGAATAAGATCAGTAACCGCAAAGATGTTGTTATAATTTTAGAAACCAAACACGCCAATGGTTTTGCCGACCAGCGTGCTGCATTTTTTAAATTGATGAATGCCGGATGCCGGGTACCTGTGATCATCAAAAGATCCTATTCGGAAAATAATACTGAAGATTTGCAGCTTAAATCTGCCAGTGATCTGGGCGGGCTATTTTTAGACGGCCTGGGCGATGGCATTTGGATTGAAAACAAGGGAGAAATACCTCATCAGAAATTAATCAATACGGCCTTTGGCATTTTACAAGCTTCCAGGGTTCGCATTTCCAAAACAGAATATATTTCTTGTCCGGGCTGTGGAAGAACATTGTTTGATCTGCAAAAAACAACAAGGGCCATACGCGAACGTACTTCGCATTTAAAGAATCTTAAAATCGGCATTATGGGATGTATTGTAAACGGCCCGGGCGAAATGGCCGATGCTGATTATGGATATGTAGGAGCAAGCCCGGGCAAAATTACTTTGTATAAAAACAAGGAAGTTGTTAAGAAAAACATTCCTGAAGAAAAGGCGGTGGAAGAACTGATCCAACTAATTATGGATCATGGGGATTGGAAAGATTAGTTCTGAGTTCACAGTTCAAAGTTTCAAGTTTACCTGCCGAAGGCATGGTTTCAAGTTTTAAGTTTTAAATTTCAAGTTTCAAATTTCAAATTTCAAGTTAAATATTAATCAACCCAAAATTCTGAACTCTGAACTGTGAACTAAAAAACTGTATTACTTTATACTCGCCCCATTGCTTGTTTTTTCTTCCGGGATTGCAAAAACCAGTTTACCACTGGCATCTTCGGCCATTAAAATCATTCCCTGTGACACGATACCACGGATTTTTCTGGGTTCCAGGTTTACCAAAATACTTACCTGCTTTCCAATAATATCTTCCGGTTTATGATCCACAGCAATTCCGGAAACAACGGTCCGCTGATCAATACCTGTATCGATTTTCAACTTTAACAACTTGTCGGTTTTAGGTACCCGTTCGGCTTCTAAAATAGTACCTGTGCGAATATCCATTTTCACAAAATCGTCGAATGTAATATTTTCTTTGGCAGGTTCAACTTGCTGCTTTTCTGCTTCGTTTGCTTTTTTCGAATCCATAAGTTTTTGAATTTGTTTTTCGATGGCTTCGTCTTCTATTTTTTCAAATAAAAGTTTGGCTTTATTAATCGTATGTCCCGGTTCAATAATATCTTCACTGTTTGCTAAATCCCAGCTCAATTTACCGATATTCAAAAATTGACGCAATTTATCGGCGGTAAAAGGTAAAAATGGCTCAATAATGATAGAAAGTGCCGCCGAAATCTGAATAGAAATATTCATGATGGTTTTTACACGCTCTTCGTCCGTTTTGATTACTTTCCAGGGTTCGGTATCGGCAAGATATTTATTTCCCAGCCGTGCTAAATCCATAGCTGTTTTTACCGCTTCGCGGAAACGAAAACTTTCAATGCTTTTCTCAAGATTCTTTTTAATGACAGAAATCTCTGCCAGCGTATCTTTATCAAAATCAGTTAGTGCTCCTCGCTCAGGGACTCTACCATCATAATATTTATGCGTTAAGACCAGCGTTCTGTTCACAAAATTACCTAAAATAGCAACCAGCTCATTGTTGTTTCTGTTCTGAAAATCTTTCCACGTAAAGTCGTTATCTTTTTGTTCGGGAGAGTTAGCGCAAATGCTGTACCTTAAAACATCCTGCTTTCCCGGGAAGTCCTGTAAATATTCATGAATCCAAACGGCCCAGTTTCTTGATGTGGAAAGCTTGTCGCCCTCAAGATTTAAAAATTCGTTGGCCGGCACATTATCGGGCAAAATATAATCACCATGAGCCTTTAGCATGGCAGGGAAAATTAAGCAATGGAAAACAATGTTGTCTTTACCGATAAAATGGATCAACCGAGAATCATCGCTTTGCCAGTAGTCTTTCCAGTCTTTATTATTTTCTTGTGCCCATGCTTTGGTTGCCGAAATATAACCAATTGGAGCATCAAACCATACATAAAGCACTTTTCCGTCCGAACCCTCTACAGGAACAGGAACACCCCAGTCCAGATCGCGGGTTACTGCACGTGGCTGAAGGCCTCCGGTAAGCCATGATTTGCATTGCCCGTAAACATTAGATTTCCAATCCGATTTGTGACTGTCAATCCACGCTTCGAGCCATTCGTCTTGATATTTATCCAGTGGCAGGTACCAGTGTTTTGTTTTTTTCAATATGGGCGAATTGCCGCTTAACCGCGATTTAGGATTTTGTAATTCTCTGGGGCTTAAGCTCGAACCACATTTTTCGCATTGGTCTCCATAAGCTTCTTCGTATCCACACTTCGGGCAAGTCCCTATAATATATCGGTCGGCTAAAAACTGCTGTTCTTTTTCATCAAAATATTGCTCTTCTTCTTTTTCTAAAAACTCTCCCTTCTGGTACATGGTTTTGAAAAAATCCGAAGCTGTTTCATGATGCAAAGGGTCCGATGTGCGATGATAAATGTCAAAAGCAATTCCAAATTCGGCAAATGCTTTTTTAATCATTTCGTGATATTTATCCACAATATCTTGTGGCGAAACGCCTTCTTTTCTTGCTCGCAGAGTAATGGGAACACCATGCTCGTCGGAGCCGCAAATAAAAGCCACATCTTTACCTTTCAATTTAAGATATCTTACATAAATATCGGCCGGTAGATAAGCACCGGCAATGTGCCCTAAATGTAAAGGCCCGTTTGCATAAGGTAATGCAGAGGTAATTAAATAGCGTTTCGGATTCTTCATATCAATCAATATCTTTTTATAGTATTTTAAGAATATCGGCAAATATACGAATGAATACCCAAAAACTACAAGTATTTTTTAGCACTTTACTTATCGGGAAGCATGGCTACCATAATAAAATATTTATTCATCATCCATTGAGCCTTTCATGAAAATTTTGTAACATTGAAGTTGCTAAGGAATAAATACGAAAAGCCAAAATCAGATGATTACTCCTCCTCCATTAAAACAAGGCGATACTATTGGAATTGTGGCTCCGGCAAGGAAAGTTGACAAGCATGAAATTGAATCGGCGATTAAAGTATTTGAAAGTTGGGGCTTATATATCATATTTGGAAAGAACCTTCTTAATGCTTTTGGGCAATTTTCCGGAACGGATAAAGATAGAGCCGAAGATTTACAATATATGCTGGATGACCCTAATATTAAAGCCATTATCTGTGCCCGTGGAGGATATGGAACCATTAAAACTTTACCCTATCTTGATTTCTCCCGTTTGCTAAAAAAACCTAAATGGATTGTAGGCTACAGCGATATCACTGCTTTACATGCTCATTTAAACCAAAACCTGGGAATAAAATCTATTCACGGTATCATGCCTTTAAATTTCCCGGCAAACAGTTCCGAAAACAATGCCACACAATCGTTGAAAAAAACCTTGTTTGGCTCAAATAGTACATACAAATTTAATAACCACCCTTTTAATAAAACAGGTGTGGCTAAAAGTACAATTGTTGGAGGTAACTTATCGGTTTTATATAGTATTGCCGGCACAAAATACGATTTGGATACCCATCATAAAATTTTGTTTTTAGAAGATCTTGACGAATATCTGTATCATATTGACCGGATGATGATGAATTTAAAGTTTGGGGGGAAACTGGAAAAACTAAAAGGACTCATTGTTGGTGGAATGACAAAGATGAACGATAATCAAACTCCATACGGACAAACAGCTTATGAAATTATTCGTGATGCGGTTGCCGAATATCATTTTCCGGTTTGTTACAATTTCCCGGCAGGGCATATTGAAAATAATTTAGCTTTAGTTTTAGGGAATAAAATAACATTGGAAGTTTCAGAACAAATGACAACCGTAAAATTTGTGGATTAATGTTTTACCATCTCGTAATCATCAGGAATTTCAAAAATATTGGGATCGATCGATTGATGTTCAATTCGCTTAACCAAAATCCTGGATTTTTCTTTTCTTAGTAAAGTTCGTTCCACGGTAAGCATCGGGAAAAAACCTTCCGACTCAGGAATTTTTTCAAAAAACTCAAATGTTCGCTCTGATCGGTTGAGCAATCTTATAAAATCATTAAAAAAATAAAAATCATTCTGAGTAACCCAATAGGTTGTTTCGGTATTCCTTTCTTCATTCTTTACTCTCCACTGATAACAATTATGGCCATTTACCATGCGTGAGTTCTCCGCCTTAATGATCTTAAAATTTTCATCATCTTCAGCTGACTTTGCATCAGATTCAAACACTGTATATAACTTTTTTTCAGGACTTAACACAACCACCTCTTTCTGGTTAAGATTAACCAGTATCGTTTGAATTATTTGTTGGTTTTGGTCGTACTTATCAACTCTTATCTGTTCGTTCTTTACTGAATAAGTAAAATAAAGGGTGTCATAGAAAGTTTCTTGTACCAGGTCAATACTACCTTCAAAAGGCTCAACATTATTTGCCGGCATTACAATTAATAATAAGAAACCTGTAATAAAATTTAACATTATTTTTAAAAATATTATCTTTAAGGATAATAAAGATTATCAACCCCTATAATTGTATTATCGAAATTGGCTTTAAAAGGTTGCAAAAATAATTAAAATTATGGCAGATCATAATGAATTAGGGAAAAAAGGTGAAGAAATTGCACTTGGTTATTTAAAATCAAACCATTACAAAATTAAAGATGTAAACTGGCGGTTTAGAAAAAACGAGGTGGATATAATCACCGAAAAAGATAACTTATTAACGGTTATAGAAGTGAAGACGCGAACCAGCGAATATTTTGAGCATCCAAAAGAAGCTGTTACCAAAAAAAAGCAGAAATTTATTATTCAAGCTGCCGATGCATATATTCAGCAAAATGATATTGACCTTGAAGTACAATTCGATATCATTGCTGTAACGATTATTAATGGCAAAACAAAAATTGAACATATTAAAGATGCATTTCAGCCTAGCTTATTATTATGAAAACCTCATGCAATAAAGTACACAACCTGTCTGCCTTGCCTCGCCGGTTTACATGCCGTATGGCATGCAGGCAGGCGACAGGCAGGCAAGGATATGAACTTAGCAATAGCGTTCCGTTAATCCCTAAAATCCGCATGTCTTATTTTTAAAAGTATATTTCATATAAACTATATATTTAGGGAACCAATTAAAGGTGTTTTTTAGGGAAAATAGTATCTATTATTTTTAATTTATGGTATTTTAAAAATATTATAAATCTTTTACACTTTTTTGGCTTGACCCAAAAAAGTTACAAAAAAAGTCAAGACAAAACGATGCTTCTCCGCGCTCTGAAATAAGTCAACAATTCCAGACAAAGTAAGTAAACTCCTTTGTCTGGAATTGTTGACTTATTCCATTCACTCCACGCATGGCTCGCCGTTTTGTCGGGCCTACGCTTAACATTAAACATTAAAAAAAATCGAATACCGGTTTATAACAGGTGCGATGGAAAATCCGAAATGAGAGCGGAATTGTTGATAATCGCCATGTGACCATGATTCATTATTAAAGAAACTGTACCCTAAATCTTTTTTGAAATAGATACTATCATTGAAAAAAGGATAGATTATCAAAATTACTTTCAGTGAGGGCTTCGCCGTTCGTTCATTTCGGATTGATTTTGGTTCTTTTATCAAGAAAAGAACAAAAAAGCATAACTTTATACATTTTAATTTAATTATAAACAATAAATAGTTGTATTTCAATTTCTCAGCAGAAAAATGAATTAATCCAACTTTTTTATCAACACCAATTTAGGTGAAAGCTCTTAGTTGTAATACATTAAATTCTAGAGCTTTTAAAAATTTTTCAACAATAACCTACGGATATTAGAAACCATCGAAATCACGACCCAAGGGAGTAATAAATTTTGAGGGTTCCATGGTATTTGAAATACAGAAGTAAAAATTAACAATTGTATTTACCTGAATAACAAGGGCGTAACATAAGTATACACTAATGAATATTGAAGATTTCAGGAATTATTGTTTAACAAAAAAGGGTGTTACTGAAGAACTACCCTTTGACGAAACAACATTGGTTTACAAAGTGATGGGTAAAATGTTTGCCTTAACCGATACTGAAGATGATTTTAGCATCAATTTAAAATGTAATCCCGAAAAGGTGATTGAACTGCGAGAACATTATCCCGACAGCGTATTGCCAGGTTATCATATGAATAAAAAGCACTGGAACACGATTCTGATTGATGGAAAAATTTCAGACACAAAACTCTATCAATGGATTGATGATTCCTATCAGTTGGTTGCAGAAAAGCTCCCAAAAGCAAAAAAACAACAGCTGGAGAACATGTAATTATTGATTATCTTTGATGAAAATTTAAAACAAAAAGCATGAAACGTTTGCTCAGGTATTTCTTTCAGGGTCTTTTATACATTGCCCCTATTGGATTAACAATTTTTATTTTATACAAAGCGTTTGTATTACTCGATGGCATTTTTAGCCCTTTTCTTAAGCAATATTTGCAAATCGATTTTCCGGGCATAAGTTTATTGATGGTTTTTCTTCTAGTGGCCTTATTGGGTTTTGCAGGGCAGAGTATTATTGCAAGGCCATTTAAAAAGTTAGTTAACCATTTTATCGAAAAAGCCCCTCTGGTAAAAGTAATTTACTCTTCTATTCGGGATTTATTATCGGCCTTTGTCGGCAAGGAAAAGAAATTCAATCAGCCTGTACTGGTAAAAGTAAACCTGATTTCTGATTTGGAAAAACTGGGTTTTTTAACCCAAAACGATGTTTCAAACCTTGGAATTGAAGGAAAAAAAGTGGCCGTATATTTTCCGCATTCATATAATTTTTCGGGCGAACTTTTTATTGTTCCTGCCGAACATGTAAAAAAAATAGACGCTTCACCATCCGATGTAATGAAATTTATTGTTTCTGGAGGCGTTGCCAATTATGCCATTGAACCATCATCAGAAAAAGAGAAAAAAAATTAGTTTAAACTTTACCGGCATATTAATATCTAAAGCTTAGTTTTAAATGCTTTTAGGTTTATTTATTGAAACCCATAGCAAGGATTAAGGTTCGCCGGAGAAGTTATGTAAAGCTTAAACCTGCAACATCGTTAACAATAAAAAATGTGTGAAACAAAAAATTATAAATAGCAATAAAATAAATGTTTAACTTAATTATTTCAGAATGAAGAAAATATTAATTACCCTAATGATATTGTGTTTGGGGACTTATTTACAAGCACAAGAATCAGGTTATGATTTTAAGCCGATTGTTGATTTAGACGTAACAAGTGTAAAAAGCCAGGGAGCAACAGGCACATGCTGGTGCTTTTCAACGGTTTCGTTTATCGAAAGCGAGTTATTAAGAATGGGAAAACCTGCATACGATTTGTCCGAAATGTATATCGTAAAAAATGCGTACAAAGAAAAAGCCCGGTTATATATTGGAAATCATGGAATGGCAAATTTTAGCCAGGGCGGACAGGCACATGACGTTTTTAACGAAATAGTTGATCATGGAATTGTTCCCGAAAGTGTATTTCCCGGTATTAAATACGATTCAGAATCGCACAACCACAGAGAATTAAGTACTGTTCTAAAAAATTATTTGGATGGCGTGCTTGATGCAAGACGGCCGACAACTGTTTGGACAGAAGCATTTAGTGCAATTTTAGATGTTTATCTGGGTAAAGATCCTGATGCTTTTCAATACAATGGAAAAGAATATACACCACAATCTTTTGCCGATGAATTAGGAATTAACCCGGATGATTATGTGGAGATTATGTCTTATACGGATGTTCCATTTTATGAGAAATCTCCCTTACTGGTTCCGGATAACTGGTCGCACGATGATTATTATAATGTTCCTTTAGATGATTTTATGGAGATTATGAATAACTCACTAAAAGAAGGCTATACTTTTGTTTGGGATGGCGATATGAGCGACAAAGGTTTTACCCGAAAAGAAAGCATTGCTGTGGTTGATGACGAAAACGATAAAGAAGATACTTTTCTTAAACAACCAATACAGGAAAAAACAATTGATCCGGATTTTCGACAGTTAAAATTTGAAACGTTTAATGTTACCGACGATCATTTAATGCATATTACAGGATTATCCGAAGATCAAAACGGTACGGTTTATTACAAAACCAAAAACTCATGGGGTACTGATCATAAGTATGACGGTTACTGGTACATGTCGGAACAATTTATGCGTTTGCATACCATAGCAATAATGGTGCATAAAGATGCTATTCCAAAAAACATCAGGAAAAAATTAGATTTATAAGAATTAGAAAAATAATGA
>JAWLEM010000030.1:0-17660 GCA_041686115.1 Bacteroidales bacterium
ATAATTGACCGAATTTGCCAAACCCCATTTAAGTGTTACCATTTTGCCATCATAGTCTGAAGGCCCTGAGTTTTTGGGTGTCCACGTAGAGTCATTAACGGTAAATGTTGATGGTACATTAGCCACTTTATCGCATGGCGAATAGTTTTCCTGCATGGCCAGTGTATATAAAAAAGGTTTTATTGTTGATCCAACCTGCCTTTTACCCTGTGTAACATGGTCATATTTAAAATGTTTAAAGTTTGGCCCGCCAACATAGGCTTTTATGTATCCGGTATGTGGATCCATGGATACAAAGCCTGCCCTTAAGAAATTTTTATAATATAATAGTGAGTCGAGAGGAGACATGATCGTATCCTTCTCCCCTTCCCACGAAAATACGGTCATTGGAATGGGTGTGTTAAAATTGGCCCGGATAGAATCCATCTCCAGTCCTTTTTGCCTTAATACTCTGTATCTTTCTGTTCTTCGCATTCCTAGTTCGATAATGTCGCTCAAGTCTGCTGATGATAGATCTTCTGCATATGGTGCATTGGGGTTTGATTCCTGTTCCTGGTCAAAAGCTTCTTGCAGCTCGCCTCCAACATGTTCTTGCAATGCTTCTTCGGCATATTTTTGCATCCTGGAATCAATGGTAGTATAAATTCTTAATCCATCCCGGTACAAATTATATTCTGTACCATCTGGCTTTTTATTTTTATTACACCAACCATAAATGGGATTTGTTTCCCATTCAATAGAATCTTGTGTATAACTTTCTAAAGAAAAATAGTTTTTCTTATTTGGTTTTGTTTTATTAAGCATTAATCTGATATACTCTCTGAAATAAGTTGCTAAACCTACATTGTGGTCCTGTACTTTATAGTTTAATTCAATAGGCAAAACACTTAGTGAATCAAACATTTCATCACTAATATAATTGTACTTATTCATTTGCGATAAAACTACATTTCTTCGCAATCTGGAACGCTCGGTATTACGCACCGGATTATAAAAACTCGGTGCTTTGAGCAATCCAACCAATAATGCCGACTCTTCAACTTTTAATGAGTCGGGTGTTTTATTAAAAAAAGTTTTTGCAGCCGATTTTATCCCAAACGAATGGCCACCAAAAGGCACTGTATTAAGGTACATAACCAGAATTTCGTCTTTAGTGTAATTCTTTTCCAGTTTAACGGCAGTAACCCACTCTTTAAATTTTGTTAATCCAAGATTGATATTTTTTTTAATGGATGATCTATAAATTGTTGTATCACGAGGGAACAGGTTTTTTGCTAACTGTTGGGTAATTGTGCTTCCTCCACCTGCGTCCCTGTTGCCTAACAAAATGCTATAGAACATTACCCGTCCTAAACCCCTTGCATCAATTCCTGAATGTTTATGAAATCTGATATCTTCGGTAGCTATTAAAGCATTTACAATGTTTGGAGACAGGTCTTCAAAATTTACATATGACCTGTTTTGGTAATAGTAACTGCCTAATAAAACGCCGTCATCGGAAAAAATTTCCGAAGCCAGGTTGTTATCCGGATTTTCTAAATCTTCGAAAGTGGGCATATCCCCAAACTTTTCCATTGAGATTAATAGGAAGATGGTAACAATTGTTACGATGGGAATAATAAATAACGCCCAAAACAATCTGATATAAAATTTTGTTGTAAATTTAAATTTGCTCATATTGCTTAATTTCTCTTTGTTGTCAAAAATAATAAATAATATTTAATTCAAAATGTTGAACTTAAAATACTATTTATATTATTTTTGTGTCGTTTCTGAAATTCTTTAAAATCAAAATATTCATGAGCGAAAATTTGGTAATTGTAGAGTCGCCGGCAAAAGCAAAAACAATCGAAAAGTTTTTAGGTAAAGATTTTCTTGTTAAATCGAGTTACGGGCATATCCGTGATTTGGCAAAGAAAAATTTAGGGATAGATGTTAATGATGAATATCAACCACAATATATTGTTCCTGATGATAAAAAGGCTGTTGTTAAAGAGTTAAAAGCAGATGCAAAAAAAGCAAAAATGGTTTGGCTCGCTTCGGATGAAGATCGTGAAGGAGAAGCCATTGCCTGGCATTTGTTTAAGGAACTAGAGCTTGACCCTAAAAAAACAAGACGGATTGTATTTCATGAAATTACTGAGAATGCTATTAAAAATGCCATAAAAAACCCAAGGCTCATTGATGAAAACCTGGTTAACGCCCAACAAGCAAGGAGAATACTTGACCGCCTGGTAGGATTCGAATTATCGCCTATATTATGGAAAAAAGTAAAACCATCGCTTTCAGCCGGAAGAGTTCAGTCGGTTGCTGTTAAATTGCTGGTTGAAAGAGAAAGAGAAATCATGGGTTTTAAAAGTGAATCTTTTTTTAAAGTTACAGGTATTTTTAAAACCGCTCAAAATAATGAACTAAAGGCTGAATTAACCGAAAGAATAAAGAATAAAAAGGATGTTTTAACATTTTTGGAGGCTAATAAATCTGCAGATTTTATAGTTAACAATATCACAAAAAAACCCGGGAAAAAATCGCCCGCACCTCCTTTTACAACATCAACATTGCAACAAGAAGCTAGTCGTAAATTGGGATTTTCGGTAGGACAAACAATGGCTATAGCACAAAGGCTATACGAAGCAGGTAAAATAACCTATATGAGAACCGACTCTGTTAATTTATCCGGCATGGCTATTGGTACGGCAAAAAATGTTATTTTAAACGAATTTGGTGAGAAATATCATAAATCCAGAAACTTTACTACAAAATCTAAAGGTGCTCAGGAAGCTCATGAAGCAATACGCCCAACATTTATTGACAAATCTACCGTATCGGGCTCTGACAGGGAGAAAAAGTTATACGAATTAATCTGGAAAAGAACCATTGCTTCGCAGATGAGTGAGGCTCTACTCGAAAAAACAACCATCAATATTGATATATCAAATCAGGATAAAAAGTTTGTTGCCAATGGAGAGGTTCTTAAATTTGATGGGTTTTTAAAGGTTTATATCGAATCAACTGATGATGAAGGTGATGAAGAGACTAAAGGATTGTTGCCATCTGTAAACAAAGGTGAAAAACTGGATTATAAATCGATTATTGCAACAGAAAGGTTTACGCATCATCCGCCACGATATACAGAAGCCAGCCTGGTGAAAAAGCTGGAAGAGCTGGGTATTGGGCGTCCATCAACTTATGCTCCCACAATTTCAACCATTCAGAATCGAGGATATGTTGTTAAAGAAGACCGGCCGGGAGAAGAAAGAAAGTACGATGCCATAAGCCTTAAAAACAATACTATAGATCAGGAAATAAGAAAGGAAATTACAGGTGCAGAAAAATCAAAATTATTTCCAAACGATATTGGAATGGTGGTAAATGATTTCCTTGTAAATTATTTCGACGAAATATTAAATTATAATTTCACTGCATCCGTTGAAGAAGAGTTTGATGAAATTGCCCAAGGTAATATGGTGTGGACAAAAATGATTGATAAGTTTTATAAGCCTTTTCATAAACGTGTTGAACAAACGCTCGAATCATCGGGTCGCACCGTTGGTGAAAGAATTCTTGGCGAAGATCCGAAAACAGGAAAAAAAGTTTCGGTTAAAATTGGGCCTTATGGACCGATGGCTCAATTAGGCGATAAAGAAGATGAAGAAAAACCAAAATTTGCTTCTCTGCAAAGGGGGCAACATCTTGAAACAATTACCATCGATGAAGTATTAGATTTATTTAAGCTGCCCAGGGAAATAGGCGAATTTGAAGGTGAAAAAGTTGTTGTTTCAATTGGACGGTTTGGCCCTTATGTAAGACATGATTCAAAATTTTATTCCTTAAAAAAGCACGATGATCCCTATAAAATTGAACTTGACCGAGCTATTGAAATTATTAAGGAAAAAAGAGAAAAGGATAAAGCAAAAATTATCAAGCAATTTTCTGAAGATAAAGATTTACAAGTTTTAAATGGCCGATGGGGACCATACATATCATACCAAAAGAAGAATTATAAAATACCTAAAGGTCAAAATGCCGATGATTTATCTTTTGCAGATTGTATGAAAATTATTGATGAATCGGAAAAAAAGGAGCCATCAAAAACCAAATCCAAAACAAAAACCAAATCAAAAACAACGACAAAAAAGAAATCAACAAAACAAAGTGCTCCAAAAAAAGGAAAAAAAAGTAGTAAATAGTTAATATACCCAAAGATAATAATTGATTAGATGAACCTGAATGATTATTTTGATCCGATAGCTATTGGTAATACGGATAGAAATTATATTAAATCCGATAAACAGCTTTTATCATCTGTTTGCTTGCATACAATCGAAAATAAAATTTCAGTTATTGAAGATTTTCATATTGCAATAATTGGAGTTACTTATACTAATGAAGATACCATTGACGCTGTATCAAAAATCAGAAACAACCTGTATAGCTTGGCTTTGCCGGAAAAGAAAATTAGAATTTGCGATTTAGGCAATATTAAATACGGTAAAACCAAACAAGATAGTGAATCCGGACTTAGAGATGTAATTGTTGAGTTATTATCGTTAAATATTACACCCATTGTTTTAGGCCTGGCCGAAAATATAATATACCCTGTTTTTGCTGCCAATAATAAACTGGGAAAAAAGGTAAATATAGTATCGGTCGACAATAAAATTAATATTTCCGAAGATCGTGATAAAAGTATAAAATCTTCATTTTGGCGAATTTTGGTTGAAGAGAATGATGCTCTTTTTTCTTTTACCAATATTGGCTATCAATCACATTTTACAGGATCAAATACTATAAAATTTTTATCCGATTCGCTGAATAATGTGTATAGACTAGGTTCTGTTCGATCGAATATTCAGGAAGTAGAACCATATTTAAGAGATGCTGATTTTACGGGAATAAATATATCATCAGTCAGGCAAGCCGATGCACCCGGACGGGAATACCCATCACCTAATGGCTTTTATGGTGAAGAAATTTGTCAAATTGCAAGATATGCAGGTATGAGTAATAAGCAATCTGCTTTTGGTGTTTTTGATTATTTTTCATTAAAGGATAACAATGACCAAACCGCTCAACTTGCTGCCCAGGTAATCTGGTATTTTATCGATGGGTTAAATCATAAAATATTGGAACACCCAAATGATAAAGGTGGAGAATATAAAAAATTTATAGTTAATCTTAATAGTTTTGAGTCAGAGTTGATCTTTTATAAAAGTGAAAAAACCCAACGCTGGTGGATGCAGGTACCTTCATTTAACCAAAGTAAAGTCAAAAACCTTTTAATATCATGTACTTACTACGATTATCAACTTGCAAGTAAGGGTGATGTGCCAGAAAAATGGCTTAAAGCCTATCAGAAAATCAATTAATTATCAGCAACTTATAAGCGGTTGATAAAAAAAATTGATTAAAATTTTTTATCATTAGTAACTTTATTAATTTTAGAAAGTATAATGTGATATCTTTAGGCGATCGTTTTATTAACATTTTATTGTTGATAAAATTTGTATAGAAATATTATTTTTATTTATTTTACCTTTGGTAATCTTTATTATAATTGAGGAATACGAAATTTAACATGAAAAAACAAACATTCTTTCTAACCATTTTCTTAATGGTGCCTGTGCTTCTCAAAGCTCAGCAGGATCCTCAATTTAGTCAGAATATGTTTACCCAATTGCTTATTAACCCTGGATATGCCGGGAGTGAAGATAAAATTTGTGTATATGCTTTAAACAGAACTCAATGGACAGGGTTTGAAGGCAGCCCAATGATCACCGTTTTAAATATGGATGCTGCAATAAATCCTTTTAATATTCCATTAGGTGTAGGTGTATCGTTACAAAATGATGAGTTGGGGTTTAATAAAGATTTTCAATTAAATGTTTCGCTTGCCTATAAACAGCCATTAGGAAATGGAAATTTGGGTATTGGTGTTAAATGGGGTATTGCTAACACAAGTATTAGTACCGAAGGTTCAGAATGGATTACTCCGGTTGATCCTGTAGAAAATGATATCGCCATACCAGTTAATGGAAGTGAAGATTTAAGTTTATTAGATTTTGGATTTGGAATATTTTATAAAACACAGGATTTATATTTAGGAATTTCTTCTACTCATATCAATCAGGCTGAATTGAGCCTGGATCAGAGCAATACGTATCTTGCACGTCATTATTATATAACTGCTGGTTATTATTTACCTTTTAACAACCCCTTATTTGAGTTTAACCCTGGTATAATTGTTCAATCAGATGGTAAAAACACTCAATTAGGAGTTCACGGACTGGTTTCATACAATAAAAAGGTATGGGGTGGCGTTTCACTAAGAACTGATTATGCAATTACTGGCATATTTGGAGTTGAACTTTTTAAATGGGTTAAGGTCAGTTATGCTTATGATTTTGTAGTTTCTGATATTATGGGATATAACGACGGTTCGCACGAAATAATGATGGGTTTTTGTTTTGATGTTAGAAAAGACAAAACTCCAGAGAAGTATAAGAGTATAAGATTTTTATAAGAAATTAGTGATTTAATGAAGAATTATTATTATTTTGCAAAATAAATATTTGAAATATTATGAAAAAATTACTTGTTGTAAGTATTCTTTTAGCACTTTCTTTTGGATGTAGTAAGTACAATGCCGGGGAATTAACTGGTGTTCAAGACAGAAAAGGATGGTTTGAATCCGTACCATATGGTATGGAATTCGTTCCTATGGGTAGTTTTACTATGGGCCCCAGCGATCAGGATGTAGCATGGGCAATGAATTCATTTACCAAAACAGTGTCTGTAGATGCTTTCTGGATGGACGCCACCGAAATTACGAATAATGAATATCGTCAGTTTGTTTATTATGTGCGCGATTCTATTATGCGACGAAAACTTGGTGAGGTTATTGAAGACTATCTTATTGCAGAAGATGATTTTGGAAATCCAATCGATCCCCCAATAATTAATTGGGAAGCTGATATAGACACACGCGATGAAGAGGTTGCCGAGATATTAAATGAATTATATTTATCAGAACATGAGCGTTTTTATCGAAGGAAAGAAATTGATACAAGAAACTTAATGTTTGAGTATTACAGAGTTGATATGCAGCAAGCTGCAAAAAAATCAAACAGATATAATTTTGATACACGAGAATATTCAGGAACAGCAATAAATGCACAAGGCGAGAGTATGGATGTTGAAGATCGGTCGGCTTTTGTAATTCGTGATGTGATTAATGTATATCCCGATACTTTATGCTGGATTAGTGATTTTACTTATTCATTTAACGAGCCATATACAAATATGTATTTTTGGCATCCATCTTATGATAATTATCCTGTTGTTGGTGTAAACTGGAAACAAGCACGTGCTTTTTCTGTCTGGAGAACCCAATATTTAAATGATTTTTTAAGAGGTTCAGGTGACGGGTTTGTTCAAGATTTTCGATTACCAAATGAAGCAGAATGGGAGTATGCCGCAAGAGGAAACCTTGATCTTTCCATGTATCCCTGGGGTGGTATGTATACCAGAAATAAAGAAGGTTGTTTTTTAGCTAACTTTAAACCATTGCGTGGAAATTATGTTGATGATGGAGGAATGATTACTGTTGCAGTTGGTAGTTACTCGCCTAATGAATATGGATTGTTTGATATGGCAGGTAATGTTGCCGAATGGACTTCAAATGCTTATGATGAGTCAGCTTACAGTTTTCAACATGATATGAACCCTGATTATCAATACGAAGCCTTGCCAGATGATCCTGCATCGATGAAAAGAAAAATTATAAGGGGAGGATCCTGGAAAGATATAGGCTACTATTTACAAGTTGGAACCAGGACTTATGAATATCAAGATTCTGCTAAATCATACGTTGGATTTAGATGTGTGAGATCATATCTTGGAACCAATTAAAAGGATATTATAAAACTTAAAGTTTTGTGTTATGGTTAATTTAACAGAAATTGTTCAAAGCTCCGGATGGAAAAACTTTATGGCTAAGCTATATGGGTGGGGAGCTGCATTGGTAATTTTAGGTGCACTTTTTAAAATTCAGCATTGGCCGGGTGCTTCCTATATGCTTACTATTGGTATGACCACAGAGGTTATCATCTTCTTCTTTTCTGCATTTGAACCCATGCACGAAGAAGTTGATTGGACACTCGTATATCCTGAGTTAGCAGGTATTAGTGAAGATGATGACTTCACTCCTCGTGCCAGAACAGAAAGAGATGTTTCCGGTGGAGGTGCAGGACTGGGTAAACTCGACGAAATGCTTGAAAATGCTGAGATAACTCCGGAACTGTTCGAAAAGCTGGGGAAAGGCCTGAAAAATTTAAATCAAACCACACAAAACTTAACCAATGTTTCTGATGCAGCGCAGGCAACAAATCAGTTTGTTGATAATTTGCAGACAGCATCCGAATCTATAAACTCTATGACCGAAAGCTACGGAAAATCTTCTGAAGATTTAACAAATTCTATTGGCGAACTCGTTGAGTCATATAAAGGATCAGCCAATATGATGAGTGAAGCAGGTAATAATGTTGCTGAGCAATTTTCCCAGTCGAGCCAGGGATTTGTAGAAAACTATAAAAATCTCGAAGAGAAAATTCAATCCAATATTGAGTTGATAGCCAACGGAAATCAATCTTATAATGAAAAACTAGAGATACTAAATAAAAATCTTTCAGCTTTAAATTCTGTTTACGAACTACAGATGCAAAATACTAGTGAGCATGTAAAATCATCAAAAACTGTTTTTGACGAAATGGATGTTCTTATGAATAATCTTAAAGGGTCTGTAGATGAGACAAAAGCTTATAAAGAAGAGATCTCTAAGCTAAATAGTAATTTAACTGCATTAAATTCAATTTATGGTAACATGTTATCAGCCATGAATGTAGTTTCTAATCAAAATGGTTAGTTAAATTAAATAAATAGTAAGTTATGGGTCACGGAAAAGAAACCCCCAGGCAGAAAATGATTGGTATGATGTATTTGGTGTTAACAGCTATGTTAGCATTAAATGTGTCTGCAGAAGTATTAGATGCTTTTAGTGCAGTTGATGAAGGATTAAAGAAAACCACCCATAATTATATTGAGAAAAACGAAGTGCTTTATAAAGAGTTTAATGAGCAATATGCTATAAACCAAACCAAAGTTAAACCATGGAAAGATAAAGCGGATGAAGTAAGAAAGCGATCCGAAGAACTATATAAATATATACAGGATTTAAAAATTCATATTGTTCAAACTAACCAGGGGGAAACATCAGAGGCCATAACAGAAGATGGAGAAATTGTTAATGATTTGCTTTCAGGAAAAGATAAAGTGGATGTGCCTAGTCGAATTTTAATAGGTGATAACAATAATGGTAAAGCATTTGAGCTAAAAGAACTAATAGAAGAATACCGGGATTTTATGGTTGGCCTGTGCGACCCTAACGACGAAAGAATTATTCAATCATTAGAGAGTAACCTTGACACATCAGACCCTCCACCCAATAAGGACGGAGAAACAAAACCCTGGGAAGTAAAACATTTTGGGCAGATGCCTTTGGCTGCTGTTATGCCACTTTTAACAAAATTTCAGGTTGATGTTCGTAACTCGGAAACAGAGATGATAACCTATTTATTAAATCAGATTGTGGCTGGCGAAATTACTTTTAATAAACTTGAAGCTACAGTTATTCCAAATACAAATTATGTTATTCAAGGTAATGAATATATTGCAGACGTTTTTCTTGCTGCAGTAGATACTACTCAACCGCCTATTGTATTAATTGGCGATTATGATTCAACCAGATTAGATGATGGTAGTTATGAATACCAAATGGTAGGTTCTTACGATACTTTAGAAGTTGTTCAGGGTAAAGGAAAATATAATACTATGGGTCAGTCCATTGGACCTCATGAGTGGGGAGGTTTGATCAAGTTAATGGATCCAAGTGGTAACTATATCGTAAAAAGCTTTAAAAGATCTTATAGGGTAACAAAACCTAACCTGGTTGTTTCTCCTACAAAGATGAACGTTTTTTATGTAGGCGTAGATAATCCGGTGAGTGTATCAATAGCAGGTGTTACAGGCGATAAAATATTCCCAGATATGACTAATGGAAGAATGATTAAGAGAGCTGATGGTGAATATATTGTTCGTCCCAAACGCCCAGGCAATAGCCTGATTTCAGTTCAGGCAGAAATAGATGGCGTAAGGAAAAATATGGGTGTAGCTCAATTTAGAGTAAAACCTTTACCCGACCCTGTTGTACAGGTTGCTGGTAAAAAAGGTGGAAAAATTGAGAAAAATGTGCTTGCTGCACAAGCTGGTGTTTTTGCTGTTATGGAAGGATTTGATTTTGATTTAGAATTTAAAATTATTGAGTTTACTGTATCTACAACTGACCGGGCTGGCTATTTTATTGGCCAAAAGACTGAAGGTACAACATTCTCTAAAGCGCAATATGATTTAATTAATAATTTACGCAGAAATTCTCGCGTAAATATCGAAGATGTAAAGGCTGTTGGACCTGATGGAAGTGTCAGAAACCTGGCTCCTGTTGTATTTGAAATTATTTAACATTAAAAAATAAAATTATGAAACGATTTTTTGTTGTTTTACTACTTGTCGGGCTTATTACTACAATCTTTAATAAACAACAAACATTTGCCCAAAGCGAAACTGTTAATGATGGTGTATACGTAAAAGAAAATATACCAGGTAAAAAACCTGTACCCTATCGTAATTTACGAGAAGCTGATATCATGTGGACAAAAAAGATTTGGCAAGTAATTGATTGTAGAGAAAAAATGAATCATCCATTATATTTTCCAATTCAGGATATGGATGACAGAAAGAGTTTGGTAAGCCTTTTTATTTATGGAATTAGAAACGAAGGGTTAATTGTATATAAAGATGATGAGTTTAAAGAGATCATGACCCTGGATGAAGTTGAAGAAGTTTTTGATGCAGTGCCACAAACGCAACAAGTTGCCGATCCTGAAACCGGTGAATTAATTGAAAGAGTGATTGAAGGTGAATTTAACTTTGATGAAGTTACGGAATATGAAATCAAAGAGCAATGGTACTTTGACAAGCAGCATTCTACAATGAGAGTGCGTATATTAGGGATTTGTCCTACTAGAAAATATGTTGATATTGAAACCGGACAGTCAAGAAAAGAAAGAACTTTTTGGGTTTATTTTCCATCAGCTCGGCATTTAATGGCTAACCAGGAAGTTTTTAACCGCCACAATGATGCTCAACGAATTAGTTTCGACGATCTGTTTTTTCAAAGAAGATTTAGCAGCCATATTGTTGCGGAGTCGAATGTATATGAAAATAGGCCAATATCAACTTATGAGCAAGGCGTAAATAATTTACTGGAAGCCGAAAAAATTAAAGAGGAGCTATTTGAAGTAGAACATGATCTTTGGGAATATTAAAAAAACATATCAAAAAGGGCGCCCATAAGGCGCCTTTTTTTATAAGTATTTATCTCCTAATTTTAATTTAATATCATTTACATATTGTTTTATATCCTGTTCGTCGCTCTTTTTACAAACCAAAAGGATATCATCAGACTCAACAACGATATAATCTTGTAATCCCTGTAAAACTACCAGTTTTTCTTTTGGCATTTTTACAATACAATTTTCCAGATTGTACGCAAAAACATTGTCACCACTAATTGTGTTTTCATGCTCGTCTTTTGCTGAATTTTCGTGCAATGAACCCCATGTTCCTAAATCAGCCCAGCCAAAATCGCTACAGTAAACATATACATTTTCGGCTTTTTCCATAATGCCATAATCGATTGAAACATTACGGCATTCATAATAGGTTTTTGAAATAAAATCAGATTCATCATTGGTATCGTATACATCTATACCTTCTTTGAAAAGAGAATCGACCTCAGGAAGAAGTAGATCAAATGCATTCATAATGGATTTTATGGACCAGATAAATATGCCTGAATTCCAAAAAAATTCACCACTATCAAAAAATACGCGAGCTAACTCCTTATTTGGTTTTTCAGTAAAAGTTTTTACTTTATAAATTTGCTTATTCTCTTTTACATGATTATCTCCGTTAACCTGTATGTAACCATATCCGGTTTCTGGACGGCTTGGTTTAATGCCTAATGTTAGAAGAGCATCTCTATCCGAAACAAAATCTAAACCTTCTTCAACAACTACTTTAAACTCATCTTCTTTTACAATTAAATGGTCCGATGGTGCTGTAATAATATTTGCATTTGGATTATTCTTATAAATCTTGTAGTTAGCATAGGCAATGCAGGGGGCTGTATTTCTTCTGGCTGGTTCAAGTAAAATTTGAGATTGTTTCAACTCGGGTAATTGTTCTTTAATGTCCTCATTATAACTCATGCTTGTAACAATATAGATATTTTCAACAGGACAAATCTGCTTAAACCTGTCGAATGTCATTTGAAGCAATGTACGCCCCGTACCAAGAATATCAAGAAATTGCTTTGGTTTGTCTTGTTTGCTCAGTGGCCAAAAACGACTTCCAACGCCACCTGCCATAATAACACAATAGTTATTCTTATTCATAATATGTTGGTTTAATGAACTAAAAATTTTCTTTACTAATTTATAAAATCCATCGGTAATTACGGTTAAAAAAATGAATTAAGTTCTGATTAATTGTTTTCATGAGTTTTATAAAAACGGTTAAAGTGTTGTATATTTGTAACACATGAAAAAATGCTTGTATGAAACTATTTTACCATATTGGGCGGTATTTTTTGTTATTAGTAAAAGTTTTTTCCAGGCCGGAAAAGTTTAAAATTTACTATAAGGAAACCATTAAGGAGATTGATAAACTGGGACTCAATTCCATTGGTATTGTTGCCATTATTTCAGTATTTATGGGCGCAGTAATCACTATCCAAACAGCCTATAACACAGAAAGCCCCATTTACCCTGCTTATCTTATCGGATTAACAGCCAGGGATACTTTACTTTTAGAGTTTTCGTCAACAATTGTTGCTTTAATTCTTGCTGGTAAAATAGGGTCAAATATTGCATCTGAAATTGGATCTATGCGGGTAACAGAACAAATAGATGCCCTTGAAATTATGGGAGTAAATTCTGCTAATTATCTTATTCTTCCAAAAATTACTGCTGCATTATTATTTGCTCCATTTTTAACTTTTATGAGTATGATTATTGGTATTGGCGGTGGGTGGATTGCAGGAATAAGTACCGGGGTAATTTCTTCGCAAGATTATATTTATGGTATTCAATATGCATTTATTCCCTATTATATTACCTATGCTGTTATTAAAATTGTGATTTTTGCATTCTTAATTACAACAATTTCTGCTTATCATGGGTATTATTCATTTGGAGGTTCATTGGAAGTGGGTCGCTCAAGTACAAAAGCAGTCGTACACAGTAGTATCTTTATCCTGTTGTTTAATGTAATTCTAACTCAACTATTGTTGTCATGATCAAAGTTCAAAATATCTCTAAATCATTTGATGGAGTTCCCGTAATTAAAGATATTGATATCATTTTCGAAAAGGGTAAAACGAATTTGATTATCGGGCAAAGTGGATCTGGGAAGACCGTTTTGTTAAAATCAATAGTAGGCCTGCATGATATTGATGAGGGTAAAATTATTTATGATGATATTGTTTTTAATGATTTAAATTTTAACGACAAGAAGGAGATGAGGCAGAAAATGGGGATGCTTTTTCAGGGCGGTGCACTGTTTGATTCCAATACGGTTGAAGAAAATGTTATGTTTCCATTGAACTTATTTACTAATATGAGTTATGATGAGAAAAGAGATCGTGCCAATGAATGCCTTAAAAGGGTAAACATTATCAATGCTAACCATTTAAATCCTGCCGAAATTAGTGGGGGAATGAAAAAAAGAGTAGCCATAGCAAGAGCCATTGCCCTAAATCCCAAATATTTGTTTTGCGACGAGCCTAACTCTGGCTTAGATCCTAAAACTGCCATTTTAATTGATAATTTGATTAAAGATATTACCATAGAGTACGATATGACAACAATTGTTAATACCCATGACATGAACTCTGTTATGGAAATTGGCGATAAGGTTGTTTTTATTTACGATGGTGCCAAATGGTGGGAAGGGACCCGTGATGATATTTTTAAAACCGAAAACCAGGAATTAAACGAATTCATTTTTGCTTCTAAGTTATCTCAGAAAATACGAGACCTTGAAAAATAACAGCTTAACCCAGATCGTAGATTTTTTGAAGCCTGTCAATATTATTAATTTCAATATTTTTTCCTTCAATCTGAATTAGGCCATCTTTTCTAAATTCTGATAAAACCCTGATAACATTTTCGGTACTCATGTCAATTAATTCTGCGATCTCTTTTCGACTTACAGGCAAACTGAAATTTTCCGAATTGTAGATGTTTTGCGCAAAGAAGAGCAGGATATAGGCTATACGCCCTCTCAATTGCCGGGTATTAATATCAATTCGGGTTTTAATAATGGAATCAGATAGTTTGCTTATTTTCTCGAAAAAGTCGATCGCAAAATCACCATTGGTTTTTATAAAAGTTTTAATGAGATCAAGATCAACAAAACATATCACCGAATCTTCTATTGCTGATATTGAATAATTGTGGTTCTGATTAGAAAAAATGCTTAACAATCCAATAAAGTCTTTCGGTTTTGCAATACTAATAATATGCTCCTTATTGTTCGATTCGGTTTTATACAATTTCACTAATCCATTTTGCAGGTATAAAAAAGAATGAATACTTTCCCCCTCCAGGTATATATTTTCTCCTTTGCGATAAAATTTCTCAACTTTTTTTTCATTAATTAATTTTAGTTCATCGTCAGTTAAGTTTTTAAAAGCCCATGATCTATATATACAGTCTTTACAGTTACTAATTTTTTTTACTATTTCCATCAAAATTCGATTTCTGTTATTTAATGATATATGTCATTAATGATATATATCATGATATATAATTATATTAATATGTTAATAACTGTTATTTTTGTAACAGTAAAATTTATAGAGTATAAAAATAACATAAAAAATATCTAAAATGAAAAAGATTCTGATATTAGGTGCCGGTACAGGTGGCACAATTATGGCAAACAAACTTCGAAAATCTCTTGATAGGGAAGAATGGGACATTACCATTGTCGATAAACATAAAACCCATTATTATCAACCCGGATTTTTATTTATTCCTTTTGGAATTTACAGTAAACATGACGTAATTAAGCCTAAAGCCAATTTTATTCCTACAGGCGTTAATATTATTTATAATGATATTGATAAGATTGTTGCCGAAGAAAACAAGGTTCTTTTATCTGGTGGTAAAGTTTTAAACTATGATTTTTTAATTGTTGCTACAGGTACACAAACAGATCCTGATGAAACTCCCGGATTAAAAGGCGAGTTGTGGTATAAAGAAATTTTTGATTTTTACACTGTAGAAGGAGCTGTTGCCCTAAAAGATTTTTTTGAAACATGGCAGGGCGGCCGTTTGGTAATGAACATTGCTGAGCTGCCATATAAGTGCCCGGTTGCTCCACTCGAATTTGTATTTTTAGCTGATGAGTATTTTACAAAAGTTGGTATCCGCGATAAAGTAGATATCATTTATGTAACTCCGCTTCCTGGAGCATTTACCAAGCCTAAAGCAACCAAAATGCTGGGAGCACTTCTCGAAGAAAAAAACATTGAAGTTATTCCGGACTTTTATTTAGAAAGTGTTGATAACAAGGAGAAAAAAATTAAATCATACGATGGGCAGGAAATTCCATTTGACGTGTTAACCATTGTGCCTGTGAATAAAGGCGATGAAATGATTGAACGTAGTGGAATGGGAGATGACCTGAATTTTATTCCAACCGATAAGCATACCTTAAGATCAGAAAAATATGAGAATATTTTTGTTTTAGGTGATGCATCAAATATACCAACCTCTAAAGCTGGTTCTGTTGTTCACTTTGCAGCTGAAGTATTGCATGATAATTTACTTTGTGCAATTAAAGGGCGCAGGCTGAGAGCTAAATTCGACGGCCATGCTAACTGTTATATCGAAACAGGTTTTGGTAAAGGTTCTCTTATTGATTTTAACTATGATACCGAACCATTAGCTGGAACCTATCCATTGCCGGGAATTGGCCCTTTTGGATTATTGCAAAATACAAAAATGAACCATTATGGTAAGGTGATATTCCGTTGGATATATTGGCATATGTTACTCAAGGGTAAAGAACTGCCTATTGAGAATGAAATGTCGATGGCCGGAAAGAAAAAATAATAATTGTAAAATTCTTGAGAGATGGAAACGAAATCAGATAATGTTCAGGTACAAATAAATGAAATCAATCAAAAGCTTGATTTATTGCTTAACTATGTAAATGAGCAGCGATTAAAAAGCGAAACGATTGAAGATTTGGTATCTGACGTTTCAATAATAAGCAAAGATGCCTTTACAAGCGTTGTATATGAGCTGGATAAGCAAGGTATAGAGCTTAATGTAGATGATATCAAGACACTGGTGTATAAACTGGTAAGAAATGTAAATAATTTCTCACAGGTAATGGATATGTTCGAAAGCATTACCGATTTATTAAAAGATGCAGGGCCTATGGTAAGCGAAATGGGAATTGATTTCGCCTATAAATTGCATGAATTTGAACAGAAAGGGTATTTTGAGTTATTTAAACAAATGACAAGACTTATTGATCATTCGGTAGTTGCCTTTCAGAAAACCGATTTTGACCCCAATAAAAAATATTCACTATTTAAAATTATGCGCGAAATTAACAGCCCTGAAATTAAACAAACCTTAGGGTTTATGCTTGAATTTTTAAAAAATGTATCGAAAGAGACTCATTTAAATAAATAAATTAATAATCATTTTAAAAAAGATAATTATGGCACAAAAAACAATAGCAGGAGTAACACTTGAAGTTACAGACGAAGGATACCTTCAGGACCCATCACAGTGGAACGAAGAAATTGCGAAAGAAATTGCAAAAGAAGAAGGTATTGAACTTACTGATAAGCATTTCGAGGTAATTAAATTTATTCGTGAAAATGCTGATTCAGGCTTAACCATTCGAAAAGTGGGCAAATCAGGAATTGTTGATATAAAAGGTTTATACCAACTTTTTCCGGGAGGCCCGTTAAAAATATCTTCGAAAATTGCCGGTATCCCCAAACCAACCAGTTGTGTTTAATATAAAACAGAAGAATTATGACTGAAAAAAAAGATACACAAGTTAAAAAAGTTGCAATAATCTGTGCAAAAGCATCCATCGAAGATGTGTATGCTGCATTGGTTATGGCCAACGGCGCTGTAATGGAAGGTATGGAAGCAAAAGTTTTCTTTACTTTCTTCGGGCTTGATGCAATTACAAAAAAGCATATGAACAAGCTTCATACTGCAACAGTAGGAAATCCGGGCATGCGAATGCCAGGAGGATTACCATTCCCCACATTATTAGGAACATTGCCAGGAGTAGAAGCCGGCGTGTCTGCTATGATGCGTAGCCAAATGGAAAAATTGGACATTCCTCCTGTAGATGAATTTTTAGATATGATTACAGCGGGTGGCGGTGAGATTTATGCCTGCAAACTGGCTGTTGATATGTTTAAATTAAAAAAGGAAGATTTA
>JAWLEM010000031.1:0-17371 GCA_041686115.1 Bacteroidales bacterium
TTTGTTTCCGGAAGCGGAGATATTGAAATTGATGAATTAATTGCTGCAAATGTAGGAGTAATGATTACTGGTTCGGGGGATATTAAAATACAAGGAAAATCGACAGCTAATTCTTTAGATGCTAATATTACAGGCTCGGGAGATCTTGAATCTGAAGAAATGGAATTTAATAAAGCCGATTTAACCATAACTGGTTCGGGTTCAATAAATGCAAATGTTGTAGATGAAATTGATGCTTTAATTACAGGTAGTGGGCGTATCTATTATAAAGGAAATCCATTAATTAATGCCAATATTACCGGAAGTGGTAAAATCAGGAGTAGTAATTAAAGTGTAGTTAGATATAAATAAAAGCAGGGCAGGTTTACAAAAGTTTAGTAAACCTGCTTTCACTTTTTTTATTCCCTGATTACCTGGATTTCACCATTACTTTCCAGCTTGATTATACCGGAAGGTGTTGCTTTCACATAATCGTCCTGTCTCCATTGAACCACATAATCAACAATATCTAAAATTTGCGGGTTAATTTCAGAGAAATTCCCCGGCGCTTTTTCACCGCTTATATTAGCTGATGTCGAAACAATGGGTTTCTTAAATCGTTCAATCAGTTTTTGAGTAAATGGTTCGTTTGTCACTCTTATGCCAATACTCCCATCCTCTGCTATTAAATTTTGGGCAAGATTTTTTGCTTTTGGGTAAATAAGGGTTAATGGTTTATCTGTTAAATCGATCAGATCCCAGGCAATTTCTGGTACACTTTCAATATATGAGGGAATTTTACCTGCATTATCTAATAAAACAAGCATGCTTTTCTGATCGCTTCGCTTTTTTATCTGGTAAATACGATCAACAGCCCTTTCGTTGGTTGCATCGCACCCAATACCCCAGATGGTATCGGTAGGATAAAGAATTACACCTCCGTTTTTTAAAACATCAAGAGCTTTTTTTATATCTTCCTGCATATTAAAGTTTTGTGTGATGAGAGAATATAATTATATACTTTTATTTTTTTAACAGATTGTAGTTTTTAAATGTAAAAATTGTTTGATGTAATATATAATTTTCAATAAATGTAAGCAATTTGTATTTGAATTTTTCATGTTTAAACTTGGGTCTGTTTTTATTTCGTTTATACAGTTTGTTCTCCCAGTTATAATTTGCAATTTTATCTTTCATTACTTTTGGGTGCTCACCTTTAAATTTTCTTAGCTTTTTGATATTTCCATAATCAAAATTGGTTTTTTCCATTTTTGCTGCGCCTTTTTGACCTCTATGATTGGTTGCGAATGATACCAGTTTCTTTTTCATGATATGGGGAGGACGAACCCAACCATAATGATAAATATGAGCATCTACTGAGGCTACGTTAAGTTTAAATGTATTTTCCTGAACTCGGTAATTTAATCCATCAAAATCAGGGATCCTTCTAAATGATTGCGCTGATTCCCAACTATGAATTTCAGGATCATTTCTGATTATTCGTATTTCGTGCTTATACCAGCTATGAGAAAAATGATAATGTTTAAAATCTCCCCAAAAATGGTAGTATTTAAAAAGTAGACCTTCAACTTCTTGATCATTCAGCAAATCATTGCATCTTTGTCTTATAGCAGGAATATCTTTTTCATGAATTAATTCATCTGCCTGAAGGTACAGTAACCAATCGCCTGAACAATGGTTTTTTGCAATGTCGGTTTGGTGTGCATGCTCCATTCCTTTGGGGTATTTTTCAATATCCCATACCGTGTCAACGATTTTTATTTTATCCGACTTTATTTCATTGATCAATTGCCTTGAATGATCATCAGGATCGCTATCTCCTAATGCTACTACAAATTCATCTACCAGGGGAAGAGCAGATAAGATGGATTCTTTAACCGGGTAACCAAGCTTTTCTGCATTTTTTGACATTGTAAAACCACTAATCTTCATCTATCAATATTTTAAAATACAGTACAAAGATATAAATTGTAATAAATAAGTGTTATATATTTGTTTTATTAAAAAACAACATCAATGATAAAAATTAGCGCAGTAATCATAACCTTAAATGAGGAAAAAAATATTAAGAGATGCATTGATTCAATTATTAATATTGTTGATGAAATTGTGGTTATTGATTCATTTTCAACTGATAATACTAAAAAGATATGCGAGTCATATCATGTAAAATTTTACGAAAATAAATTTCTTGGTTATTCGGCTCAAAAAAATTACGGAATTACTAAAGCAAACAATCCATATATACTCTCGCTGGATGCTGATGAAGCTTTGTCTGAAAGATTAAAAAAATCGATTCTGGAAGTAAAAGAAAATTGGCAATATGATGCCTATTCCTTTAACAGGTTAACAAATTATTGTGGTAAGTGGGTTCGTTTTGGTGGTTGGTATCCCGACAGAAAAATTCGTTTATGGGACTCCCGGAAAGGAAATTGGGGTGGATTAAAAGTTCATGAAAAATTAATTTTTAATAGAAGGGTACGTATTAAACATCTTAAGGGCGACTTGTTCCATTATTCATATTATTCAATGGAAGAGCATGTTACGCAGGCTAATAAGTATTCAACGATACTCGCACAGTCATATTTCGAAAATGGGAAGTATATTTCTATTCTGGGAATAATTTTGAGGTCCATATGGAGGTTTTTAAGGGACTATGTTATTAAATTAGGATTTTTAGGAGGCCTAACAGGCTTGCATATTTCTTTAATTTCCTCTATGGAGGTATTTTTAAAATACATAAAACTATATAAGCTTTACTCAACGCCCTATACCCCGAATATTAAAAATATTTGTTTTTTAAATTCTAATAAAGTTTGGGGAGGTGGTGAAAAATGGACATTAGATGCCGCATTATTTATGGATAGTTATGGATATAAAGTTCTGGTAATAACCAATAAAAATGCAGCTCTATTTAAAGAGGTAAGAAAGTTTGAAACTAGGGTTAATTTAAAAAGTTTAAAAATAAATACCTATAGTTCATTTAATTATTTTAGGAGAAAACGTTTTTCCAGGATACTGAAAGCTCATAACATAGGGAGTTTAGTTTTAAATTTATCGAATGATTTGAAATTTGGTGCCGAAACCGCTTATAAAACGGGAGTGTTAAAAATATTTTATCGAAGAGCCATTCCTAAACCTATTAAGAGAAAATGGTATTACAATAGTATGTTAAGAAAATATATTGACAAGATTATTGTTAATTCAGAGCAAACAAAGAAAGGAGTACTATTAAACTATACCGGTATTATAAATCCAGAAATGGTAAAAGTTATTTATAATGGAATAGAGGTTACTGACGGATATGCACCAGTTAATAAAAAAGAGCATGAACCTATTGTAATTGGTTCTGCCGGGCGCCTGTCAAAAGAAAAAGGACATCATTATTTAGTAGAGCTGGCTATTTTGCTTAAAAAGAAAGGGATTCCTTTTAAAATTAAAATTGCAGGAGAAGGTAAATGCCGTAAATATATAGAAAAGGAAATTTTAAAAAATAACCTGCAGGAAGAAATTGAACTTCTTGGCTTTGTTAAAAACATTAAAGCTTTTTATCAATCCATTGATATTTTCGTTCTGCCTTCTATTTGGGAAGGATTTGGCTTTGTTTTATTAGAAGCCATGAGCTTTTGTTTGCCTGTTGTTGCTTTTGATACCGGTAGCTCTTTTGAGATTATTGAAGATGGAGTAAATGGGTTTGTAGTTCCGGATTTTAATGTTAATCATTTAGCTGAAAAAGTTGATACATTATATAATAATAAGGAGCTGCGTGTCTCAATGGGAAATGCCGGCTATAAAATTCTAAAAGAAAGGTTTTCTATTGAAAAAACCTTTAGTGAGTTTAAAAGGGTAGTAGAGGAGTGATCGTATCTTTATATATTTGTTATTTTAGAAATATCAATGGTATAAGCACATTTAAAATGCCCTTTTGGACAGGCTTTAAATCCATGCAATCCGCAGGGACGGCAATCCAGGTTTTCTTCGGTTTCAACCACTTTCGAATGGTCAGATAGTGGCCCAAATCCAAATTCTGGTATGGTTGAGCAGAATATAGCCGTGGTTTTGGCATTCATTGCCGATGCCATATGCATTGGAGCCGAATCGTTGACATAATTCATCGCTGCATTTTGCATTAAAGCCGATGTTTGTAAAAATGTTAATTGCCCGGCTAAGTTTGTAATATTACTTAATCCGCTTTGTTCGATAATTCTGTCACAGGCTTCTTGATCATCGGGGCCGCCAATTAAAAATATCTGGTAACCTGATTTGATATTTTTTAATAGCTCAATCCATTTTTCTGCAGGGAATTGTTTGGTAAACCAAACTGATGTGGGTGCAATGCAAATATATGGGCGCATTTTATATTGCGAAACTATTTCGAAATCTTCATCTGTAGGATATAGTTTTGGTTTATAAAATGATGAGTCTGTAACTTCCTCTATTAATTTTAAATTTCTTTCAACTTCATGCTTGCCATTACCAATCTCGTGTTTTATCGATCTCGTAAAAGCAAAAGAAAATGGACTTTTGTTAAATCCGGCTGTTAATTTTGCTCCGGAAAATGTTGTTATTATTCCTGTAGAAGCAAAACGCTGAAGATTCATTACATAATCGTACTTTTTTTCCCTTATTCTTTGAATTACCCGAAACATGTTTTTTGTTTTATTTTGCTTCTTATTCCAGATAATCAGGTTATCTACATGGGGATGATTACGCAAAAGATTTTCATTGCCTTTTCTCAGGAGAAAATCAATTTGTGAATCGGGATAAAAATGATGTAATTTTTCAATTATTGGTGTGGCAAGAATTACATCGCCAATAAATGCAGTTTGTATAATTAAGAATTTTACCATAAAAAAAGATTATACAGCAACGTTGTATTCTCTCAAAGCATCATTTAATGATGTTTTGAGATTGGTTGATTCTTTTCGTTTTCCAATAATTAATGCACAAGGAACCTGATATTCGCCGGCATTAAATTTTTTGGTTTTTGTACCAGGTATAACTACCGATCGTGCTGGTATAAAGCCCTTGTATTCAACAGGTTTTTCTCCTGAAACATCAATAATTTTGGTTGATTTTGTAATAACAACGTTAGCACCCAAAACAGCTTCGCTTTCGATATGAACGCCTTCTACAATAATACATCTTGATCCAATAAAACAATTATCTTCGATAATAACTGGCGCTGCCTGTATTGGCTCTAAAACGCCCCCAATTCCAACACCGCCGCTCAAATGGACGTTTTTTCCTATTTGCGCACATGATCCTACTGTTGCCCAGGTATCAACCATCGTACCAGAATTTACATAGGCTCCAATGTTTATATACGATGGCATCATAATCACATCTTTGGCAACATAGGAACCATAGCGGGCTATAGCATGCGGAACAACACGAACACCCAGTTTATCATAACCAGTTTTTAGATTAATCTTATCATGAAACTCAAATGGGCCAACTTTAATCACCTCCATTTTTTGGGTTGGAAAATACAAAATCACGGCTTTTTTTATCCATTCATTTACAATCCAGCCATTTTCGGTTGGTTCTGCAACCCTTATCTTTCCTTTGTCTAATAACTCAATAACCTGATTTATGGCATTTAGTGTTTCCTTGTCTTTTAGTAATGATCTGTTAGCCCAGGCAAGTTCAATTTTTTTCTTGTAATTTGTGTAAGTCATGATCAAAAATTACGTTAATTGTTCGAAAGTTCTGATTATTTGGCGAAGATAGAAAAAAATAGTTTGATAAAAAGAATTTTTTCCGGCTCAGTTATTAAGTTAAAGATTGTTAAATGTCCATAAGACTATCTGAAAGTGTTATATATTTGTGTGTATTAAAAATAGTTCAATGCAACGAAAGCCCATATTTGCACTATTAATTTTTTTTCTGATTTTAATTATAGCTTCGGCCGGATTATATGCTCAAAATGCCGATTCTTCCTATTATTTTTATGGAAAGGTTCTAAGCCTTGAAAAACAATATCCTGTGGCTTTTGCGCATGTTATTAATGTCAGTACAAGCAGAGGCGTTGTTTCCGATTCTTCGGGTAATTTTGAAACATGGGTTAACCCGGCAGACACCTTAAATATTTCTGCAATTGGGTTTGAACACACCGAATATATAGCACCCAAGACTAATCCTGAAAAAGTTATAGAAATTATATTGGTCAATAAATCGTATGATATTCCTGAAGTTTCGATATCATATTTAGGCACCTATAAAGAATTTAAATATAAGGTTATAAATCTTGAATTGGAGGATGAACATAAATTAAATCCACAAACCAAAAAACTTTTTAAACATGTTAAGTTGGAATATCCCTTGGTCGATGAGCCAAAAGTAACATCTCCGGCATCATTAATTTATTCGGTTTTTAGCAAAGAAGCAAAAGGCATAAAAAAATATCTGGAAGTTAAACGTAAAGATGAGGCCAGATCAGAGATTAATGACAAGTATAATATACACGTTATACAAAATTTAACGGGGTTGAAGGGGCCTGAAGCGAAAGAGTTTATGGATTTTTGTAATTTTAAAGACGAATATATTTTAAGTATTTCGGAATATAATTTATATTCGGAAATATTATTGCGATACGAAGCTTTTCTGGAAGAAAAGGAAAAAACAGATACCATTCAATAAAGTTTAAAATTATGACTGAAAAAACTCCAACCTATCAAGATATAATACTGGCTCATGAAAGAATTCGTTCTCTCATTCATTGTACGCCGGTTCTCTCTTCTACCAGTATTAATGAAATTTTGGGTGTTACCTTACACTTTAAGTGTGAGAATTTTCAAAAGGTTGGTGCTTTTAAGTTTCGTGGAGCAACAAATGCTGTAAGGCAATTATCTGCGAAGGATGCAAAAAAAGGAGTTACTACCCATTCATCAGGGAATCACGCAGCAGCATTAAGTCTTGCTGCTAAGCAGCTTGGAGTGCCTGCATATATTGTAATGCCAGAAACCGCACCATCAATCAAGAAAAAAGCAGTTGATGGTTATGGGGCAGAGATTACATTTTGCGAGCCGACACTTGATGCCAGAGAAAAAACCCTGGAAATTGTTCAGGAAAAAACAGGGGCTACCTTTATTCATCCATACCATAATTTTAATGTTATATGCGGGCAGGGTACTGCAGCCAAAGAATTGTTAGAAAAAATACCTGATTTAGATGTAATTATTGCTCCAGTAGGTGGGGGCGGTTTAATGAGCGGAACATCCATTGCCGCCAAAGCCATAAAAAACGATATTAAAGTTTATGGCGCTGAACCTGAAAATGCCGATGATGCCTACCGGTCATTTAAAAGTGGCGTTTTAATACCTGCAGGAAAACCGAACACAATTGCTGATGGATTGTTAACTTCTTTAAGCCCGCTGACTTTTCAAATCATTAAAGAAAATGTAGATGATATTTTAACTGTACCTGAAAAAACAATAATTGAAGCTATGCGCATGGTTTGGGAGAGAATGAAAATTATTATTGAGCCATCGGCAGCTGTTCCTTTAGCGGCGATAATTGAAAACAAATACAGGTTTAAAGGTAAAAAAGTTGGTATTATTGTTTCCGGCGGAAATGTTGATTTAACCAGTTTGCCTTTCTAACAATTTACTTTTTTAAAGAGAATTTGCCAGTAAGGGGATAATGATCAGATAATTTTACTTTGTGAATATCGAAAGACAGACATTCCAACTCGTTACTGTAAAAAATAAAATCAATTCTAAACGAAGGAAATTTCCCGATATAAGTATTCCCAATTCCTGCTCCGGCTTCAATAAATGAATCTTTTAAATTTTTTATTAATGTTTTATAAGTATATGAAACAGGAACATCGTTAAAATCGCCGCATAAGATAACAGGATGGGGAGAATGCTTAATATGATTTGATAACGTTTCTGCCTGGCTGGCTCTTTTTATAAAAGCATCTCTAAGCCTGGTTGATATATCTTTTATTTCTTTAAATTTCTCTTCGTCTTTAAGGGTTTTACTGTTGGTGATAAAGCTGTAATTTTTTTCGTTAAACCGAATGGATTGTAAGTGATTGTTAAAAATTCGCAAAGTATCATCATTAAATAATATATCGGTATAAATACTAATATTTGATGAATTACTAAATTTTATAATTCCACGGTTTACAATTGGATGTTTACTAAAAGTAGCTACTCCATAATTGTAGTTTTTATTTTTGGTAGAGTAATCAATGTGTGCGTAGTAATCGCCGGTAAGTTTTTGATTAATATCACTTTCTGAAAGTTCTCCGGTATTTCTTGAAAAAAATTCCTGGAGACAAATAACATCAAAGTCGCCGGTATTCATATAACTAAAAATAGCATCTGTTGTATTTTTATTTTGGTTCCATTGGTATAAATCAAATAATCTTACATTAAAGGACAGGAGATTAAGTTCTTGATTATTAGTCAATTCTTTAGGGTCTTTTTTCCGAAGAGGTATTTGAATGTATGAGCTTAAGTAGTTCCACCCCACTAGAATTGCAATAAAAGAAAAAATAAAAAACACTTTTCGTTTAAAAATCCAAAATACTAGAAAAAGAAAATTAAGAATAAGCAAAAATGGATATGACAATCCAAAAAAAGCAAGTATCCATATTTTTTCGGGGCTAATATAAACCGACAGGTACGACAATAATAATGCCCCAATAATAATAACATTTAAGTATTTTAATATTTTATAAATCAGCTTTTTCAATGCACTTTGCATATTTATTGATTTCTATAACTAAATTATGATTTTTCGATTAATTTAACAATAGTTGCAGGCTAAATCTTTTTGGGCGGGTGTTATTGGCTGTTTTTAAATAATATCTCTTTCTCTTTCTTGGTTAAACTATCGTATCCTGATTTTGCTATTTTATCCAGAATTTGGTCAATCTCTTCTTGTTTCTTTACTTTTTGCTTATTGTATTCAAAATCAGTCATTGGTTTTTTATGAGTTACCTTAAATTTAGGCTTTGGTTTAAATATGGTAAAAAGTTTATCCATAAACCGGTCGAAACCTTTATTTATGTTTTTCCCTTTTTTATATTGCTGAACAAATAAATAACCAAAAAGTGCACCGCCCAAATGTGCAATATGCCCACCGGCATTAGATGAGGCAATACTAATAATATCAAGCACGATAGTTACAATAGCGATATATTTCAGTTTTACTGGTCCAAAAAAGAGAAGATTTATGGTATGATTAGGTGCATAGACAGAAACAGCGATTACAATAGCTATTACAGATGCAGATGCACCCAGTGCGAAAGAAACAGGTAATACCTCCTCAAAAACAGGAAATACATTAAAGGCAATAATATATAAAGCTGCCCCTGCCAATCCACCTGTTAAATATAAACTCAACAGTTTCTTTTCGTCGAAATAGCTAAGAAAAATCAGCCCAAACCAATACAACCATAACATGTTAAAAAGGATATGGAAAAAATCCATATGTAAGAACATGTAGGTAAAGATGGTCCAGGGTTTAATTATTAAATTTGAAAAATCTGCAGGTACTGCAAACCAGTTTGCAATAGAGAAAGTTTGATCGGCAGATAATAAGAAAAATATTACACTAATAATTTTAACTGTCAAAAAGACAGCAATATTGATATATAGTAATTTAATAAGCGCATTTCCGCTTTTAAAAGATTGTTTTATTTCGTCGGCTATTCCCATAATAATTGTCTTGTAACTTCTATTATACTCATTGTGCAGGCACTATTAAAAAAAGTTGGACCTGTTTTTCTTCCAGTATTTAATAAGAAAGAATCCAAATAACATGCCACCGAGGTGGGCAAAATGTGCAATGTTGCTTCCGGGTTGTGTTAATCCGAGCCAGAGTTCTAATGCCCCGTAAAATATAACAAAATATTTAGCTCGTATTGGTATAGGCGGGAATAATAGCATTAGTTGCGTATTGGGGAATAACATACCAAAAGCCAGTAAAACTCCAAAAACAGCTCCTGATGCCCCAACCGTTGGGATGTTCATTTTAAAATTTAATAATTCCTTGATGAACTGCTGTGCTCTGGCAATATAGCTCGGATTATCCGGATTTGAATACCATCCATCTAACAATTTGCTGTAAACCTGTGAGTAGTATTCCGGAAAATGATCTTTAACCAGTATTGCTAGTGCATCAGGCGATGGGGTATTGTTAAATGCTTGAATATCGTTCAAAATACTTGTCATTTGCAGATGGATAACAAAAGTATGTAAAGCTGCAGCTCCTAAACCGGTAACCATAAAATAGATGAAGAATCTTTTGCTTCCCCATACCGATTCGAGTACTCGCCCAAACATCCATAATGCAAACATGTTAAAAAACAAGTGCCATAAACCCCCGTGCATAAACATGTGGGTTACAAATTGGTAGGGCTGAAAAAATTCAGATTTAAAATAGTGCAATCCAAAAAGCTTGGTTAATTCAACACCAAAGGTGCCACCTAAAACCCAGGTGGCTAAAAGCATGATTACATTTATGATAATCAGGTTTTTTACAACCGGTGGAATATTACTAAATTGTGTATTAAACATAACTTGATATTTTATAAAACAATATTAAAAACGTTTTTCTATCTCTTCTGTTTTTATGATGGTAACAATTTTTTTGCCAAAGGGCGAATAATTTGGTTGCTCACAGGCAAAAAGCAAGTCTATAATTTGTCTCATTTCTTCGTTGTTTAAGGGTTGGCTTGAGCTAATTGCCGATGCCTTTGCCAATGATTTTGCAATAATTTCTTTTGCTTTACTTTTGGTATCGATCTCGCTGTTTAAATATTCGTTTAAAAATTTATCAATAATTTGCTCCGGCTCTTGGCTGCTCGAATCTGCAGGCATACCATTTACAATGATTGCATTACCTCCAAAATCATCAATATCAAAGCCCAGTGCTGCCATTTCGTCTTTTATACTTAACAGTAGATGATGGTCTTTTGCATCTAATTCAATAGTTTTTGGGAATAATGATTTCTGTGAAACAGCCGTATTGGATTGTAAAGATTGCATAAATTTTTCAAACAGAATTCTTTCATGCGCTTTTTTCTGATCAATAACCATTAGCCCCGATTTAACCGGCGTTAAAATATATTTGTTTTTAAAATGAAAAACATTGTCTCCCTGGTTATTATCAGTAATGGATGACTGGGTGTCAAGGTTAGAAATAAAAGAAAAATCATCATCAGGTTGGTTTTCTTTTTCAAAACCCTGGTAAAGATTTTCCCAATTGGCCAGATTGTCTTTTTCTAAAGAAAATTTTGCACTTTTTTGCCCTTTGTTGGAGAATTTATCCTCTTTAAAAGGATTAAAAGTGGGATCTATATCTATTTGGGGAGCATTAATCTTTGTGTTTTTTGAAATTACGGGTATATCGAATCCTTGCTCCTGGTTAAAATCTATGGATGGGACAATATTATTTTTGCCAAGGCTCTCTTTTACCGATGCATGCAAAATTTGCCATATAGCTTGTTGGTTTTCGAACTTAATTTCTGTTTTTGTCGGATGAATATTTACATCAATGGTCGATGGGTCGGCCTCTAAATATAAAAAATAGGAAGGGATGGTTTCCGGCGGTAGTATTTGTTCATAAGCATTTAATATAGCTTTGTATAGATAAGGATTCCGCATATACCTGTTATTGATAAAGAAAAACTGCTCACCCGTTTTTTTCCTTGCGTTTTCGGGTTTCCCGATAAATCCTTTAATGCTTACAATACTTGTTTTACTTTCCAGCGGAATAAGATTTTGGTTTATCTTTTTTCCAAAAATATTGACAATGCGTTGGCGGATATTCGATTTGGGAAGAATGTAAACTTCAGAATCGTTATGGTACAATTTAAATTCAATATGAGGATGCGATAAGGCAATTCTCTGGAACTCGCGAATAATATGCCCGAATTCAGCAGTGTTTGATTTTAGGAACTTTCTGCGGGCAGGCACATTATAAAAAAGGTTTTTGATAGCAAAGCTTGATCCTGTAGCGCAACTGGTTGGTTCCTGGTTAATCAGTTTCGACCCTTCGATTTGTATTTGAGTTCCAACTTCCTGGTTGTCTTGTTTTGATTTTAATTCGATATGTGCAATAGCAGCAATAGATGCTAATGCTTCACCCCTGAAACCCATCGTTGTAATAGCAAAAAGGTCATCGGCATTTTTTATTTTAGATGTTGAGTGTCTTTCGAAAGCCAGCCGGGCATCGGTTTCTGACATTCCAATTCCATTATCAATAATCTGGATTAAGGTTTTTCCGGCATCTTTAATGTTTACTGTAATTACATCTGCACCTGCATCAACAGCGTTTTCAACTAATTCTTTAACAACAGAAGCCGGACGCTGTATTACTTCGCCGGCAGCTATTTGATTTGCAACTGAATCAGGTAAAAGCTGAATTATATCTGCCATTTAAAAATCCGGTTTTAATAAAATAACAAGAAATAAACAATGGTAATTAATACTACCAGGATAATAGCCAATCGGAGGTTGGATCTTTTTCTCTCTGCACTATTACGTTTAAAAACACCCCGCATCTGCCCTTTAATGTTTGGAATGTAGGGTTTATCTGAGTCTGACAATTCTTCTACGCCCAACTCTCTTTTAATTTGCCTTATTCTCCTTTCAAGTTCTTCTTTTTGCTCGTCATAATATCGTGGCGAGTAATTAAATTTTTTATTTTTAGGAGTATAAAAAAATCTTATAGCCATTATCTGTCTTTTAATATTTCTACAAAGTTATTTATTATTTTATCATTAATTAAATTTGATAATTTTTTTCACGATATTTCATGCGAATTTGATTCTGACAATCGCTTTTTTTCATATCTTTGCCCGTTAATTGTTATAAAAATAGTTTTTAAGATAAAAAATAGGAATTATATCCTTGTTAATCAAAGAAACTTTTATATTTTTGCATTCCCAAAATAGTTAAGAAACTGTTAAAATTTAAATAGATGTACGCAATAGTTGACATAGCAGGCCAGCAGTTTAAGGTAGAAAAAGACAGCAAGATTTTTGTTCACAGATTAGAAGGTGAAGAAGGTTCGACTGTTGAGTTCGAGAAAATATTGCTGGTAGATAATGACGGCAAGGTAAAGGTCGGAAAACCTACCGTGAAAGATGCGAAAATTTCCGCTAAAATTTTAGCTCACCAAAAAGGTGACAAGGTAATTGTTTTTAAGAAAAAACGAAGAAAAGGGTATCAGGTTAAGAACGGACACCGACAGCAATTTACCCAGATTCAGGTACAAGACATTATTGCTTAATTAAAAATATTTTGACAAATGGCACATAAAAAAGGAGCAGGTAGTTCACGTAACGGCCGCGAATCGGAAAGCAAACGATTAGGGATAAAATTATTTGGCGGACAGGCTGCCAGAGCAGGTAATATTATTGTTCGTCAAAGAGGAACAAAACATCATCCTGGCGAAAATGTTGGCATAGGAAATGACCATACATTATTTGCTTTAACTGACGGAAAAGTTGAATTTAGAAGAAAAAGAGGTAACAAATCATTTGTTTATATTGTTCCTATCGAAGAATAAGATATTTTTTACGTAATTTTGAATCTCCTGTTTTTGCTGTGTTTTTAAGTAAAAAATGAGGAGATTTTTTATTTTATAACCTTTTATTTTTATTCAAAATGCTAACCTTACGTTATATTCAGGAAAATAAGGATTTTATTATTGAGCGGTTAAAAATTAAAAATTTTAATGCGCTTGAAATTATAAAACAGATTCTTGAGCTGGACAATCAGCGCCGTTCAACACAAAATAACATGGACAACAATCAGTCTGAACTGAACAAGCTTTCGAAAGAGATCGGGCAGCTGTTTAAAAGTGGTAAGGTTGAGGAAGCAAACCATGTAAAAGATAGAAACGCAGATTTAAAAGAAAATATTAAAAAACAATCGGAAGAGTTAACAAAAATTGAATCTGATTTAACCGGATTACTGGTTCAAATTCCTAATATTCCACACGAATCTGTTCCGCCAGGTAAAGGCGAGCAAGATAATGTAGAAGTAAGGGCAGAAGGTACAAAACCAGATTTAGGAGAAAAAGCTTTACCTCATTGGGAATTAGCAAAAAAATACGATATTATAGATTTTGAGTTGGGAGTTAAATTAACCGGCAGCGGATTCCCTGTATATAAGGGTAAGGGAGCAAAATTGCAACGCGCCTTAATAAATTACTTCCTGGATAAAGCCATTGATGCAGGTTATAGTGAAGTGCTTCCACCCTTAATGGTTAACGAAGACTCGGGTTTTGGAACAGGACAGTTGCCGGATAAAGAAGGACAGATGTACCATGTTACAGCCGACAATTTATATCTGATTCCTACTGCCGAAGTTCCTGTTACCAATATTTACCGGGATGAAATTTTATCGGCCAGGGATTTTCCAATTAAAATGACTGCTTATACACCCTGTTTTCGTCGTGAGGCCGGATCATATGGTAAAGATGTTCGAGGATTAAACCGTCTGCATCAGTTTGATAAGGTTGAAATTGTACAGTTGCAGCATCCTGAAAAATCTTATGATACCTTGCAGGAAATGTTAAACCATGTCGAAAATCTTGTCAAATCGTTAAACCTGCCATACCGGATTTTAAAACTTTGTGGAGGTGATATCAGCTTTACATCGGCACTTACTTACGATTTTGAAGTATTTGCTGCAGCACAGGAAAAATGGTTGGAAGTAAGTTCAGTATCAAATTTCGAATCATACCAGGCCAATCGGTTAAAACTGCGTTTTAAAGAAGATGGTGAGAAAAAAACAAAACTAGCACATACCCTTAATGGCAGTGCACTGGCACTCCCGCGAATATTAGCAGCATTGTTAGAAAATAATCAAACACCCAATGGGATTGTTGTTCCCGATGCTCTCCGTAAATATACCGGGTTTGATATCATTGACTAAGTTTTGAATATGATTTTTTTATTAGGGTGCTTATTAGCACTCTTTTTTTTAATCCTTTTTTAATGATCTAAATAATTAGTAATATTATAAACCCGAATTTGTTGTTTGGAGTTTTTCATAACTAACTACGACAAAAGGCGTAAGCCATATCGGATTAATCATAACTTCAGCGATACATGAAAAATGATCAAAAAGCATATTTATTTGCAGGCTTTACCATTCTTTTTTGGGGAACATCAGCTTCGGCATTTAAAATCGGCTTAAGGCACATCGATTATTTTCAATTATTATTATATTCTACTTTTACAGCCGTAGTTTTTTTGTTTTTTGTTTTGTGGTTTCAAAAAAAGCTTTATATGCTAAAAACATATAGTGCAAGAGATTATTTACACTCTATATTTCTCGGATTCTTAAATCCATTCTTATACTATGTTGTTCTATTTAGAGCCTATACGCTTTTGCCGGCACAAATTGCGCAACCACTTAATTTTATCTGGCCAATTGCGCTGGTATTACTTTCAATTCCAATACTAAAGCAAAAATTAAGTATTCGAAGTTTTACTGCTTTGGTAATTAGTTTTATTGGGGTTTATTTTATTTCATCACAAGGCGACTTGTTTAATCTTAAGTTTGCCAACCCGCTGGGGGTTGCCCTGGCGCTAAGCAGCTCAATTGTTTGGGCTTTGTTTTGGTTGTTTAATATGAGAGATAAGCGGGATGAAGTGGTAAAACTATTCCTGAATTTTGGCTTCGCCTTTATTTTTATTTTGATATTAACGATTAAAGAATCTTCTGTCGTTATTGATAGTGCCAAAGGAATTTTTTCGGGGATTTATATTGGATTTTTTGAAATGGGCATAACTTTTGTATTATGGTTAAAGGCATTAAAATTAGCCGGACGAACCGATAAAATTGGAAATTTAATATACCTGACCCCATTTTTTTCATTAATTTTTATACATTTAATTTTGGGAGAAAAAATATATCTGACCACGATTTTTGGATTAGTTTTAATTGTTTCGGGAATTATGTTACAACAAATAAAAAGAGGAAAAAATGAAAAATCTACTTTATAAATTGTCAATAGTGATAACAACTATGCTCATTGGAATAACTTTTTATTCTTGCGAGAAGGAAAAGATATATCCGACAACAGTTGAGACCACCAAAGAGTTTCATGATCTAATGAAGTATTGGTATTTATGGAACGATTCAATCCCTGATGTGGATCCGGCAGATTTCTCTAATCCAAACGACCTTTTAGAATCGATGCGGTATGAATTAAGAGACCGTTGGAGTTATATTACCACTCAGGATGCATTTAAACAGTACTATGATGAGGGTACTTATGTTGGATATGGGTTTGGTTATGGCCCCGATAAAGACGGGAATATGCGGATTACTTTTTTGTTTGATGATTCTGATTTGGTTGATGAAGGGGTAACACGAGGATGGTTAATTAAGGAAATTAACGGGGTATCCATTAACGATGATTCGGATTTAAACTCATTGTTAGGAACTGATGAAATAGGTGTTTCTAACGAATTTGTATTAGAATCGCCGGAAGGAGTTGTAGTAACCCAATCATTTGCTAAGAAATTGGTTTATATGAATACTGTTTTGTATCGTACGGCTTTTAATGTGGGTACTAAAAAGGCCGGGTATCTTGTTTTTAAAAGTTTTATTGAACCATCGATAAGTGAGCTTGATGAGGCTTTTAATTATTTTAATTCAGAAAACATTGATGAACTGATTATTGACTTAAGATATAATGGAGGTGGACAAATGGATGTTGCCATGCATTTAGTCGGTTTGTTTATTGCGGATGAGCTAGATCAAAAGGTGTTTTTAAAATATACTCATAATCCCTCCCGTACAATAGATAATTATTCGTATAAACTTGCACAGGAAAGCAATTCTGTGCGTCTTAATAAGGTATATTTTATTACATCAAAAGCGTCTGCATCGGCTAGCGAAGCCATAATTAACGGAATTGATCCTTACATGGATGTTTATCTTGTAGGAGATGATACTTATGGCAAACCCGTGGGGATGTATTCTTTTTTTAGCAATATTAGCGATTTGGCCTATGTTCCTATTACATTTAAGATTTTAAACGTAAATGATGAAGGTGAGTATTATAATGGATTACCTGCGAACAGCTATGCCGAGGATGATGTAACCAAAGATTTCGGCGACCCCGATGAAGCATCTTTAAACGAAGTACTTTATCATATCGAAAACGGTAGTTTTTCATCTAAAAAATCAGCCGCAGAGATATTAAGAAAGTCATGGATTAAGTATAATAATCTTACAGATGAAATTGGAGCAATATAGTGGTTAAAGCTGTGGAAAAAGAAAAGATTATTTTAGGTATTGACCCCGGCACAACTATTATGGGTTACGGGTTAATAAGAATTGTTGGAAAAGAACCAACACTAATTGCTTTGGGCGTAATTGACCTG
>JAWLEM010000032.1:0-17146 GCA_041686115.1 Bacteroidales bacterium
GTGCCGCCAAAATCGGAAGCAATGGCAATATTCTGTCCTGCCAGGCGGTTAGTGAGTGAGCTCCTACCGTTATTCCTGTGTCCTTAGATTCTTATATGTGATTTTGATTCCTTGCCTTTGGCCATAGTATTTTTGCTTAATATTAATCAACATAAGAAAAATAAAAGGTTTAATTCTTTTTAAATCTATAGATATTTAATTCTTTTGTAGATAAGATTTTAATTCCTGTTGAGTCTCCAACAGTTAATACACGAGGATCTTCACTTGCTAAAATCAGATAATCTGCACCTTTATTTTTTAAGGTATTAATATTTTCGATTGTAATTTGATTTGGTTTAAGATTCCATCCTTGTCTGTCGAGAAAAAATAAACCACCATTCGGACAATAGTCCGGACCAACAATAAATTTTGCATCTGACTCTATATTTAATTTATCAATTGCAGATAAATTCTTTTCAATAACTAACCCGGCATGTGAATACAAATCTAATTTTTTATTGAATCGATTATTGAGTTTTGATCTTGATGAATTAATGCTTAAAAGAACGATTCCTGTAAGAAGAATTTTAGTAATAAGATGAACATATTTATTGCTTATAACATTTTGAAATGTATTTATTCCATTTATTAATAGCAAAAAGAATAATGGGAAGAATGCTAAAAAGTAGTAATCATGATCTTTGAATTGGGCAAAAAATAATATCAAATAAGATAAACCTCCAATAAATAAGACAAGAATTAAAAGCGAGATCTTTTTATCACTTTTCTTATAAAAAAGAACCTGAAATGCTATTAAAGTATAGAAAACATAAAAGATAGAACGTGTAAAATATTTATTGTACCAATAATCGCTTAAATGATCCCACACGATTCGAATATTTTCCTTATTTAAAATCCAAATAGGCAAAGCTTTTGTGTTGAAAGAGTTTGAACTATATATTGTGATATAGTAAAACATATATGCATTCCAAATCAATACAACGATAATTGTAATTAAACTGTATAAAATAACTTTTTTATTATTTGAGAAGAATTTTTCTTTTTTGTTAAAGATGAATTGTATAATCGCAAATACTAGAATTGCTATTGGATTTATTAAGTAGGTTATTTTAATTAAACTACTTAGAGCAAAAAAAAGAAAGGAAAGAAGTAATGCATTAATTTTCTTATTCGTTCTATAATTAAATATAAAAAGCCATCCAAGAAAAGAGAAACCTAATGCTGGAATATCTGGAAGATAGTTAAATGAGTAATAATTAAAGACTGTTGAAGTAAATAAGAATAAACTAATAATTAGAGCATACCAATAATCATTCAAAATGTTTTTTGCCAACTTAAATACAGCAAATGCTCCAAAATATGCAATAATTAAATGTACTATCCTTTGAAGAAAAAAATGTTTGCCAAAGATAGTATATGTTAATGCTGTTATATAATAGGTAATTGGAAATTCACATGCAGCTCTCCCTTCGATATTATTTAAATTATAAAGTTGTGGTTGAAAAAAGTTAAATCCATTATTAAAGTAATTTGAGGCAAATGATAAGCTATCTGTTTGACGCATAAAATGTATCCCAAAAGGACCCGTGAAAAATATTTTTTCAAAACCTAAATAAAAAAACAGTACTATTAGAATTAATAAAAAACCTAATTTTATTATCCAATGCTTATTATATGGAGTTATTGTAAAAGTCATGCTTTCAGAGAACTTTAAATGTTTATGTCATTTACTGTAAATCCCATTTTTAAAAGATTTTGTGGCTGAAGTATCTTTTTTAATTTTTCAGTATTCATCGTTTGTAGTTTCTCATTGGCTTGAAAAATATCCAACCCGGAAGTTTTCATCTCTTTTGCCAGTTCGGCTGCTTTATGGTAGCCAATGTGAGGACTCAATGCGGTAGTAATGGCCGGACTTTTAAAAAGCCTTTCTTCAGCTTTTTTATTATCAATCATCAATCCATTAAAAAAGTTTTCTTTTAATGTTTTATTGGCTGCAATTAATAAGTTGATACTTTCGAGTACAGCATGGCCAATTACCGGCAGATAAGGATTTAAATCGAGGCAGCCTTGTGCACTTAACGATGACACCAAACTATCGTTTGCATAAATCTTATGGGACGCGCTAATCACAAATTCAGGAATTACCGGATTAACTTTGCCGGGCATAACGGAACTCCCAACTTGTTTATGGGGGATAGCGACTTCTTTATTTCCTGCCACATCAGATGATAACAAGCGGATATCCGAAACCATTTTTTCAAGGTTTACGGCATGTGATTTTAAAATTGCATGTACCTCAACCAGTGTGTCTAAATTGCTGGTTGCATCAGACATATTCTCACTTCGGGTAATGGGGAGGTTGGTGAGTTTTTGCAGGGTAGGGGTAGCTTCCATAATAAAGAAACGAGGAACGGCCATTCCGGTTCCTATGGCACTTCCACCAAGGTTTACCACTTTTATTCGCTCAAAGCACTTTGATACGCGCCACCAGTCACGCGATAAAGCTTCATTGTACGAGCTGAAAAGCATCGCATACGATGAAGGCACAGCCTCCTGCATCTGGGTATACCCAATGCGTAGTTGATTTCGACTGTTCTTTTCCAGCTTTTCAAGGTCAAATCGAAGGGCGTTTATTTTTTCTTCTAACTCAACCAGTAACTTTATGATGGTTACTTTTAGGGATGTGGGAATGATATCGTTGGTCGATTGGTAGATATTGGCCTGTTCTATGGGATCAATGGTATGATAATCGCCGGGATTTTTGCCCAGTTTTTTGAGTGCGACATTGGTAATGATCTCATTTATATTCATATTAATGCTGGTGCCGGCACCCCCTTGAACTGCGGGTACAATAAAGTGGTCGAAGTGTTGACCCTCGGAAATTTCTTCGGCAGATTCTATCAGGGCATCAATTACCGGTTGCTCGAATAAATTTATCGGGAGTTTTTGACCAGGATATTTCTCAGCAATAGCTTTCTTAAATTTATCATAGGTTAAGTAACAGGCAAGTTTCGTTAGACCTACTGATTTATACCAGTCAAAAGAAAAGGGAGAATTATCAGGGAAATTTTCTTGTGCCCGTACCGAATGAATTCCGTATAATGCATCTTCAGATATTTTTTTCTCTCCTAAAAAATCTTTTTCAGTACGATAATTATCTTTAGCCATATTTTTATGCTTATGCCCTTTCAGGGCGATTCATTATTGCTGGTTTATCTGCGGGGCGATGCCCCGTGTTTATGCTTATGCCCTTTCAGGGCAATTTTTAAACTTTTTGGGATGTTAATTTTAACTCTTTTTAAAACTATATCCCTTATAATTTCCCCATTTAAGTTAATGTTTAGTTTTATAAATTTTTTTACCATACAAAGGCTGAAAGCCTTTAAGCAATAATTAAGGGCAACGCCCTTTTAATTTTGCAAAAAAAATCGCGCCCTGAAGGGGCATTAGCCATTTAATCCCAAAGAAATTCTTCCTTGAAATCAACGTTATACTTTTTCAAAAATGCTTTATATTCATCTTTAAAGTTAATCTTTTGATGATGGGTTTCTTGATTATCAATATATCGAATTACAACATCTATTTCCGAAGGGTTAACAGAAAATATTCCGTATCCATTTTGCCAGTAAAATTTGCTATATTCTTTGCCTTTGGTTTTTATCCACTTAGAAGATTGCTTTTTTATTTCTTCTAATAATTTCATTGGGGTAATTTTTCTTGATAGTGTACATAAAATATGAATATGATTGCTGTATCCACCTACTTTTACAGGATTACACTCCAGGCCTTTGCATATTCCTCCAATATATTCGAAGAGAGAACTTTTTATTTCTTCTTTTATTAAAGGGAGTCTACCTTTGGTACTGAAGGTGATATGTACATAAACTTTGGATAATGATTGAGCCATATTTTTATGCTTATGCCCTTTCAGGGCGATTCATTATTGCTGGTTTATCTGCGGGGCGCTGCCCCGTGTTTATGCTTATGCCCTTTCAGGGCAAATATTTAATGCCTGTCCTTCTTTCTAAGGAATGAATTAAACAGCTCTAATTTTTTAAGGGGATATGTTGCTTATAATCTCACCTTTACATTACAAATTTAATATTTTATACGTTTTTTTATTTATTAAAAAGATAAAGATATATTAATCTATATTTTATTTTTGCAACTTTTTCTTAACCAAAAGGCTGAAAGCCAAAGTAAAAATTTCTTTAAGCTTTTGCCCTTGCAGGGCGATTCATTATTGCTGGTTTATCTGCGGAGCGATGCCCCGTGTTTATGCTTATGCCCTTTCAGGGCAATTTTTAAACTTTTTGGGATGTTAATTTTAACTCTTTTTAAAACTATATCCCTTATAATTTCCCCATTTAAGTTAATGTTTAGTTTTATAAATTTTTTTACCATACAAAGGCTGAAAGCCTTTAAGCAATAATTAAGGGCAACGCCCTTTTAATTTTGCAAAAAAAATCGCGCCCTGAAGGGGCATTAGCCATTTAATCCCAAAGAAATTCTTCCTTGAAATCAACGTTATACTTTTTCAAAAATGCTTTATATTCATCTTTAAAGTTAATCTTTTGATGATGGGTTTCTTGATTATCAATATATCGAATTACAACATCTATTTCCGAAGGGTTAACAGAAAATATTCCGTATCCATTTTGCCAGTAAAATTTGCTATATTCTTTGCCTTTGGTTTTTATCCACTTAGAAGATTGCTTTTTTATTTCTTCTAATAATTTCATTGGGGTAATTTTTCTTGATAGTGTACATAAAATATGAATATGATTGCTGTATCCACCTACTTTTACAGGATTACACTCCAGGCCTTTGCATATTCCTCCAATATATTCGAAGAGAGAACTTTTTATTTCTTCTTTTATTAAAGGGAGTCTACCTTTGGTACTGAAGGTGATATGTACATAAACTTTGGATAATGATTGAGCCATATTTTTATGCTTATGCCCTTTCAGGGCGATTCATTATTGCTGGTTTATCTGCGGGGCGCTGCCCCGTGTTTATGCTTATGCCCTTTCAGGGCAAATATTTAATGCCTGTCCTTCTTTCTAAGGAATGAATTAAACAGCTCTAATTTTTTAAGGGGATATGTTGCTTATAATCTCACCTTTACATTACAAATTTAATATTTTATACGTTTTTTTATTTATTAAAAAGATAAAGATATATTAATCTATATTTTATTTTTGCAACTTTTTCTTAACCAAAAGGCTGAAAGCCAAAGTAAAAATTTCTTTAAGCTTTTGCCCTTGCAGGGCGATTCATTATTGCTGGTTTATCTGCGGAGCGATGCCCCGTGTTTATGCTTATGCCCTTTCAGGGCAATTTTTAAACTTTGTGGGATGTTATTTTTAACTCTTTTAAAAACTATATCCCTTATAATTCCCCCATTTAAGTTAATGTTTAGTTTTATAAGTTTTTTACCATACAAAGGCTGAAAGCCTTTAAGCAATAATTAAGGGCAACGCCCTTTTAATTTCGCACTAAACAAAAATTACGCCCTGAAAGGGCATAAGCAAAAATCAAATGAGAAACATCAAAACCTGCCTGCTGATATTCTCAGAACCTGCCTGTTCAGCAGGCAAACTCAAAACTATTTAGATATCGGCTGTGCATAAGCAACCACATCTTTTCCAGTAATTTCTTTATCGCATAAAATAATTAACCGTTCCAGCACATTTCTAAATTCGCGGATATTTCCTGTCCAGCTAATTTTTTTCAGTTCTTCCAGGGCATCGTCAGTAATAATTTTTTTACTTACTCCGTAATCAGCGCAAATGAGTTCATTAAAATGTTCGGCCAGCAGAGGTATATCCTCTTTCCTGTCATCTAAAGATGGTACATCGATTAAAATTACGCTTAAACGGTGGTATAAGTCTTCACGAAACCTGTTTTTCTCAATTTCTTCTTTAAGATTTTTATTGGTTGCCGCAATAATTCTTACATCCACATGGATATCTTTATCGCTGCCTACTCTTGAAATTTTCTTTTCTTCCAGCGCTTTTAACACTTTGGCTTGTGCATTCAGGCTCATATCCCCGATTTCGTCTAAAAAGATGGTTCCGGTATGTGATTGTTCAAATTTTCCTTTGCGCTGTTTGTGTGCCGAGGTAAAAGCTCCTTTCTCATGCCCGAATAGTTCGCTTTCAATCAATTCGGAAGGAATAGCAGCACAGTTAACTTCGATAAATGGTCCGTTTGCACGTTCACTTTTCTCGTGCAACCAACGTGCTACCAGTTCTTTCCCTGAACCATTGGGTCCGGTAATGAGTACCCGAGCGTCGGTAGGAGCCACTTTCTCAATCATATCTTTAACTTTGGTAATAGCTTCCGATTCTCCGACAATATCAAAGGTTTTGCTTACTTTTTTCTTTAGGGTTTTGGTTTCATTTACGAGGGTCGATTTATCCATGGCATTGCGGATAGTTACCAGCAGCCTGTTTAAATCCAGCGGTTTTTCGATAAAGTCATAAGCACCCTTTTTGATTGATTCTACGGCTGTATCAATATTACCATGTCCGGAAATCATGATAACCGGTATTTCATAATTGATTTTAAAGATTTCTTCTAAAACCTCTATTCCGTCTTTTTGAGGCATTTTAATATCGAGTAAAACAATATCGTATTTATTTTCTTTAAAAAGGGCTAATCCCTCATCACCATCGGCAGCCAAATCTACCTGGTGATCTTCATATTCCAGAATTTCTTTTAATGTATCACGAATACTTTTCTCGTCGTCAATTACCAGTATCTTAGCCATAAATTTAGATTTTGCTGTTTATTATTTTATCCATCATTCCTTCTTTTATTGCAAAGTTGGACTGAACAATTGTTTCTAGCTTTAATTTTCTGAGTATAAAATTAACAAAAATACTTGCCAGAACAATCATTTCGACTCTTACGATTTCAAGTCCTTTCATTTCTAAGCGTTCTGCTGTGGTTGATTGTATTAATTCCTGATGAAGATTGTAGTAGTCACCAAGATTAATCAGGTAATGGTTCTGTTTTTTTATATCGTCAGGAAGATTTTCTTTTTTTGCTATGATCATAGCTCTAAAACTATCAAAGGTTCCGGAACAGCCAATTAATTTTGTGGGGTGGTAAATTTCAACGGCTTCATATAAGGGAGTCAGGTTCTTGTTGATATGATGTTCTACGGCAGCAATCTCATGGGGTGTAATGGGATCGGAAGGATTAAATTGATCTAATAGCCGTGCGATTCCAAGGTCGAAGCTTTTTTTCCACAATAAACCGGAGTTACTGGCCAGGATAAATTCATTGCTACCGCCGCCAATATCTAAAATCAAAGCACTGTGCTCATTAAATTCAACCGTTTGTTTTACCCCACGATAAATTAATTCCGCTTCTTCATCGCCGGATATAACCTGGATTTTTATATCAAATTGTTTTTCTAATGTTTCAACAAACTCTTTCCCGTTTTTTGTACTTCTTACACCGGATGTTGCTGTAACAAATATCTTATCTACATTAAACTTTTGGGTCGTTTTAAGATGTTTTTTTATTGCATCAATCCCTCGTTGAAAGGCTTCGGATGAAATCATTTTTTGATTGATACCCCCTTTTCCCAGTTTTACCCCCGCTTTATCTTTAAAGATGATTTTAAATTTTCTTCCTTGAATTATCTCTGCAATGAGCAGGTTAAAGGTATTGGTACCCATATCGATTATGGCAATTCTCATAAATATTTTTAATTAGGATTGAAAGATTCAAAATTACAAATAATAAGTATTTATAAATTAAAAAAGGGAGCTGAAATTAATGTAGCTCCCTTTTGTTGGTTTAAATCCAGATTGAGCGATTATTCCCTTAAAAGATTCTCGCTCAACTAAGGTTAAAATTTATATCTAATCCATTTCCACAGTTCTTTATAGTTAACTTTTTTACCATACATTAAAATACCGGTACGGTAAATCCTTCCGGCCATCCATGTAGTGGCTAAGAATGTTAAAATCAACAAACTCATTGAAAGTGCCAGTTCCCAATAAGGGACACCAAAAGGGATGCGAACCATCATTACAATAGGTGAAGTAAATGGAATGATGGAAAACCAGAATGCGATTGGACTGTCGGGAGTATTAATAGCATTAATCATCACAAATATTCCTAATATCAGAGGAATGGTTATAGGGAACATAAACTGTTGGGTGTCAGCCTCGTTATCCACAGCAGATCCCACAGCTGCGAATAAAGATCCATACAATAAATATCCGCCAAGGAAGAAGAAAATAAAAGAACCTATGATTACGCCAAAATCGATAGATTTTATGGAGTTGAAAATCCCGGAAAATTGGTCCATATTTTGGGGTTGCATATTTTCAATTTGCTCTATATCTTGTTCTTCAAACATATCCTGTACAACTACCTCCTGAGCATTTTGGGTTCCCAGTTCAGGGAAAAAGACTGTTTTTACTCCGCTTACAATAATAAATGTTAAGATTATCCAGAGCAAAAACTGAGTTAATCCTACCAGGGCAATACCCACAATTTTTCCCATCATAAGCTGGAATGGTTTGGCCGAGGAGACAATGATTTCAACAATCCTGCTTGATTTTTCTTCGATAACACCACGCATAACCTGGGCGCCAAACATAAAAATGAAAATATAAATCATGAATCCCCCTGCATATCCAACAGCCATAGCAATTTCTGTTGAGCTTTCTTTTGCTTCACCGTCATCAGTCCACTGAATTGTTCGAATCGAAACATCCGATTTAATAGATTCCAGCACTGCTTCATCGATACCATGGCTACGTAACTTTCTGTTTTTTAGTTCTTTTTCCATGGAGCTTGCAATATGCGATTTAACGGAAAAGCTGGCTTTCTTTTTTGAATAAAGATGAACGGCACTGGGTTCGTACGTTATGCTTGGTAAAATTTGTAGAACCGCATAATAGTCCGATTCGGAAAATTCCTTTTTTACTTCGTTTAACGATTTATCTGCAATGTATTCGAATTTAATATAATCGGCATCAGGAAGATTGTTGATAAAAATACCTGAGCTGTCAATTACAGCAATGTTTTTCATCTCCGTATCTTCAATTGAGGCAATCCATGCAGGCCCAATAAAGAGAGCTGCAAAAAGAACAGGGCCTAAAATGGTTAGAATTATAAATGATTTTTTCTTAACACGGGTTAAGTATTCTCTCGATATAATCAGGTTTATCTTATTCATGATGGTTAATATTTAAGGCAATTATTTTTTGTTTTCATTTACAGCTTTTATAAATACATCATTCATGCTCGGAATAATCTCATTAAATGAGATGATTTCCACGGTAGGAATAACTAACGAAAGCAACTCGTTTTCATTGGTTTGGTGTAACAATTTTATGCGGACACCATTATAACCGTTTATTTTCTTTTGCTCAATGATTTGATAGTGTTCATTTAGCGCTGATTCTAATTTTTGATATTCGCCGTTAAATGTTATTTCGTAAATGTTTGATTTATATTCATGACGAATTTTATCAATAGGGCCTTCCAATAAATTTTTAGCATTATTGATAAGGGTTATATGATCACATAACTCTTCTACAGAACCCATATTATGTGTCGAAAAAATTATGGTTGATCCTTTTTTCTTTAATTCTAATACTTCCTGTTTTAGCAGATTGGCATTAATGGGGTCGAACCCACTAAATGGTTCATCGAATATTAAAAGTTTGGGTTCATGTAAAATAGTAATAATAAATTGCACTTTTTGTTGCATGCCTTTCGAAAGCTCTTCTACTTTTTTATCCCACCATGCTTGTATTTCAAATTTATCAAACCAATATTTTAGTTTTTTCAGTGCATCTCTTTTCGAGAGTCCTTTTAGTCGTGCTAAATACAAAGCCTGTTCGCCCACTTTCATTTTTTTGTATAATCCACGCTCTTCAGGTAGATATCCAATTTCATGGACATCTTCAGGTTTCATCTCTCGTCCATTTAAAAATATTTGGCCTTTGTCAGGCGCTGTTATCCGGTTTATGATTCTTATGAGCGTGGTTTTTCCTGCTCCGTTTGGCCCTAACAGTCCGTAAATACTATTTTCAGGGATGGCCATACTTACGTTATCAAGTGCCAAATGATTTACAAATCGTTTTTCAATTTCTTGTATTTTTAGTAGCTCCATCGATTTTTTATATTTAGATTTTACTGTAATTAATTAAGTTAGTATCCAAAAATAGTTTTTTATTACAAAAAGAATTTTTAAATCCATTGATCTTATAGCATAATTCATCTGATATTCTTAAAATGTTTGCTAAAAGATTAGGAATCAAAAATCCGGGTTCCTTATGCTGAAATAATACCTTCTGGTTTGTAAATAAGCTATGTAATCTAATATGTAAACAGTTCTGAAATTTTGCACTAAATTATAAAATTTTATGATAGGTTAGTTATTGTATCTTCTTATTTTATTTGGATGTATACAATCTTTAAAGATTTATAAAATGTATCCATCTCCCAAAGATGATTTTTCGAATTTGAGATAAATGGTAGATTGTTTAGATTTTATTCAATTGCGAATATCTTTTTATGTTTTTTTGACAAACAACTCAAAACTATTCTGCTGTTATCTTATTTTTATTTATTTTTATCTGAAAATATTCTATTCCTGATTATATGAAGAAATTTATACTAAGTATTTTATTTATCATTTCTTCTTTTTGGTGTTTTAGCAATAACCTTCAGGGCGTTGATAGTTTACTTCACGTACTTAATTCTACGCATGATTCATTAAAAGCAGATTTATTAACGGATTTAAGCTGGGAATTTCGTAATTCAAATCCTGAAAAGTCTATTAAATTTGGATTAGAAGCCATTGAGTTAGCTCAAAAATATAACGATTACGGAAATTATATAAAAGCGCACAGTTTTATCGGTGTTGCTTATCGAATACTGGGTAAATATTCTGAGTCGCTTGATTACTATTTTAAAGGGTTAGAACTTTCTAAACAATATAACGATAAGGAGCAGGAAGGATACTCTTATATCAATATTGGCAATTTATATATTTATCAGGAATATTATAACATTGCCATTGAAAATTTATTAAAAGCGAAAGAAATAGCAGAAGCGATTAGTCATAAACGAATGCTGGCTTACACCTATTTAAATCTAGGCAGGGCCAAAATGTTAAAAAATGAATACGATGATGCTCTGAACTATTTTCAACAAGCGCTGGAATTAAGGGTTGAGTTAAATAATATCCCTGGTCAGGCTGTTTGTTATAAATACATGGGAGATGTTTATTTTGAATTAGACCAATTTGAAGAGGCTCAAAAAAGTTATGATAAAACAATTGAAACCGTTGATAAAAATTTGGATATTGATTTGTTAGCCAATGCTTATGTAAAAAAGTCGTTTTTGTATTGTCAACATCAAAATTATCTTCAGGCTAAAATTTTTGCCGAAAAAAGCCTTGGTTTAGCTACAAAAGTAGGCTCACGTTTACTTACACGTGATGCTTATAAGGTTCTTTCCAGGGTTAATTATAACCTGGGGAATTATAAAAAAGCAACTGATTTAAATCAACAGATTATAGCACTTAACGATACGCTTTATAATCAGGAATTATCTGAAAAAATATTTGATTTGGAATATCGTCTCGAAAAGCAAAAAAAACAGGCCGAGATTGATTTGTTAAACAAGGACAAAAAAATAAATGAGCTCGAACTTCATCGTACAAGATTATTCAATATTGCGTTGTTAATTATTCTGGGGATTTTATTCGGTACATTTTTATATGTTTTACATTCATTAAAATATAGAAGAAAACAAAATCAATTACTTGAAAAACAGAAAGAAGAGCTGTTTCGTATTAATGCAACAAAAGATAAAATGTTCTTAATTATTGGGCATGATTTGCGCGGGCCTGTAGGTAATCTAAGATCCTTAATTGAAATGTTGATTGAAGATGAAGAGGTGAGGAATAATAAAAATTTGTTGGAAGTATTTAATGTGTTTTTTAAATCGATTCAGTCGGTAAGTGATTTGTTGGAAAATTTATTGTTATGGGCAAAAAGCCAACGAGGTGAGATACATTATCAACCCGAACAAGTGAGCCTGAATTCTATAATTCATAAGAATTTACAGTTGTTTAAAACCATAGCCGACCATAAAGGTATTCTTTTAAAGGTTGAAACTGAAACTAATTTTAGTGTTTTTGTTGATAAAAATATGATAATGACCGTTGTTCGGAATATTTTGTCGAATGCTTTAAAATATACTCCTTCGGGAGGGTCTGTTTTAATTGCTGTTGATAAAGAAGAACAATTTTGTAAAGTTGCTGTAAAAGATACCGGAATAGGTTTTAATGAAAAAACGGCAAAAGAAATATTTAATTCTCAGAAATTTTATACCACCTCGGGTACAAATAACGAGGTTGGATCTGGCTTAGGGTTGATTTTATGTAAAGAGTTTGTGGAAAGGAATAAAGGTGAAATTTGGGCTGAAAGTCAACCAGAAAAGGGATCTGTCTTTTATTTTACCCTGCCTCTTAATGAGACAAGAAATTAGTTTTATTCTCCTGTTCTGTTCTGACATAAAAAAACCGGTCCCATAAATTTTGAACCGGCTTTTCTTATTGAATAACTTTTAACTTCTTGTTATTACATCATTTCTTTCATTGCTTTATAGGCTTTGTCTCCATAAACAACGGAAGGTCCGCCGCCCATAACTACAGCAACACCAATGGTTTCAACAATCTCTTCCTGTGTTGCTCCGGCTTTTAGTGCATCCTGCACGTGGCATGCAATGCATCCTTCGCATCGGATGGTAATAGCAATACCTAACGCAATCAATTCTTTATGTTTTGCACTTAACGCTTTATCTTCGCCTGTAGCATGGTGCATTTTAGCAAAACCTTCGGCTATTCCCGGGTTTTCTTTTGATAGTGTTCCTATAAAATCAAAAACTGCTTTTGCTTGATCTGCATATTTACTCATAATTTATCCTCCTGTTTATTTTAATTTGTTTATGTAAAAATACGTGTTATGTTGTTTATATACAATGACATAAAACATGTGGTTTCATGTTTCATAACAGCATGAAAGGATAAAAAAAAATGAAAAAATTACGGTTTATGTTGAAGTATCTAATGGTTGATTTTATTTAGAAGGAAGAAAGAGAAAGATTATTAATCTTCATCATAACCCTCATCTTTAATATTAACCGCTTCGTCGAAATTATCACTTAAATACTCTTCCGAGTCATCCTCGTCATCTGTATCTTTTAACTCATCTGAAAAATCACCTCTCAGTTTACCTGCATCATCGTAATCGTCATCCTCTTTAATAATCTGACGGGCTTGGTGCTCTGTCATCCGAACCAGATAGTAAATTTCTTCTGTTTCAAAGGGTAATGCTGAAACAAATTTGCCTTCCTTGTTGGTAAAGGTAATCAGGTTGTCTTCGTAACCATCAGGATATTCTGCTTTGATGCTGTTGATGGTTTCTAAAGGAAGTTTCTCGTAATCTATTACTATTCTTTTTTTAGCCACTTTTGCACAAAATTTTTATCGTTTTTTTACCTCCGAAATATATTCAAAAAAATATTTTCAACCCTAATATCAGTCAGCTATTTTTAGATTTTTTTGTAATGCTAAATTTCTGGCTTTTAAACCATTGAAAAAATAAATAGTTAATTTATATTCTTTATACACTGTTTTTTGTTTTGAGGTTTACTTTTTGGTATAAAATTTTAAGTGATTAGACAAAAATTTCACCTTTCATAAAAAGTTTAGCTGTCCCGGCAATTTTAACTCTTTCACCCTTATTTTCACAGGTAAGCTTTCCTTTGCGTTCGGACAATTGTGTGGCTTCCAGCTTTTTTTTATTCAATTTCTTAGCCCAGTAAGGAATAAGTGTAGTATGTGCAGATCCTGTAACCGGATCTTCGTTAATCCCTGCACGCGGAGCAAAAAAACGAGACACAAAATCGCAATCATCCCCTTGGGCAGAAATGATAATGCCGAATGTTTCAACCTTTTCCAATATTTCGAAGTTGGGCTTAATTTTTTCCACGTCCTGCTGGTTCTTAAATATAGCCAAAAGATCTCTTGATTGAATTACTTCAACAGGTTCTGCTCCTAAACCATCCATTAAATAATCGGGTGCAGGAATAACCTTGCCTTCATTCGATGGGAAATCCATAATCAGCAGGTCTTGATCTTTTTCGATAATCAGCTCACCGCTAAGTGGAGACTTAAACCGGATAACCGGTTTTTTGTATTTCAACTCATTATAAATGACCCATGCAGCCGCTAATGTAGGATGACCGGCCAGGTTAATTTCTACTTTTGGGGTAAACCAGCGGATTTCAAAAGATTCATCTTTTGGAACAAAAAAGGCCGTTTCGGAAAGATTATTTTCCATGGCAATTTTTTGCATGATATCTTTATCAAGCCATTTGGTAAGCGGGCAAACAGCAGCCGGGTTTCCTCCAAAAACTTCGCTGGTAAATGCATCTACCTGGTAAATGGGAATTTTCATCACTACATTTATTTTTAGGATAAAGTTAAGGATAAATATGAATCAGGCAGAATAAAAATGGAATTTTTATAAAGGTTTTAAAACCAGCTGCTGTACTCTTTAAAATCAATAAAAACTTCGCTGGTTTGATTTTCCTTGACAATGAATTTTCCGGTAATGGATTTTCCGGGTTCACCGTTAAATGAGTAGATCTTTACTTCGTAGTCATGAACCCCTACTTCCATTTTTTTGCGGTAATTATCCAGTGAAATGGCCTTTTGATGATTTTCAAAGGTTTGTTTGGGGCGAGGGTCTATTTTGGTGCCATTAATATAAACATCAATAGCAAAAGTGCTGTTTAAAATATATTGATTGGAATCGAAGATAACTTCACCAATTTTTTGCTCGGTTTTTTGTTCCGTCCGGCAGCTTAATAATGTAGCTAAAAGAATGATTCCGATAAATTTTTCCGGTTTCATCATTTTTAAAAATTGTTTTATACTTTAAAGATGTTTAAATTAGAGAAAAAGTTGCTTTAGAGATATGCTTTTTTTAATGAACAATAAAAAACGTAACATAGAATGACAAAATTTAAAGATAAAACGGTACTTATTACCGGAGGAGCTTCCGGCATAGGGAAACTAATGGCGCAAAAAATTTTAAGTCTGGGGGCAGCAAGAATGATTATCTGGGATATTAACCGGGAAAATCTTGAGAATACAACGAATGAGCTTAAAACATCAGGGGTTGAAATTTTTCCTTATCAGGTGGATGTAGCCAACCTGGAGCAGGTAAAAAAAACAGCTCAAAAAGTTAAAGATGAAGCAGGAGTGGTAGATGTTTTAATTAATAATGCCGGAGTGGTTGTGGGTAAATTTTTCCACGAGCATTCACACCAGGATATTGATTTTACCATGAATATCAATACTTCGGCATTAATGCATATTACGCTTGAATTTATTCATGATATGATGGATAAAGGAGAGGGGCATATTGTAAATATTGCTTCGGCAGCCGGGATGGTTGCTAATCCGAAAATGTCGATTTATTGTGCCAGCAAATGGAGTGTTATAGGCTGGTCCGATTCGTTAAGGCTTGAAATGGAACGTATCCATAAAAAAATAAAAGTAACTACGGTTACGCCTTATTACATTAGTACCGGAATGTTCGATGGGGTTAAATCAAAGTTAATACCTGTTATAAAGCCAGAAACAGCAGTCCGAAAAATTATTCGCGGGGTTATTAAAAATAAAATTTTTATTCGTATGCCGGGAATCATTTATTGGTTACCCTTGATTAAAGGTATTTTGCCTGCTCGTTGGTTCGATATTATTGTAGGTAAATGGTTTGGTGTTTATCAATCAATGGATGAATTTAAAGGACATAAAAAATAGTTAGTTATGAAGATACCAGAAATATTTAAATTACAGCAGGAATTTTTTCTTTCTCATCAAACAAAACCGATTCGTTTCAGGAAAGAACAATTAAAAAAGTTTAAAGCCATTTTAAAAAAGAACGAATCATTCCTATACGAAGCGATTGATAAAGATTTTGGAAAATCGGCTTTTGAAACTTACGAAACAGAGTTGTCAATTCTGTATCATGAAATAAACCTGGCTATTAAAAAAGTAAGAAGATGGAGCAGATCCAAACGAGTTTCTACCAATCTTGCCAATCTGCCGGGGAAAAGTCGTATTATTCCCGAACCTTACGGGAATACGCTGGTTATCGGAGCCTGGAATTATCCCTATCAGTTGGCTTTACTTCCAGCAGTTTCGGCTATTGCTGCCGGAAATACGGTAATCATTAAACCAAGCGAACTGGCTCCTAATACTTCGGCTATAATGGCAAAAATATTTAATGAAAATTTCGATGCTGAATTTTTGTATGTTAAAGAAGGAGGAGTGCCCGAAACAACTGAATTGCTTGAACAGCAGTTTGATAAAATATTCTTTACCGGGAGCACACGGGTAGGGAAAATTGTTTATCAGGCAGCAGCTAAAAATCTAATACCTGTTACCCTCGAGTTAGGAGGAAAAAGCCCAACTTTTATTTTCCCTGACACCAACTTGAAAATGGCTGCTAAACGTATTGCCTGGGGTAAGTTTCTAAATGCAGGACAAACCTGTGTTGCACCCGATTATTTACTTGTTCATACAGATATTAAAGATGAATTTTTGAACGAACTTAAAAATCAGATCATTAAAATTCAGGGCGAGAATCCCAAAGGCAGCGAAGCCTATGTACAAATCATTAATAAACCTAATTTTGAAAGATTAACCGGGTTAATTGATAAAGAAAAAATATATTATGGCGGCGAAATGGATGAAGAAAACTTGTTTATCAGCCCTACCATTCTTCACAATGTTACCTTTGATGATAAAGTGATGGAAGATGAGATTTTTGGACCGGTTCTTCCGGTCATCGAATTTAATGATCTTGATGAGGCTATTGCCCGGGTGAGAAAACTCTCCAAACCGTTGTCGCTTTATATTTTTACAAACAAAACAAAGATTAGAAAGAAAATAATTCATGAAATTTCGTTTGGTGGGGGTTGTGTAAACGATACGATTATGCACCTTTCTAATTCGAAGCTACCTTTTGGAGGTGTTGGTTCCAGCGGGATGGGTGATTATCATGGTAAAGCCGGCTTTAAT
>JAWLEM010000033.1:0-16349 GCA_041686115.1 Bacteroidales bacterium
GTTGTGGCCACCATAGAAACACCAAGTAACCACCAGGGCATATTTCTGTTGGAAAGAAAAAACTCCGAAGCACTTTTTCCTGCTTTTTTCGATGAATAAATTCCAATGGAAAGTGAAAGAATAAAAAATGAAAAAACAATAATCCAGTCAATCCTTGCTAAAATCATAGTATTTAATCATTAAAAAATAATTATGCTAAGAAAACATTTTATTTACATTTTTTAGCAAATATAGTGGATTGATTTATTAACATCGATGTTATTTGGTTATCTTAGTAGCTATCGGAGGCAGTAATAATTAATGAATTTTCCGGGTTAAAATACTGATGATCGCTTTTATATTTTAAAAAAGTTTGTTTTCTTTATCATCTTAACCTTGTAACTTTAATCCTATGACTAAAGAAAAAATTGAAAGTATTTTCTTTCAGAATAAAACCAAAGATCAACTTATAGAGGAAACCTTAACCAGCTTAAGTGGCTTATTGGGTGATGTTTTTGCAGGTGATGATGTTAATAAAATAAAATCCATTTTACCACCGAAATTGCAACCCGAAGATATTGGAGTAAAATTAAAGAATGTATGTATTCATCTTCAAAGTACAGAATTAAACACCCCATTCCTGGAAATTTCAATCGATTTGATTATTGAAAGAACAGAGGAAGAGATTGGCACATACTCACTTTTTTATGATGACAATGGAAATCAGGTTGATGAAGTATTAAATCTATATTAAAAAAGCTCCCAAAAGGAGCTTTAATATTTTTTAGCGAGCGTGTTTAAAAGCTATTTCGAGCTTTTCCGATAACCGCTCAAAAACTTCTTCTTCGTTTCCAACCCCGTCAATCTGATAAATACTTTTTTGTTTGGCATAATAGTCCAATACGGGTCTGGTTTGTTTTTCAAAATTCTCTAATCTTCTGATAATCACATCTATATCCATGTCGTAATATCTACGCTGGTCTGTTCTGCTTCTTAGCGTAAGCCTTTTTATAGATTCGAGCGTGGGTACATTTAAATTAAAAATACACGATACCGATGAATTAACTCTGCGTAAAAGTCCGTCTAAAATATAGGCTTGTACAATGGTTCGCGGAAAACCCTTAAAAAAGAAACCGTTAGCATCGGGATGCGATTTTATCTGTTTTTCGATTAGTTTAATCGCAAACTCATCAGGCACAATATCGCCTTTTTCCATATATTCTTTGGCTGAAATACCCATGCTTGTACCTTTCTCTATTTCGCGCCTCAATAACGATCCGGTGGAAATATATACCAGATTATATTTTTCGGATAATAATTTACCCTGGGTTCCTTTACCCGATCCCGGAGGCCCATATAATACTACATTTAGCCACGTTTTGGTTAGCGTATGTTCTACCACATTGGTAATTCGTTCAAAAATATCATCTATCGATCCCATTCCGTCAACAGCATAGTATATACCTTTATCTTTGTAAAACTCTGCTACAGGAACAGTTTTATTTTTGTATTCTTCCAAACGGTTTTTAATAACATCATCCGTATCATCGGAGCGGTTTTCCTTTTTTGCTCTCTCAAGCATACGTTTCATCAGGTTTTCCTGTGGAACTTCCAGGCTTATCATGCAGTTTAGTGTAGTATTCATTTTGATTAGCAGTCCTTCGAGAATATAGGCCTGTACTACCGTTCTGGGGAAACCATCGAAAAGAAAACCATTGACTTCGGTATTTGTTTTGATCTTTTTTTCAATAATCTGTACAATTATCTCATCTGAAACAAGATCGCCCTTTTCTATAACACTTTTTGCTCTGAGCCCTAACTCCGAACCCTCGGCTATTTCTTCTCTTAAAATATCTCCTGTAGAAATATAGGCCAGGTTATACTTTTCAATTAGTTTTCGGGACTGAGTCCCTTTTCCTGCGCCCGGAGGGCCAAATAGTGCGATATTAAACATTTAATATTAGTTTAGGGTTAATAAATAATCCAATACCTATCAAAAATAATAAAAAGCATCATAATGGCAAGATTTTATAACCGGCTTATTCAATAAAAAAACATCTAATAAAATCTCAGTGCTTTTTATTTAGCATTCATTCTATTTTTAAACAACTGTCATATAAACTTATACATATGAAAATCGCCTACTCTCAGGAACCAGTACTAAAACCTTGTTCACTTTTTTATGTAAGTATTATTTAAAATTTGAAGGCTAAAAATAGTTGAAAATATTGTAAAACAAATTAGCTGGCCTATAATTTATGATAATTTTTTGCTGAACTTAGGTAGGAAAATAAGCTGTTTAGAATAATATAATAATTAATGAACAAAACCTTTTGTTAGATGTTTGATGAATAGTATTAAAAAACAAACATGATGAAAAGAACAATACAAATAACAATAATAACCTTAACTTTGGTTTTTATGTATGGATTTCTGATAAAAGCATATTCTAAAAAACCCGAGCTTACAACAAATAAGGATAATGCCATATATGATGTAATTATTGTGCCCGGCGTTCCTTTTAATGATGATTACTGGACTAATGTATTACTGAGTAGAATATACTGGTCGCACTATTTATATCAAACCGGCATGGCAAAAAATATAATTTATTCCGGATCAGCAGTTTATACTCCCTACATTGAATCCGAAATTATGGCAATGTATGGAAAAGAGATGGGAATAAACGAATCAAATATTTATACCGAAACCAATGCAGAACACAGTGTTGAAAATGTTTACTACTCTTATCACCTTGCCCGTGAACTTGGGTTTGAAAAAATTGCATTGGCAACAGATCCTTTTCAATCAAGAATGATGAAATGGCCATCAAAAAGAATGAAAGTGGATATTGATTTTATTCCTTTTTCATTAGAACTTTATGATACAATTAAATTGAAAAATCTGGATGAAATAATCATAGACTCGTCAAACGCATATGTGAACGATTTTGTATCGCTGGAAGACCGTAAAAATTTCTTTCAACGGCTTAAAGGAACACTGGGAAGAAATATTGATTTTAAAGATTAAATAATAGCAAGCATAATTATTTTATAAAGGTACATGCGTTATTGTGTGTACCTTTTTTAATTAAACTTTATCTATATTCGTAAGTCAAAATATTCGAATAATTTGATCAAAAATCTACATAACATGAAAAAAATAAGCATAATAATCCTGGTGCTCATATGGAGTTTAAACACTGTTGGACAAAATAATCAATGGTTAACCTATTATGAAAAATCGGATTTTCTGGAAACACCCAGATACGAAGAAACGATCAGGTACAGTAAAATGCTTGCTAGCGCAAGTGACTTTATTCATTACACAACATTTGGCGTAAGTCCGCAAGGACGAGATTTACCATTGCTTATAGCTGATAAAAACAATAATTTTACCCCCGAAAGTGTAAAAGCATCAGGTAACGCTATATTATTGATCGAAGCTTGTATTCATCCCGGCGAATCGGAAGGTAAAGATGCCGGATTTATGTTATTACGCGATATTTTAATTCACAATAAAAATCCTGAATTGCTTGAGAATACAACCATTTTGTTTATTCCGATTTTTAATGTTGATGGGCATGAACGATTTAGTGCTTACAACCGAATAAACCAAAACGGGCCAAAAGAGATGGGCTGGCGCACTACTGCAAATAACTACAATTTGAATCGTGATTTTACTAAAGCCGATGCACCGGAGATGCAACAATGGCTCAAACTTTTTAATCAATGGTTGCCCGATATGTTTATTGATATTCATACTACCGACGGTGCCGACTATCAATACCAGTTAACTTATGCCATGCATATTCAGGGCGATATGGACAAAACACATACCGATTGGCAGAATAATTATCTCGAAAAGATAGAAGAAAAGTTATTACATGATGATGTTTTAATATTCCCGTATGTATCTTTTCGACGCTGGCATGACCCAAGAAGCGGATTAGTACGCCGAACACATGGGCCGCGTTATTCTACAGGGTACTCAGCAAACCAGAACCGTCCCGCATTATTGGTCGAAACTCACATGTTAAAAGACTATAAAACAAGAGTAGATGCTACTTATCACTTGTTAAGGCATACCATTGCAATTATGGATAAAGAATATCAGCAACTAAAACAAATCAATACACAAGCCGATAAAAAAGCAAGGCAAATGGCAGGCAAAGAATTTGTTTTAGATTATTACATTTCGCAAAAAGACAGTACAACGATTAAATTTAAGGGTGTTGATTATAATATTGTTTACAGCGATCTTACCGGTGGCGATTGGGTTCAATTTAGTGATCAACCAAAAGAATATGAGCTGGTATTATTTGAAAATTTAAAACCTGAAGCAAAAGTTAAGCTCCCCGAAGCGTACATTATTCCTGCTGAATGGCAGGAAGTTATTTCGCGCCTTGATTTCCATGGAATAAATTATGAAGTTTTAAAAAAGGATTCTGTTATTACCATTGAAACCTATAAATTTTCAGATGTTCAATTTGCCAACTTTCCTTTTGAAGGGCGCCAAATGGTTAGTAATTTTAATCAGGAAAAAATACTTATTGACAAAAAATTTGTTAAAGGTTCGGTAATTGTACCAGTAAATCAGCGTTCATCTAAATTAATTGCTCACTTGCTTGAACCTTCGGGCCCCGATTCATTTCTAAAATGGGGATTTTTCAATACTATTTTCGAAAGAAAAGAGTATGTTGAAACCTATGTAATGGAAAAAATGGCTCGCGAAATGATTCAGGAAAATCCGCAACTAAAAGTTGATTACGAAAAAGCTGTGCAGGAAAACCCAGATTATTACAGTAGCCAGTGGAATAAGTTATTTTGGTTTTTTGAGCGTACACCATACTGGGATCAACAGAAAGATATTTATCCTGTTGGCAGAATCAGTAACCTGTAAACTTTAAAAAAAGTGTTAGATTTGTAGCATAAGAAGAATTTCAATGCCTATCTAATATTTTAATTTACAGTTAAATAACTTCTATGAAAAGAATTACAGTATTTTGTGGTTCCAGTTCCGGAAATAATGGCAATTATCAATCGCAAGCCGAACTTTTAGGAAAAACACTGGCCGGCAAAAATATAGAATTGGTTTATGGTGGTGCTAAAGTGGGCCTTATGGGTGCAATTGCAGACAGTGTGTTGGAACATAACGGAAAAGTATTTGGTGTATTGCCGGGATTTTTGAAATCTAAAGAAATTGCACACGACAGGCTTACAGAGTTACTCATTGTTGAGAGTATGCACGAAAGAAAAACAAAAATGCATGAACTAAGCGATGGTGTTATAGCTCTGCCAGGCGGTTTTGGCACAATGGAGGAGTTGTTTGAAATGCTTACCTGGGCTCAATTAGGACTTCACAAAAAACCAATCGGGATTTTAAATATTAATGGTTTTTATGATCCTTTGATAAATCTGCTCGAAAATATGGTTGAAAAAGGTTTGTTGAAACAAATAAACCGGGGAATGCTTATTATCAGTGATAATATTGATACTTTACTCTTCGAAATGGAAAATTATATTGCTCCGCATGTACCAAAATGGATTGATCAAGAAATTGTTTGATACATCAATTTAAAACGCTTAGAGCACCATTAATATTTAGTTAGCTACAATTATTCTTCAAAAATATGTACGGAAAAAGTACGTAATAAATATTTGATTATACGGAAATATTACGTACATTTGCAAAAAATAGATATTATGGCAACAAAAGGAAATAAAAAGGAAATGGCAAGGTTTGATACCAGATTGTCTGTTGAGCAAAAACAATTTTTTGAAAGAGCTGCGGTTTTAGGTGGTTATAGAAGTCTCACAGACTTCATAATTTTGACAGTTCAAGAGAAAGCAAAGCGGATTGTAAAAGAAAGAGAACAAGTATTAGCAAGCCAAAAAGACAATGAAGTTTTCTTTGATGCATTACAGAAGGCAGAGAAGCCTAATAAGGACTTGACTGATGCTGGAAAACAACATAATAACTTAGTATCTGAGTAATGTTTTTAACAAAAAGCTTAAGTTCTAAACATGATAAGACTAGATTTTGTTGTGGAAAAGAAATGCTAGATAATTACATCCAGAGACAAGCAAGTCAGGATGTAAAAAGAAAACTTTCTGCATGTTTTGTACTTACTGATAAGTCTGATCATTTGATAAGGGGTTATTACACGCTTTCAAATAATAGTATTTCATTAAACCAAGTACCTGAAAAGTTTAAAAAGAAATTGCCAAAATCTTATAGATCAATTCCGACAACGCTATTAGGGAGATTGGCTGTTGATAAAAATGAGCAAGGTCAAGGGACAGGAAAGTTATTACTTGTAGACGCATTAAAAAGAAGCTATTTACTATCAAAAGATATTGGTTCTTTTGCTGTTATCGTTGACCCTATAGACACAGAAGCAAAATCTTTTTATTCCAAATACGGTTTTATAGCATTACCAGACAGTGGGAAAATGTTTTTACCAATGAAAACAATAAATCAACTTTTTGAAGAATAACAGTGGCTAATATTTACTTTCTCATTTGATTTTCTTAATTTAACCATTTAAATTTTTGATATTATATTACTATGAATCAAATGATCGAAATTATCATTTCACTCGTTACCCCGGGACTCGTATTGTTTATCATAATCATGCTGTTGATTGCAAACAGGTGGATATTTAATCGAATAAAATCAACAAAAGATTCATTAATTATTACCAGGCAAACCATTTCTATTTTATTGATTTTAACTGGAGTTTTAGCTTTTATATTAACCCTGCCTATAGAAAAAGAGTTAAAAGGCCAGCTTTTGGGTTTTTTGGGTATTATTATTAGTGCTGCCATTGCTTTAAGCTCTACAACCCTATTGGGAAATTTAATGGCCGGATTAATGAACAATTCGATGGAACGATATAAGATGGGAGATTTGATTAACATTGGTGATTTAACCGGACGAGTTACAAGGAAAAATATTTTTCATACCGAAATTCAATTGGAAGATAGCAATTTTGTTACTATTCCCAATTTATATATTGCTTCTAATCCTGTTAAATTAACCCGAAAGTCTAACTCAGTAATTTCCTGCACCGTTTCGTTAGGATATGATGTACCCCAATCAAAAATTGAAAAAAGCTTAAAAGAAGCGGCATTAGATGCAGGATTAACAGATCCCTATGTTTATATTATCCAACTAGGCGATTTTTCTGTTTCATATAAAATTCATGGCTTTTTAGAGGATGCTAATAAATATTTCAGCACAACATCTTTGTTGAATAGCAAAGTAATGGATCATCTTCATAAAAACAATATTGAAATTGTTTCTCCATCGTTTACGAACCGAAGAAGTGTAGATGAAACTACTTTTATTCCAAAAGTTATTGTAAAAAAAGAAGAAACTGAAAAAGAAGAAAAATCACCCGAAGAGCTCATTTTTGATAAAGCTACAGAGGCTGAGGCCATTGAAAATAAGAGAGAATATTTGGAAGAAATTGAACAAAAAATTGAACATCTAAGCACCCAGAACAAAGAGATAAAGGGAAACAAAGAACAAATAGAAGAAAATAAAAAAGCCATTAAAAGAATGAAGGCCATTCAGCAAAAGATAAAAGAGAATATTGAGCAGGAGAATGAAAAGTTGAATAATAAAAAGGATTAATCTATTTTTTTATTCTTGTGCAAAAAAACCTTCAACGTTCCGTTATAAAACCAGTAGACACTTTTCAATAACAAATCATAAATTAGCATTAAAACCATTTATTACAACATATTAAAACTAAAATGATGCTTTGAAGCAATACTTCTCCAAAGCTTCATTTTTATTAAAACAAGGATGAGATTTTTGAAATCCCTTCTTTAAATGAATCTGCTGCAGATGAAAAAGCATTTTTTACTTCGTCCCATTTTTCATCGGAAGCATTTATGAGCTCATCATACTTGGCCTGCAAATCATCTTTTTGGGATCTCAACATCGAAAGCTTTTCTTCATACTCAGCTTTTGAGTCTGCCTTAGCTTTGTCTTTTTTAGCTTCCAATTCGTCAATCTTAGCAAATAAGTCATTAAGACTTTTTTTTGCTTCTTTTTTGAAATTTTCTTTATCCATATCAACAATTTTTAAGTTAATAAAAATGCCTCCTTTTAAGGATTTTCGGCTTACTCCTATTATTTCATTTTGCTATAACTTATTCTTACCATTGCCTACAATTCGTTGCTAAATCCTATTTCGCAATTATAGTTTCTAGTTCTTTAAAAATTTTAATAAACTTCAGAACTCAATCATGTTTGGTATAAATTGCCTGTTTTGAATTTGCTGAAATAAAACCATAAACAGGTTAAAATAATTTAAATATCTTCTGCAAGCCTTATTCCTGTAAACTGCCAACGTTTGTCGGGGTGGAAAAAATTCCGGTATGTAACCCTGAAATGGTCGAGCGGAGTTGCACAGGAGCCTCCGCGCAGTACCATCTGGTTAATCATAAATTTGCCGTTATATTCACCCAGAGCTCCCTGGGGCTGTTTATATCCCGGATACGGTAAATAGGCACTGTTTGTCCACTCCCAAACATCGCCCAGCAGCTGATATGCACTTTCCTTTCTTGCTAAAGGATGAAAATGATTGTTTCCCTGGAAATTAGAAAGGTTATAATCAAGTTCGATACAGTATTTTTTAACTGCTACCTCCCATTCAAATTCGGTTAACAATCGTTTTTCCTTCCATCGTGCAAACGCATCGGCCTCGTAAAAACTGATGTGTGTTACCGGAGCATCAGGGTTTATTTTTTGTAAGCCATTAATTAAAGTGTATTCGTAAAATTTTTTATCGATTAAATGCCAATACAAGGGCCATTTTACATCATTTTTCTGTTTCCACCCCCAACCATCAGATGTCCATAGCTCTGTCCGTTTATACCCTTTATTTTTAATAAAATCAACATACTCGCCATTGGTAACAAGCATATCAGAAAATCTAAACCCGTTTAAATAAACTTTATGCTTTTTTTCCTCATTATCGAAATGAAAACCTTTACCGCTATAACCAATTTCAAACTGGCCTTCGTTAACGGTTAAATATTCCGGATTGAATATTTTTGCAAACTTATCCAGATCTTTATCGTAATCCATAGCATACGATGGAAATAACGGATTATTACCCAAAATATACTTAATATCGGTAACCAGTAATTCCTGGTGCTGCTGTTCATGATTAATTCCAAGTTCAAACAATTTAAGGATTTCGTCATTTACTTTTTGCGAAAGAAATAATTCTACCTGGTCATCAATCAGCTCCCGGTAATGCATAATTTCATCAACAGTAGGACGTGTAAGGTTTCCTCTGGTAATTCTTGTTATACGGTCACCCAGAGTTTCATAATAACTGTTAAATATATAATTGTACGTTTCGTTATAAAAAGCATAACCTTTAATATTGGGCTTAAGAATCAGCATCTCGAAAAACCAGGTTGTATGGCCTAAATGCCATTTAGGAGGACTTACATCTTCTATGGGTTGAACAACATAATCTTCAATAGTTAATGGTTTGCAAAGTTCTATAGTACGTTTTCTTACTAAATGATATTTCTTGATCACTTGTTCTTGTCTTTCCATAATGGTTATTGTTAAAAATTATTTAAACCGTTTGTTTTATTTAAACTGGATTAATGCTAATTTTACTTTTTTAAATTAGTAATCACTTAATATTATTACAATCATGATGAAAAAAAGTTTTTTAATTCTACTATCAGTTGTAATGATTGTTTTCACACAATGTACAAATAATAGTGGAGATGATCAAGTTGCTGAAATTAAAAATATTGATGGTCAGGCAGCATCCAAAGTGCAAAAAGCGCTTTTAGAAAAATTTGAATCTGCTGATCAGGAAATGATTAAACGCGGTGTTAATCATGCTGCATCGTTGTGGAGATCTACCGACGGAACGGCAGAAGATTTTGAAAATTTCTGTTTAGAACATTTTATTAATGATGCACAGGAAAAAGAGATGGTTTTCAAAAAAATCGAGAAAAATTTTGAATCACTTTGGGGACATCAAAATAAAATTGTTTTGGACCTGAACGAAAATATCCACCTCGATTTGGAACCATATCATAAAATTGATGCTATGTTTGCTGCCTATAGTCCTGGCGCACATTTTGCAGATGATTTTTATGGCAATAAAATTGCCTTTGTTATTGCTTTAAATTATCCTCCTTACAGTTTAGATGAGAAAAATGAGCAGGGTAAAGACTGGGATAATTTACAATGGGCATATGCCCGTTTAGGTGATGTTTTTACTGCCCGTGTACCGGCAGAATTATCGCAAAAAATTAGTCAGGCAGGTACAAATGCCGACATCTATATTGCCGATTACAACATCTATATGGGACATCTATTAAATAGTAATGATGAAAAATTATTCCCTGAAGATATGGTATTGTTGTCGCACTGGAACTTACGCGATGAGATCAAGTCAAATTATGCAAACAATAAAAACGGACTTGAAAAGCAGGAAATGATTTATGATGTAATGAAACACATTATTCATCAGACAATTCCAGAAAAAGTGATCAATTCTGGCGATTATGACTGGAATCCAATCGAAAATAAAGTCTACGAAAATGGTGAAGAAGTTCAGTTTGAACAAGAACAGAACACACGTTATTTGCAGGTAGTAAATAATTTTAATGCTTTAAAAGCTACCGACGAATATTATCCTGAGTATAACACTTTCATTAAGAGAAGTTTCTCGGGAAGTAAAGAGATTCCGCAGGCAGAAGTTGAAAAGCTGTTCGACGAGTATCTTTCCTCTCCTGTTGCTAAAGAAGTTGGACAATTAATAAGTAAACGCCTTGGCCGTGATTTAAAACCTTTTGATATTTGGTATGATGGATTTAAAGCCCGTAGTTCAATTTCTGAAGATGAGCTAAACAAAATAACACGCAAAAAATATCCCACACCAAAAGCTTTAGAAGAAGATTTGGATAATATCTTAATGAAACTGGGCTGGACGAAAGAAAGAGCTGAATTTATAGCTTCAAAAGTTACCGTTGATCCAGCAAGAGGATCGGGACATGCATGGGGAGCACAAATGAAATCTGAGAATGCTCATTTACGTACAAGAGTTGGCGAAAAAGGAATGGATTATAAAGGTTATAACATTGCCGTACATGAATTCGGACACAATGTAGAGCAAACTATTTCGTTGCACGATGTAGAACATTATATGATTAATGGTGTTCCAAATACTGCTTTTACCGAAGCCCTGGCATTCATTTTCCAGGCCAGAGATTTACAGTTATTGGGTATTAAGAATGATAATCCTGATAAAGAATATTTAAAAACACTCGATACTTACTGGTCTGTATTTGAAATTATGGGCGTATCGATGGTTGACATGAAAGTTTGGAAATGGATGTATGAAAATCCAAACGCAACAGAAGCAGAACTGAAAGATGCAACCGTACAAATTGCTAAAGATGTATGGAATAAATATTTTGCGCCCGTTTATGGTATAGAAGACGAGCCGATTTTAGCTATTTATTCGCATATGATTGCCAGTCCGCTTTACCTGGCAAACTATTCTTTTGGTCATTTAATTGATTTCCAGATTGAACAATATTTGGAAGGCAAAAATTTCTCTAAAGAGGTTGACCGAATCTGGAGTATTGGAAGATTAACTCCCGAAATCTGGATGCAAAAGGCTGTTAATGAAGATATTTCTATTCAACCAATGATTAATGCTACAGAAAAAGCTGTAAAACATTTTAATTAAAAATCTTAGGCCTAACAGGCTTATCCCGATAACTATCGGGACTGTTAGGCCTTATTACAAATAAAGTAATACCGGCCTTCAACGATACTGCAGAATTGTACACTCATCTCACAGTAGTTTTTAAAACCAGTTATGCCAAGCAAACAATTCAGTGAAAAAATAAATACATCTGCATATTTTTTTATATCTTTAACCATTGGCAAGTAAAAAATATTAGTTATGAGTAATAGTGGTTTAAAATCAAAGTTTTCGATTTATGCTAAGATGGGTTTAATACCCAAAACATCGGTTCTTGAAGAGAATGAAAAAGCACTGAAAAAAGAATATGATGAGTTTTTGGCTTATAAAAAATCGGAAGAACTTGCTCGTTTCAAAGAACTCGAAGCATTTGTTACATCGCCCGACTTTAGCAGTATTAAAAAAGAAATAAATGCACAGAAGTATCCGGGCTCTGAACCTTCTCAAAAAGAAAAGAAATATAAACAGCAAAAAAAATCGAAAAAGTTAAAAACCTATTACCAGGTAAAAGATTCTAAAGAATTGAAAGACTTTGAGTCTTTTAGCACATCAGAAATGCTTGCAAATTACGAAGCGCTAAAGCAATTTTTCGAATCGGATGAATTTGCTGAGTTTAAAAAATCGTTTGAACAGCAAAAAAAGGATCAAGCACAAGCCATTAAAGATAAAATCAATAGATACAAAACGCTAAAGAAAAAATATAACTGGTTCTTCAAGCTAAAAGATTCGAATCAATTAGCCCAGTTTAAAAGTTTTGATGGTTCAAAAGAACACAATGATTTTATTGAACTCAAAAACTACGTTGAATCATTAGATTTAAATTCACTGAATAAAAAAGAAAACCCTGAAGAATTTGCCAAATCAAGTGAATATAAAAAGCTTGCAAAATCAGGAAAAATCAAGAAATATTTTAAGTTTAAAGCATCAGATAAGTACAAAAATTATTTAGAACTTGATGGTTCAAATGAAATTGAGGAGTTTCTTGAATTGCAAAAAGAAGTAAATTCTCCTGAATTTAAAAGTCATATTGAAGAAGTTAAAAACCTGAAATTTGAGAATACCGAAGAATATAAGAAGTTTCAGGAATATAAGCGGTTAAAAAAATCACCGGAAATTAAGCAGTTTTATAAGTTTAAAGATTCTGATAAACTGGCTACTTATAAAGAATTGGAAAGCTCGCAGGAAATTGCCGATTTTGAAGACCTGGAAAGATATATTCAATCTGATGAGTTTGCAGGCGAGAAGAAATACCTGAACACAAAAGATAAGTTTAAACTATCGGATGAGTATAAGCAGCAGCAAGAGTATCTTGAATTAAAAAATTCGGATAAAATTAAGTGGTATTTTAAATTGGAAAAGTCGAGCAAGTTTGATGAAATAAATCATTGGGAGTTAACCTTTGAAGATGATTTTGACAGTAATCAATTAGATTCCGAAAAATGGCAAACCGGCTATTTTTGGGGTAAAACAATTTTGGAGGCAGACTATGTTCAGGCCAATGAGCGGCAATTTTTCACCGATAATAATATTGAAACAGATCAAAGCAATTTAAAAATTGTAACCAAACAGCAAAAAATAGAAGGCAGAGTTTGGCATCCGGTTACCGGGTTTTATCCAAAGGAATTTGATTACACTTCAGGGTTAATCAATACTGCACAATTTTTTCGGCAAAAGTATGGTTTATTCAAAGCAAAAATTAAAGTAGACCACTCCTATCCTGTGCACCATGCATTTTGGTTGCGGGGCGAAAAAATTACTCCGGAAATAGATATTTTTAAATACGGCAGAAAGTCAAACTCCAAACTGGAAATTGCTAATTACTGGTCGGAACAAAATACAATTAAAAAGAATCAATCGGCTGTTTCAGGCCTGGATTTTTCGAAAGATTATTTTATTTATAGCATAGAATGGAACGAAAACAAAATTATATGGAAAATCAATAATTTTGTTGTACATGAACAGGCCAAAGGAGTTCCTGAAGAACCCATGTATATTTTATTAAGTTCGGGTATAACTGAAGATGGTGAACCTAAGCTACCATGTAATATGCTTGTTGACTGGATAAGAGTTTATAAAAATATAAATCCGGAAGAGAATTAATCACCATTTAACTTTTCGAGGCTTTTGGCTATTCTAACCAATGCATCTTCAAGAGGTTCGTCGGGTTTTATAAAATTATAATCACCCCAAAATGAAGCATCATATGTTTCGTGCTGATCTATAAATATTTTCTCGGTATTGATCATCTCACTTCTTTTAAAACGGTCTACATTTGAAGTATCGATATCGTTCACAGCGAATTCGAAAATTGTTTTATAATCATCTGAAAATAAGCGATTTTTGTTTCTTACCTTAAAATCCAGTTCACCTCTTACCATATTTAAATGCAAAATACTATCTAGCATCCGGTAATTAACCCTGTAATTGGCCGAAACAGGCTTTACTTTTGTTTTCCATGTTTTTTTAACGACCAGTTCTTGCGATAACTTGGATATAGCCGAAGGATCTATCTCAAACTCGGCGGCTTTTATTGCATGAGTTTCGGTATCAATAAATAGTTTACCCTTAAATGAATCATCTTGAATATAGAATTTGGGCGAAAACTCAACAACATAAGCTCTGCTGTTATCAATATTTACAATATTTATCATTTCATACTCGTATAAATGAAATTTATCTTCATCAATAAAACTAGTACGGTTTTTGATAATATCGAGATATAAACATGCCCGTAAACCTCCTTTTAATTTGAAAAAGAGCGTATCCATAACATTTTGATCGATATTTTTACGACTTTTTAAAAGTCTTATATGATCGTTATGATAATTGTTGTAGGGGCTTTTAAATACGTTTAAAACAGCTTCACTAACTGCAGCATATTCATCATTTCTCTTAATAATTTCACGATAAAAAACCGTGTAAATATTATCCTGGGTACTATAATTTTCGGGTATTTTATCTATGGCCTCACGAATTAATGATATTGGGTCAACGTACCGAATTACAACCTCTTGTAGACTAATCATGTCTCGATTAAGATATATGATATTTTCATCATGGCTGAGCTCGGCTACCGGGATGGTTGCATTTTTATAACCAATAAATGAGACCACTAAATTTGATTCAAGGAATTTTGCAGGAAACTTAAAAACAAAATCACCCTCCTCGTTGCTAATGGTTCCGATACTCTTTCCAAAAATTGATATATTAGCATAAGGAAGCGGCTCGCCCGTTTCATTGTCTACAATCAAACCTGTAATTGTTATTTGAGTTGCACTATCAGATAAGTTGGGATGAATGGAAGCAATAGAATTAATTGGGTTTCTTTTATAAATAACAATTTGCTTTTCAACTACCCTGTATTTTAATGTACTATCGTTTAGAATATCATCAAGAATATCCTTAAGTTTTTCGTCTTTAAAATTGGCCTTAATATTTTTATTGGCTGCTACAAGATCAGCATTATACGAAAATTCATAACCAACAATATCGCTGATTTCGTTTAGCGCATCATAGAGTTTAATTTCTTTGGTTTTATAGGTAATTACACGATTAAGTACCTGATCTTGAGCATAACAGGTAGTGAATAAAATCAGTAACGTAGAAATAGATATAATTCTCTTAATCAAAGTGTTATTATGGTTATGTAAAATATTTATTTATATAAAAATATATATTCATCGTTGGATGACCTAATTTTTTACTAAAATTATTTCATCATCATGATAATCAACTTTTAAATTAAACGTAGCACAAATTACCTCCATAACGGATTCTATATTCTGGTTTTTAAAGGTTGTTGTAAGCCTGTAATTTAATATTTCGTTGTTTGTATATTGAATATCTACATGATATATATTGTTTAAGGTATTCAATACGGTTTCCAGCTTATCTTCCTTAAACACAATATTTTTAGTTTTCCAGGCCAGTACATTCTGGTTAGTATTTTTTTCTTTGGAAATTTCGTTTTTAGAAATAATTCCCACATTCCCCGGATCTACCAGGAGTTTCTTTTTATTTCCTTTTTTAAGCGTCAACTCAACCAACCCGCTTTCAACATATACTTCCACATCTTTGTCGGTAAATTTTGTGTTAACATTAAATGATGTTCCCAAAACACGTATTTCTGCTTTTTTGGTTTCAATGATAAATGGCATTTCTTCATTTCTAGTTACATTAAAAAAAGCTTCGCCATCTAATTTCACAATACGCTTATTATCAGAGAACTGATCAGGATATTTTAATTCACTATCAGCATTTAAAAACACTGATGTTCCGTCGGGTAGAATAATTTCATTGCTGGTTTCGTCCTGGGCTGTGTGCTCAGTATTTGAGTAGTATCCCAGGGTGTCCTGATAAATTTTGGTTGACATAAAACCTAATCCTGCAACAAGAATTACCATTGCAGCATACTTTAATACCCTATAAAGCTTAAAAGTTTTGCCTTTATCGGGTGCTGCAATGTCAATTTGCTGATTATCCTCTTCAATTCTGCTTTTTAACTTATTCCATGCAGAATCAACATTAATTTTATCCATCGACTGATTCATATTGATAATTTCCTGATCTTTTTTAATTTGTTTAAAAAGGCTTTTGTTCTCTT
>JAWLEM010000034.1:0-16255 GCA_041686115.1 Bacteroidales bacterium
TCTTCAGCAAAAATATATGGAAGCAAAGGCACAAACAGATTATTATTACGAAGAGTATAAAAGGCAGGGTGAGCTAACCATTGAAAATGCAGCATCGATTAAAAAGATGCAAAAAGCAAAATCGGATTACCTGTCGTACGAAGCCCAATACCAATCGCTTAAAGCCCAGCTTAAACTTTTAAATGTTGATGTTGAAAAAATAGAAAAAGGCGATTTTGCCCAATATTTCTACCTTACAGCTCCAATAAGCGGAGTTGTTACCAGGGTTAATGCCAATGCAGGGATATATGTAAACCCTGGCACCTATGTTTTCGAAATTGTTAATGATAAACAATTAAACCTTGAATTAAACGTTTTAGAAAAAGATTTAGCCAGGGTGGAAAAGGGGCAAAAAATAGTTTTTCAAACTTTAAACAGTAATAAAAATTTTGAAGCCAAAGTTGAAAGGATAGGTGGCACTATTGATGATGAAGAAAGATCAGCAAAAGTTTTTGCAACTGTTGAGAATCCAGGTCAACAGTTTATATCCGGAATGTATATCAATGCTAAAATTCGAATTGAAGAAAAGAATGTTTATGCCTTACCTGAGGAGGCGATATTAGAAGATGAAAACCGGTCGATGGTATTTATTGAAAAAGATAATCAGTATATAAACGTTGCTGTTACCAAAGGGATTACTCAAGACGGCTTTTGTGAGGTTATTCAACCGGATCAGCAGATTCTGGATTATCCTGTGGTAATAAAAGGAGGATATTACCTGCAATCGGTTTTGGAAATTACCGAATAATATCATATTAGCCGTATTGTAGTTTTTGAAAATAAAATATACCTTTGCTAATCAAATTAATAAACCTAAAATTAAAAATGGAAGATCAAAACAAAAATCAGAATTTGGAAAATAATCAACAACAAAACAAAAATCAGGCGCCCATTCCACCAAAAAAGAAGCAAAGTGGTGTTAGGTTTGTGTTAGGATTATTAGTTGTGCTTTTAGGTGTTGTAACCTTTTTATATATAAGCCAGCGGCAAACCACTAACGAAATAAAAACAGCATTAACAGCAGAAAAAGATTCGTTACAAACCCATTTGCTTGAATTGCGGAATGAATATGATGAGTTAATGACAGATAATGACTCATTAAATGTGCAGCTATTAACGGAGCAAGAGAAGATTGATGATCTTTTAGCCGAAATAAAAACCGTAAAAGCAACCAATTATGCCAGGATTAAAAAGCTGCAAGATGAGTTGGGAACATTAAGAACTGTAGCAAAAAGCTATGTTCGCCAGATTGATTCGCTTAATACTTTGAACCAGGAACTTGTGGCTGAAAATATTAAGGTTAAGAATGAATTTAACGAAGTGGTATCGACAAAAAATGAATTAGAGGAGCAGAATAAAGACCTATCGGGCAAAGTAGAAATGGCAAGTGCATTGCGTACAGAAAATGTAAAAGCTGTACCACTTAATCGCAGGGGAAAAGAAAATAACAGGATTAATAAGATTGAAAAAATTCAAGTTGATTTTACCATTAAAGAAAATGTTTTAGCTGAGCCCGGTGACCGTGATATATATGTACGTATTGCAGGGCCCGATGATTACATTTTGGCTAAATCGGAAGATGATTTATTTGAATATCAAGGCCAGGAAATTGTTTTTTCTGCCAAACGCCCTGTAGATTATATGAACGAAAATTTGGATGTTACCATTTATTGGGATAATAATGGAACACTAATACCAGGTAAATACGATGTTTATCTTTTTGCTGATGGAAATGAAATAGGATACGCTTCTTTTGAAATTGAAGATTCTGGTTGGTTTTAAATTTTAAAAGCCAATTTTATTCATATACAAGAAAGGAGCTCCGTTTGGGCTCCTTTTTTGTTGTTTGTCCTGCTGTTAAAAGCAATAGCAGAAAATCATATTTTCTAAAATTGTCTGTTAATCATAAAAATAATCATCTAATGTCCAGGAGCAGGCAGTAACAAGCTCATTATCATTAAAGGCATTTTGGTTAAAATCACGTATTTTTTGCATGATTTCACCGGCTCTTTCATCGCTGTTAAATTGCATAACAATAGCTGAGTTATATCCCGGCCAAACGGCTGTATTAAATCTCGGGTCGCCTTTCATCGGTTTTGCGGTTACTTGTTCTATTACCTGGTAATCTTTAACACTATTTTTTTCTAGCATCCTTATTAAAGGCTCGCGAACACTTACATTGCATGTTACATATATCATTTTCATATGAAGGTCATTTTAATCATTATCTTTTTTATGGAAAATACTATAAATCGTAGGTACAATAATGAGTGTAATTATGGTAGAAACCAACAAACCACCAATGATTGTCACACCCAATGGAGAGTACATTTCGCGCCCCATTCCTTTACTTAAAGCCATAGGAAGCATACCGAGCATGGTAGTAAACGATGTCATTAACACCGGACGCATACGCGAGCGGCCCGCTTCCAGCACAGCATTTGTTAAATCATAGCCTCGTTTACGCAATAGGTTGGTATAATCAACCAGCACAATTCCATTGTTTACAACAATCCCCATAAGCATAATTACCCCGATAAATGTGGTAACACTCAGGGTTAATCCTGTTACAAAGAATGCAAGAATAATTCCTACAATGGTAAAAGGTATAGCAAACATAATGATAAACGGATCTTTAAACGACTCGAACTGGGCTGCCATAACCATGTATACCAGCAAAATGCCAATGATTAAAATCAAATAGAGATCACGGAACGACTCGCTTTGTTCTGTAAGTTGGCCGGCTAATTGAACTTCGACACTTGCTGGTATATCCAGATTGTTAATTATTTTCTGTACTTCCCGGGCTCCTTCACCCAAAGAAATGCCTGCCAGATTCGACATCACCTTGATGATTCGTTGTTGCGATTTGTGATTGATAGCCAGCGGCCCGGTTCCTGTTTTGATATTTGCTACTGCCGATAGCGGAATTTGATCGCCCATTAAATTGGTTAAAGTAATTTCTGATAGGGATTCTATTTTATCTCTATGTTCAGGTGCATAGCGGATATTAATTTCGTATTCTTCTCCTTTTTCTGTATAGTTTCCTGCTGCTGCGCCATAAATGCTTTGCCTTATTTGAAGAGCTATCATCGCTGTATTTAATGCCATAGAAGAAGCTTTGTCTTTATCAATATCGATTTGTATTTCCAGCTTCCCTTTGTCAATAGTTGTTTGCAGGTCGGTAAGCCCGTTTACTTCCGACATTTTATCTTTAATGGCTTGTGCAATTTGATTAATTTCAGCGAAATCATCACCTGTTATTTCTACTTCAATGGGTTTTACATTTCCTGTAACAGCTTCAGAAATAATACTCCCGGCAGTGATATGAAATTTATCGATTTCGGGTATTTGAGCAATTTTTTTTCTTAATGCTTCTCCAATTTCTTTTGCCGACCGGTCTCTCTCGTCAGGTAAGACTAAATGCGACAGTACAGTAGCAACATTTTTTCCCTCCGTAAATCCTACAGATGTTAAAGTTCCTTTTTCGGTTTGCCCGGTAATAGAAGACAATGAACCGGGGACAATTTCCGGAACTTCTTCTTTGAAAATATCCATTACTATTTGGGCTATCCTGTCTGTTTCTTTAGCGCTGGTTCCCACCTCGGTTTCAAGCGTAACAATAATATCGCCGGCATCGAATTCCGGAATATAATCCGTACCCAAATTTTTTCCTAACATTAAAGTAAGAACAAAAATAATTACCGCAATACTTATTGTAATCATCTTGTGGTGAATAGCCCAGTTCAACGATTGCTTATAAATTTTTTCGAGATGTATAAACACAGATTCGCTCCAGGCAAATAGTTTAGACCGTTTTTTGGGCTCTTCTCCTTTTTTTAATCCTTTTAGCAGTTTAGAAGAAACCATTGGCGTAAGTGACAACGATGTTATTAACGAAGCCACCATGGTAACCGAAGTAATTATGGCTAGTTGTTTAAACAATAAGCCTACCACACCACCAACAAAAATCATTGGAATAAATACCATTAATGTGGTTGCTGTTGATGCAGTAATAGCCATTCCCATCTCGCTCGATCCGAACATTGCTGCTTGTTTGGGCCTCGACCCCTGTTCAATATGCTGCGTAATATTTTCGAGTACCACAATGGCATTGTCAACGACCATTCCTATGGCAATTACAATAGCCATTAATGAGAATATATTAATGGTGTATCCTATTACAAACATTACAATAAATGCTACAATAAGAGAGAAAGGTATGGTGAGAAAGACAATTAAGCTCGATTTCCATTCGCGTAAAAACAGGAAAACAATAATGACCACAAAAAGCAGGGCCCACCAAAGTGTTTTTGTTAGGTTTTTTATCGATTGAACAATTAATTCGTCGGTATTGATAATTTCAAAGATCTCCATGTCTGGCGGGAGGTCTTTTCGTATCTCTTCCATTTTCGATCTTATTCCATTGGCCACATCCAGGGTATTTACTCCAGATTGTTTTTGAATCATCAGGGCAACTCCAAGGCCGTTTTTCGAGCGGGCAAATTCGTCTTTATCTATATAACCATCGTTGATCCTGGCTACGTCTTTTAACTTAATAATACGATGATTAAAATTTACCAAAACAATGTTCCCAATCTGCTCAACATTTTCAAATTTACCAGGCACTTTTACAGCAAAATCATTAATTCCGACTTTAATGTTTCCTCCGGGGATATTAATATTTTCTGCTTCCAGAATGGTTGCAATCTGGCTAATGGATATTCCATAAGCAGATAACTTTTTCGGGTTCACATTAATTTTAATTTCTCTTTCCGGTTGCCCGATGTATATTACAGAACCAACACCATTAACTTTTTTTAGGGGGCTTGCTATTTTATCCTGAATAATATTATTGATGCCGCTATAATTTTCTTCGGCAGTAACGCCATAAACAAGTATTGGAAAAAGCGATGAGTTGATTTTATAAATTACCGGGTTATTTGCGTCGGTCGGCAAATCCATTTTTTTAAGTTCAATAAGGTCGCGTGCATTATTTGCTGCTTCCGAAATGTCTGCTCCCCAATCAAATTGCAGGGCAATAAACGACACATTTTCTTTCGATGTGGATGTAATTTCTTTAAGATTCTCCGATCCGGCAAGAATTTCTTCAAGGGGTTTGGTTACCTGTTGTTCAACTTCGTCGGCCGAAGCTCCCGGGTAAATAGTCATTACAGTTAAGGTCGGGAGCTCCATTTCGGGCATAATATCAAGTGGCAGGCGTTGTAGTGAAACCAGGCCAAATAATAATATGGCCGAAAAAGCCATTAATGTGGTTATGGGGCGTTTAACTGATGTCTTTGGTAGCTTCATTGTCCTTTATCATTTATAAATTGGCATTCTTACTTTGTAATTTTAACGACAGAACCTTCTTTAAGCTTGTTTTTACCTGCTATGGCTATGGAAATGCCTGAATCAATGCCGGTAACCGCAACCTGATCGTTAAGATTATAAATTCTTTTAACCGGTAACCTTTGTGCTTTGTTGTTTTCAATTCTAAACACGTAATCATTGCCGGTTCCGGTTTGTCTGTAAATGGCTTCTAACGGAACAAAAACAGCTTCCTGTTCAGGTAAAATCAGGTTAACTCTTGCATACATGCCCGGCTTAATAATATAATCATCATTTTGTATACTGATTTCAGCTTTTGCAGTGCGTGATATTGTAGATAGAACAGGATCTATTTTGGTAACCTGTCCCTGATATTTTTTCTCAGGATAAGCATCAAATTTCATTTCAACTTTTTGCCCGGGAGTAATTTTGGCAAGGTCCTTCTCGTTTACATCAATTTCAACTTTTATTCTATCGAGCTGCATTAGCTTAATAATTCCCGATGTCATTGAATATCCCGCCTTTAAACTTGGCGAGAATAAAAAGTTTTCACCTTCTTTCACCATGTGGTCGATAATGGTTCCTGAAAAAGGAGCACGGATTTCTGTATTCTTTTTCATCATCTGTGTTTTTGCTTTGGATGCATCATACTTTGCTTTCACATGATCAAAATCTTGCTGGCTTATGCTTCCTTTTTCACGCAATCGCGAAACCCGCTCGAAATCCTTTTCTAAAGTATTGAATTCAACTAATGCCTGAATATATAATTCTGATGACAATTCAACAATCAAATCTCCTTTCTTAACCGCTTGCCCTTCGTTAAAATGAATTTTTTCAACCCTTCCAGGGATAGCAGTACCAAGATTTGCTTCTCTATTCGCTTTTGCTGTTCCGGCATAGTTTAATGCAGGGACAAAACTTTTTTGCTCAGATTTTGCTACTGTAATGGGTATGGTTTCATCTTTTACAGTTGCCTCTCGTTTTTGGTTTTTGCATCCCGAAAAAACAATCAGGATTGTGATGATCAAACAGATACTCTTTTTCATTGTGTTTCTGGTATTTTAATTTTGTAATTGTCCGGTAACTTTTAACAGTTCAGATTCGCAGATTTTATTTTCGGTTTTTGCTTCAATAAACTCAGAATATGCCTGTTGCCACATGGTTTGAGCCTCCAGTAAATCGGTTGTTCGTAACATGCCTTCGTCGAAATTATCTTGTGTTAACTTTAGGTTCTCTTCTGCCTGAAGTAATGATGATTGTGTAAGTTCTACTCTTTTTACCGATTCCGAATATTTAAAAACTGCCTGCTGTACTTCAAGTGCGATTAATTCTTTTGTTTCCAGATATTTTTGTTCGGCGGCATTTTTTTCGTGTCGCATGGCCTGTAAAGTATGTTTTTTATCTCCAAAATGATATAACGGGATGTTAACAAATACCCCAACATTCCAGTCACCGCCAAATTCTTTTTCAAAACCATTGTAAGGATTTGGGTTGGTAAAAAGATAGTTTGCTGTAAGCCCGATATTGGGTAAGTAGCGCGATTTCATAATTTTTTCGCCAGATTCGGCCATATCTACAGTGCTGTTTACCATATCTATTTCGGGCCTGTTGTTTAATGCCATTTTTGTATACTCATCAGCATCGCGATATTTCCCCTCAACTACAATAGTATCCGAAAGTTTAATGATTGTATCCAAAGGCAATCCAATGGTTTGATTCAGTGCCATTTGTGCAAGTTGCAAACCATTGCTGGCTTTAAGCAGTTTTAGGCCTATTTCGTTGTACTTTACTTTGGCTTTAAGAATTTCATTTTTGGTAATTACGCCTTCATCGTGTAAATGCTCTAAATCTTCGATCAGGCTTTCGAGCATGCTTTTGTATTTGGTGGTAAGTTTTACTTTTTCTTTTAACGAAATTACCTGCCAGTATTTTTGGTCTGTTGTTAAAATAACCTCCGACCGGGTTAAATCTTTTTTTGCAGAATAAAGGTCTTCGCCATATTTCGCCATTTTGTTCAACTCCCTTATTTTCCCTCCCATATAAACTGGCTGAGTCATTCCTATGTTTGCTATAAAAATGTTTTCAAAATGGATGGTTGCTTCTTCTGCCGGCAAGTACGCATAGTTTTGGAACAACGGGTCACCGTTGGCATCCTGAGCGATACTGCCATCGGGATTTAGAATAAAAGTTTCCTGTAATAGTTCAGGATTATTAAAAAAGATCAGTTGATTAAAACTACCGTTTACTATTGATTCACCAGGAACAACGGGTAAAAAAATGTCGTCGCTCAGTAAACTTATTTCTCTGTTCATTCTCATATAACCGCCATTAATGCTAAAATTTGGCAGATATTTAGTTTTTGTATATTTTCTTAGCGACCCCAATGTTAGCTCATGTTCTGTTGCCATTTTTATTTTCCGGTTATGCTCTAAAGCAAGGTTACGGCAATCGGTAAGGCTGAGGCTTTGGTTTTGTGCATTTATCGTTCCCCAGGAAAATAAAAAGAATGCTAATATCCGTAGTTTCATGCCCGATGAATATTTTTTATTTAACAATCCCATAAAATAAAATTTGAAGCATTTCGTCCAGATGTACTTCCAGGTCTTTGATATCAATTTCGTTTTTTATTAATAAGGCAGATTCTAACCCTTTTAATGCTGTAGCCAGTGTAATAGCTGTAAATTTTGTTTCTTTTAGCCTAAAGATACCCTGATCAAGGCCTTCCTGCAAAATATTTTGTATAATTTGTTGCTCCTCAATGTCGTATTTGGCACGTATACGTTCTGTGAACTCCAAATTAGCCAGATAATCGTTTTTTAAGGCTTCGTAAAAGTTAACCATTTCTTTTAAAAAGCGCATGCGTATTAGAACGTAGTTGCGGAGTTTCTCTTTCGGGCTGTCTTTTGTGTTAACAACTTTTTTTTCCAGCTCTAAACTAAGCTCATAAGCTTCTTTCTTAACAACAGCTTCAAAAATTTCTTCTTTACTTTTAAAATAGTAATAGATAGAGCTTTTTCCCATGCCTGATGCCTGAGCAATATCATCAATGGTGGCTTTTTTAAATCCAAATTTGCTGAACACATTGGAAGCGATGCTCACAATTTTATGTTTAATCTCTTTTCTTTTCTGATTGATATGCTCCTTAATCATTTTTTCGAATATTTGTGGATTTTAGTCCAAAATTACGACAGCAGATAATATTATCCAAATGTTTCGAATATTTTTTTCGAATATTCTGTTTTTTTAAAAGGTTAAACAAAGAGTAATCCGGCACAATTTGATTATTATGCCGGAATTATTCGAATAAATTGTGATGTGGTTAATTTGTCAGGCCAGCGTAAAGTCCAGTTGTTTTTTCTCCAAATCGGCGCGCATTATTTGAATAGTTACTGCATCTCCAAGCTGGTATTCTTTTTTATTTCTTTTACCAATAATCGAATAATTATCTTCATCAAAAAAGTAGTAATCATCATCCAGTTCTCGTATATGAACCAACCCTTCGCATTTGCTGTCGTTTAGCTCAACGAACAATCCCCATTCGGTTACTCCGGAGATAATACCATCGAACTCTTCACCAATTTTGTCTTTAAGAAATTCAACTTGTTTATACTTAATGGATGAACGTTCTGCTTCAGTCGCTCTTTGTTCCATTCCCGAAGTATGTTTACACATATCTTCGTATTTACTTCTGTCTTTGCTTTTTCCCCCGGCTAAATAATCGGTTAACATTCTATGAACCATCATATCCGGATATCGGCGAATTGGAGATGTGAAATGAGTATAATGCTGAAATGATAAGCCATAGTGGCCAATATTTTTTGTTGAATAAACAGCTTTTGCCATAGATCGTACGGCTAAAGTTTCTATCAGATTTTGTTCTTTTTTTCCTTGTACCTCATCTAAAACCTGATTTATTGAAGATGTAATTTGTTTATGTCCTGAGGTATTAATCGAGTACCCGAATTTATGAATGAAATTGGAGAACTTTTCAAGCTTTTCCGGATCGGGCCTGTCGTGTATACGATAAACAAATGTTTTTGCTTTTGTTCTGTTTTTTTCTTTTCCGATAAATTCAGCTACTCTTTTGTTGGCAAGCAGCATAAACTCTTCAATGAGTTGATTGGCTTCTTTTTGCTCTCTAAAATAGACTCCAATGGGAGCCCCTTTTTCATCTAAATTGAATTTAACTTCTACACGGTCGAAAGAGATAGCCCCATTTTTAAATCTTCTGTCACGAAGTTTTTTGGCCAGATCGTTCAAAATTAATATTTCGTCTTTTAAATCACCCTCTTCACCTTCAATAATTTTTTGGGCATCCTCATAAGCAAATCGTTTGTCAGATTTTATAATTGTTTTCCCTATCCACTGATCAACAATATCTGCATTGTTATCCATTTCAAACAATATGCTGTAGCAGAGTTTTTCTTCGTTGGGGCGTAAACTGCATATTTGATTCGACAATCTTTCGGGTAACATGGGCACAACCCTGTCTACAAGATAAACTGAGGTTCCGCGGTTGTATGCTTCGTTATCCAAATCTGTTCCTGGAGTTATATAATGGGTAACATCAGCAATGTGCACCCCAACATGCCAGTTTCCGTTTTTAAGTTTTTGCAGCGATAATGCATCGTCGTAATCCTTGGCATCTTCGGGGTCTATGGTAAATGTTGGAACATTTCTAAGGTCTTTGCGTGATTTGATATCATCTTTAGTAATTTCATCGGGAATTTTGTCAGCTTCCTGTTCAATTTGCCGCTCGAATTGGTGAGGCAAACCAAATTCGGCTAAAATGGCGTGCATCTCAGTTTCATTGGCTCCGGGCTTACCAAGCACATCAACCACTTCTCCAAATGGATTCCTGTGTTTTGATGGCCAGTCGGTTATTCGGGCAACCACTTTATCGCCGTTTTTAGCATTTTTAGTCTTATTGATCGGAATAAAAATATCGTATGGCATTTGCCGCGATCCTGAAACAAGGAAAGCAAAATTTTTCGATATTTCTATGATTCCTACAATTTGTACATTGGCCCGGGTAATAATTTCAATAACCTCGCCTTCGGGTTTTCTTCCCCGCTGTTTAGCAAAAAGCTGTACTTTTACAATATCGCCATTTAAGGCATGGTTTAAATTTGACTGGGTAACAAAAATATCCTCATCACTTTCTTCAGAAATAATAAATCCTGCCCCTTTTTGTGTAAGCTCAACTTTGCCTGTAATGTAACCTGTATGTGCAGCATATTTGTATTTGCCGCGAGAAATTTCCACAACCGTTCCATCATCGCGGAGCTCAATTAAAATGGTATTAATAAGGTTTTTTGTACCTTCATCTGTAATGTTAAAATGTTTAGCTAGTTGCTTGTAGTTTATTACTTTTTTTGGATTGTCGAAAAAGTATCCGGTGATACCATTGGTTAAAATCCTTTTATTTAAACGATTATCTTGTTGTTTCGTTTTTTTCTTTTTCTTTCCTTTTCCCATGATTCTATAATTTTAAATCTTTTAAAAATAAAACAAAACATCTTTTTGGGTTTTAATTTGATGTTAAGTCTTGTTTAAATAGTTTGGCCAGGTCGGTAATTGTTTTTTCAACAGGAATAAATTCTTTACCCAATACCTGTTTAATTTTTTGATTAGAAAATTCCGATCTGGATAAACTTGATTTTGCCAGTTCTTTAGTAATTTCTTGCTTTTTAACCATCAGGATACTTAAAAACCAATCCATTCGTGATGCAAAAGCAAGCATTGTTTTGGTTGCATTAATACGGGGTTTTTTAACTGATACTGCTTCGCAAATCATTTCCAGCAGATCTTTATAAACAATATTTTCTGAATTTAGAATAAACCGTTGGTTTATGATATTGCTTTCGGTAAGTTTAATCATTGCATCTACAACATCGCGCACATCCACAAAGCCTGTTGAACCTAATGTGTAAAACTGAATGCCTTTTGCAGCCTTTGCAAATATTGAACTACTGCCTGAGTCCCAGAATCCTGGCCCTAAAATAACCGAAGGGTTAACAATAACAGCATCGAGCCCTTCTTGTATTCCCCGCCAAACTTCCATTTCGGCTTTAAATTTACTATATGCATATCCGGAATTATGTTTCGTAGGACTCCACCGGTTTTCTTCGTCAATTAATTCTCCATTTTGCGAACCTCCTAATGTAGCAACAGAACTAACAAAGCATAGTTTTGAAACGTTTTGCTCAATACATGCATTGACAATATTAGCGGTACCTTCAATATTTATTTTTAGCAGTTCAGATTTATTCTTTTTGTCGAAAGAAACCATAGCTGCGCAATGATAAACGGTATCAGTATTTTTTAAAGTATCGTAGTAGCTGGCAGGATCAAGAATATCCCCTTCAACCCATTCTACCTTTTCTAATAATGCATCAGGATGATTGGAATAATAGGAAAAAATTTTGCGAACACGTTCAATTTTTTGTGTGTTGCGGACCAGGGCTTTCACCTTTTTATTGTTCTTTACTAATTCGTATAAAAGATGTGACCCTACTAATCCCGTGCTTCCTGTAACTAATATCATTGGTTTAATAATTTTGCCGATTCTTCTTCACCCCAGATTAATTTTTTGCCAAAGCCCAATCGATTATCTGTAAATTTAAGAAAAGTTAATTCAACTTGCCACAAAGTTGTTTTCATTAACATGGCTACCGGAAACCTTTTTAAATATTTTGACCTGGCTTTCTTTAGCATATCGCCTTTAGGTTCTGATATTTTACCTTGTAACTGAACACCTTGTATCTTGCCAATAACATTGGTTTCTAGTACTATTGAACCTGCCACTACATTTTGATCTAAGATATCCCTGATATGTTTTGTTTCAAAATCTGATGTAAAAATTAACGTGTTTTCTTCTTCGGAATAGACATAAAAACAATTGGCACAATAAGGAATATTTGCATTGGAAGTTGCCAATGTTAAAACATGGTGCTTTTTAATGAATTGTATTATTCGTTGATCTATTTCTTTCATTATAATGTAAACAGGGTTTTTAATATTTAGTTTAACAAAATTAATATAATAATGGATAAGTGTAATGCTAAACCTTAATATTTGTAGGTTTTACATAATGAATAGCCGTTAGAAGAAATATTAAAACCTTTGCATCTGCATTAAGCATACTAAACTTACGAAATTTTGATTGTTAAAACGGACATTAAATAGAATTATTAAAAATTAAGAACAATAGGATTTGAAAGTAGTGTAAAATAAAATAATTTTCTATCTTACAACTATTTAGATGAAAAGATTTAACATTTACTAACCTTAAAACATTAAAATTATGGATCACGGACCAGCTGTTAAACTCGGAGTCGATAATGCAACAAAAAAGAAGGCCAGGCTCGGGGTATTCCTTTTTATTATTTATTCCATTGTTTATGCAGGCTTTGTAGCCATTGGAGTTACCAACTATGAATTAATGGGAAAGACTGTCCTTGGCGAACAAAATCTTGCGGTAGTTTATGGGTTTGGACTTATTGTATTAGCTATTGTTCTGGGGCTAATTTACAACGCAATCTGCAGCAGTTACGAAAACAAAATGAATAATAAGGAGGGTCAACAATGATTTACGAAACGTCAATTTCAGCTATTCTTTTCTTTTTATCATTTGTAGTTCTTGTGTTGGGTTTGTCTTATTATTTTGCCCGAAAAACTAAATCGTCTAGTGATTATTTTGCAGCCGGAGGTAATATCCACTGGGGTGTAAATGGTATTGCTTTTGCCGGTGATTATCTTTCTGCTGCATCGTTTCTTGGAATATGTGGAATGATTGCCTTCTCAGGATATGATGGTTTTCTGTACTCCATTGGATACCTCGCCGGATGGGTTGTTGCCTTATTTCTTGTAGCTGAACCGTTAAAAAGGTTGGGAAAATTTACTTTTACGGATGCGCTGGATGCAAAATTTGATTCAAAAGCCATCCAGTTAACCGCTGCAATAAGTACACTTATTGTTTCCATGTTTTATTTGATTCCACAAATGGTTGGAGCCGGTGCTCTTGTTAAACCATTACTAGGAATACCCAGGCATTGGGGAGTAATTATTGTGGGTGCCATTGTAATTTTTATTGTAGCAACTGCAGGGATGACATCTACAACGTATGTACAATTTATAAAAGGGGGATTGTTAATTATATTTTCTGTTATTCTTTCTGTTTATGTTTTTAAAAACGGATTGAATTTAAATCCAGATAGCAAACATATCAATTACCATGATTTTATTACGTTATCTCCGGAAGTTGAAGATGGGAAGGTGTTGAGTGTTAAAGACTATAATGTCGTCGGGCAGCACGAAGTCAAAGGGAATATTTTTGTTAAGCTTGAAAAAGATGGAATTTATCGTTGGTTTAACCTTGATAATGAACAAGGAACTGTGCAGCTTAATGAAATGGTATCGTTAACAGAACTGAGTAGTGGTGATGAACTGTATAACGGAGAACCAAAAGAAAATGCAAAGTTTTATCAGGTGGGGCATATGAGCAAAATTATTGTGGATGGGAAAGAAGTAGAAAGAACTGGCCCGTTAGGTCCGTTTAAATTTTTATCAACGATTGAAAAAAGTGAAATTGTGCGTTTCGCCGAATCAAAATTTAATGATGGCGACGATAAAATTACTGTTTGGTATCAAAATAAAACTGCAGGGAGCGATATGATGAAACCGGGGTTGAAATTTACTATTGGTAAAAATGCAACGCCTGTAACTAAATTAAATTTTGTTTCGTTAATGCTTGCTCTTTTTCTTGGAACATCTGCTTTACCCCATATCTTAATAAGATATTATACTGTTCCGAGTCAGAAAGCTGCCAGGAAATCGACCATTGTAGCCATAACAGCAATAGGTACTTTTTATATTCTTACCATGTTTATGGGCTTTGGTGCTGCAGTGAACGGTGTGCTTGATGTGCAAAGCAGTAACATGTCGGCTCCGTTGTTAGCCAAAGCATTTGGAGTCGGTTTATTTTCTATTATATCTGCCGTAGCTTTTGCAACGATTCTTGGAACTGTTAGCGGATTAATTGTAGCATCTTCAGGTGCTATTGCGCACGATTTTATTGATATTTTTCTTAAGAAAAATTTGAGCGAAAAAAATAAAGTGTTGGCCGGTAAGATTGCCGCTTTTGGAGTAGGTATTATTGCCATTATACTTGGTATAGCTTTTAAAGGAATGAATGTTTCTTTCCTTGTAGGTTGGGCTTTTGCTGTAGCAGCTTCAGCAAATTTACCTGCCATTTTAATGTTATTGTTCTGGAAAAAAACTACTGCCAAAGGAATAGCCAGTTCAATAGTTGTAGGTATAGTATCTGCCCTGGCCATTATTTTAACTTCGCCAACAATGTGGGCTCGCTATGGGTTAGATCCTGACCAGGCTATGCATAAACTGGATAATCCGGCCATTATTTCGTTTACCCTGGCCATTTTAACGCTGGTTATAGTATCTCTTGCTACACAAAAAGATAACAGTACTAAAAAGTTTGAAATGGGTGAGTGATTGTATTTACAATAGTGCTTAAATAATACTATAAACCACCTCTGAAACGGGGTGGTTTTATTATAACACCATCTTAAATGCTAGCTTCCCCAACGGGTGGTTTCGTTTTGAAGTCCGGCAAGATCAAGCACCCTGTCTATAACGGTATTTACTGCATCCTGAATGGTAGCCGGTTTTGAATAGAATGATGGGGTTGCCGGGCAAATAATTCCTCCGGCTAAAGCAATAATTTCCATGTTTTTGATATGAATCAGGTTATAGGGTGTTTCTCTTGGCACTAAAATTAATTTTCTTTTTTCTTTTAATATTACATCAGCAGCACGGGTAATTAAATCGTCGGATGTGCCGTGTGCAATTCTTCCAAGAGTTCCCATGGAGCAGGGGCAAACAATCATCGTATCGAATTTTGCAGAACCACTGGCAAACGGGGCATAAAAATCGGTGGGAGTATATCGGGTAAAAGGGTAGTTGCTAATGGGTTGATTATCTAGTTCATACTCCCAAATTTCTTGGGCATTTTTAGAGAAAACAACGCTCACTTCTTCAATTTGATCTTTAAGTAAAAGTAATTTATCCAGCAATGTTTTTGCATAAATTGACCCGCTTGCACCTGTTACTGCTATTATAATTTTTTGTTTTGTCATTTTTTACCAAAGTTTGCTAACTGATAATAAACAGCAAAAGTGAGCACATTGTTGTATTGCCCACGGTTAAAAAGCCATGTTTGGCTCCCTGGATGGTCGCCGACGGGAAGAATTGAATAGTTAAAACGGATATTAAAATGTAATTTTTCTAGTATTTGGTATTGCACGCCAATTAAAAATGAAAGTTCGTAAGGTTTAAAAGGAGGATCTGCCTCCAGCTCTCCATATCCATCATCTTCGGTTCCTTTTACAAGATAACCGGCAGTCAGGCCTATATCGGCATTTAATTTTTGTAAAAATGTATATTTAAGCATTATTGGAGCTTCAATATAATTTAACCTCGCTTGATAAAAAACAGAGGGATCTTTACTGTTTGATTTACTTCCTTTTTCGGTATATCGTAATTCCAGTTGTGCTTTTACATATTTGTTAAGTTGTGTAAATGTATATGCACCAGCTGTTAATCCAATCTTATGATAACCTCCCCAGTTATCACCATCAAGTTGCGAAGCCGATAACCCGCCCAAAAAGCCCCCGCCAAAAGTTTGTGCAAACACCGATGATAAGGTAAGCGAAATAATACTCAACAAAAGAATTAATGGCTTCATAACTTTGTTTTTAAATTGCTTTTTTGATAAAGGTATTGATTTTTTTAAATTTTATTAATAAACTTTAACAATTCATTTGCGTATAGTTAGGTATAGTTTTTGTTACTTTGTATTTAAATA
>JAWLEM010000035.1:0-5627 GCA_041686115.1 Bacteroidales bacterium
TTTTATATTTTGGCATGTGTTCTAATCCCGAAAAAATGAAAATCTTTGATTTTCTCTTTTTTCGAGGATCCTCGAATTTGTAAAACAAATTCGGGACCAACTGAACTACCAGACCATATTTTAATAAGAACTTTCAAACTTTGTGGCTTTGCATGTCAAGCCGTTTGTTTAATTGCGTTGCAAAAATAGCTTATATTTTTTATCATCCAAAAGTTTTTCAATAAATTTTTTGAAAAAATGCAAAACTTTTTTATCCGGCTTCGTAAGCATCAAAGATACTGAAATTTACACCTCCGTATTTTCTCTGTTCTTTAAACCCTTTTTGTTTTGAAAAATCGGTTTTATCACCATGTTCAACAATTAGCCATCCTTCTTTTTTTAATACTTGATGGTTAAATATGAATTCCGGAATGGATTCAATTTCTTTAAGATCATACGGTGGATCTGCAAATACAATATCAAATTGACTCTGGCATGATTTTACATACCTGAAAGCATCAGATTTGATCGATTTAATCTGTGTAAAACCAAGTTCATCTATTGTTTTTTTGATGAATGCCTGATGCTTAAAATTTTTTTCGATGGATATTACCGACAAGCTGCCACGAGAAGCAAATTCATACGAAATACTTCCTGTGCCTGAGAAAAGATCTAAGACCGTTATCTCTGAAAAATCAAAATGATTGTTCAGAATATTAAATAAATTTTCTTTTGCAAAATCTGTGGTTGGCCTTGCTCTAAAATTCTTAGGCGGATGAATAATCCTTCCCTTATATTTTCCGCTAACTATTCGCAATGGTTTAAATTAAACAGGTTCGTGTAGGTATGGTGAGGTATCTTATTAAAAGTATAACTGTAAGTAAAATCATCGGGCAATTGATCAAATTTTACAATTTTTATAAATTTTTTAAGCGCTTGATAGGCTTCTGATTTTTTGTCTAAAAAGCCGCTCACAACAAGTTCTGTATTTTTATGATCAATCTTTTTTTGCTCCAGTGCAAATAAAATGAAATAAACCATTTCGTTTGCCGTGGTGTAATTAAAGCTGTTGTAGATAAGGATCTGTCCATTTTTTGTAACAGCAAGCTCAAAAAAATCTTCCTGGATATTTATAAAAGATCTAATCTGTTCTGAATGGTGTTTTTGAATAATATGGTTAATAAAAGGTAATTGTTGATTATAAAATTCTATTTGGGGATATTTTTTTAGAAAAAGGGTTGCAATAAGGTTCGGGACAATGAAAGCGCTTACTATATCATTATATTTTAGCGATTTAAAATGTATCTCATCCAGATCATCAAGTTGATGATTGATTTCGACAAGTTGTTTTAATTTTGATGCATCAAAAAAATCGTTAGGAACCAAAATATTTTTTGTTGATAACCAGATGAGTTTGGTTTTTTTATATTGTTGAGACAGGAGTTCGTTTTTTTCAATATAATCTTCAACATCTTTTAAATAATCTTCGAAAAGCTGATTGGATTTAAAATTTTGATGTTCAAGTGCAATATATTTATTTCTTACCGGATCTAGAATACAAAAAGAAAGTCCATTCAGGCCAACCTGAATGGACAAATAATATGATTGAGTTAAATTAATATCTAATGTTTCATCAACAAAAGCAAAATTTTGCATATATATAATTCTTATTCCCAGTTACCGGCATTGTTGTTTGGATCAACAATATCACCAACTTTTACTCCGGGGAAATTATTGGCGTTTTTCATTCGTTCATTCAGGTTAATAATTAATTGTCGGTCTAACCCATGCAATAGAATATCATTGTGAACTTTTGCTTCAAAAACATTTACTTTTGTTTTTGATATGTTAATTTTAGCTGCTGCTAACTTAATAGAATCATTTTCTGTAAATGGAACTTTCCATAAAGTCTTAGCTGAGAATTCTTTAGCAAATAAAGTGTCTTTCACAGCAACTCTTATGGTATCTCTTTTAATTAAACCTTCTTTAACAGCTACTTCTTCTGTCCAGCCTTGTTCCAAAAGTTCATCTGGTAAACTTCCTTCTGCTTTTACAAACCTTAAAGAATCTGTTTCAATAAAAGTAATTAAGGTATCGAAACTACCGGTAAAACGTCCATATTCGTCTTTAAATGCCAGCTGAGCAGTTCGGATGTCTTTCATCCTTTGAATAGTGGCATCATATCTTTTATCTTTTTCTTTGTTAAAGCGAATTGGAGTTTGAATACTTTCCCAAATTAAATATGCTAAAACAACAATAGCGATTGCTAATACGATTTGAATTACTTTTTTCATTTTGATCGATTTTATTTTATATGTTTGTCTGCAAATTTAAAAGAAAAAATTAAATTTTAAATTTTAATTCCACATAATTTGCCTAAAATGTTGAAGGATCATATTAAAAATACAATTTTTCAGAAATTAAATGTTACTCCAACAACCGGACAGGTTGATTTAATCGAGAAATTAGCAGGTTTCATTTTGTCGGATCAATCAGATGATATTTTTTTAATTAAAGGTTATGCCGGTACTGGAAAAACGACCATCATAAGTACACTTGTAAAAGCCTTTCTGAGCTTGAAAATTAAATCTGTGTTGCTCGCACCAACAGGGAGAGCAGCAAAAGTGCTCGCATCGTATGCCCATAAAAGTGCTTATACTATACATAAAAAAATTTATCGTCAAAAATCGTCAAAAGACGGTTTTGGTGTTTTTGTTCTAGATACAAATCTTCATTCACAAACTTTTTTTATTGTTGATGAAGCATCAATGATCTCCAATACTTCAAATGATATATCAATTTTTGGCTCCGGACGATTACTCGACGATTTAATTCAATATGTTTACCAAAAGAAAAATTGCAAACTTATTTTAATTGGCGATACAGCCCAATTGCCACCAGTAGGAATAGATATTAGCCCGGCTCTCGAAAAAAAACAATTAGAATCTTACAATCTTAAAGTAACTGAACATCAATTAACCGAAGTAGTAAGACAGGTTGAAGATTCCGGTGTCCTGTTGAATGCAACTAAAATCCGAAACTTAATGATCCAGGGTAAATATCATTTCCCTAAATTTGAAATTGACCATATTAATGATATCCAAAGAGTTTCTGGCGATGAATTAATTGATGCCATAACCAACTCGTATGAAAAGAATGGAATTGAAGATACAATTATTATTACACGGTCTAATAAAAGAGCTAATCAATATAATCAGGGCATAAGAAATCAAATTTTGTGGTACGAGGAAGAAATTGCTGTGGGCGATTTATTAATGGTTGTTAAGAATAATTACTTCTGGATGGAGGATAATGAAAAAATTGATTTTATTGCTAATGGAGATATTGGTGAGATTATGCGGATTAAAAAATATGAAGAGAGATACGGGTTCCGGTTTGCTGATATTGTTTTGCGATTAATCGATTATGATGACCTGGAAATTGATTGTAAAATTATTCTCGATACCTTGAATATTAACTCTGCTGCACTAACATCAGAAGATAACAAACAATTGTTTTATCAAATTCTTGAAGATTACCAGCATTTAAAAACTAAAAAACAACAATATAAAGCGGTAAAAGAAGATGAATTTTTTAATGCCCTGCAAGTTAAATTTTCTTATGCCATAACTTGTCATAAAGCACAAGGGGGCCAGTGGAAAAGTGTGTTTATTGATCATGGGTATTTGAAAGAAGAAATGCTGGATAAAGAATATTTTCGCTGGCTGTATACAGCATTTACCAGACCGGTGGAGAAATTGTACCTGGTAAATTTTAACCAGAATTTTTTTTATGATAACGATTTATAATCCTTTGTGAATCGTTGATTTTTCATGGCATGAATCAGATTCCATCTGAATTGTAATATGTTCGATTCCAAATTCTTTATGTAAAATATTTTCTAAATCAAGTCTTACCTGATCGGCTTTTTCAATGGTTAGATTATTTTTTAATTCGGCATGGCATTGGAAATGAATAATATTATCGGAAAGGCGCCATGAATGAATATGGTGAATATTCTTAATTTCTGTATGATTTTCAAGGCTATTTTTCACTTTTTGCAAATCTAAATTTGTTGGACTTGCCTGCATGAGAATTTCAATCGTTTCTTTAATGATTCCCCATGTTCCGCGAAGAATTATAATTCCTATAATTACTGTTAGTAAAGGGTCTATCCAGGTTACATTGTAAAAATAAATTAATACCGATCCAATAATTACACCTACAGACGATAATGTGTCGCCAATAAGATGCAAATAGGCTGCTTTAACATTTAGGTTATGCGACGAATCTTTATGTAATAAAAGTACTGAGATTAAATTTCCTGCTAAACCAATGGTTGCCACAATAAACATCAGTTTTGTACCAATCGGTTCCGGATTTAGAAATCGTTTATAAGCTTCGTAAAATAAATATATAGAAATAACTACTAATACAACGGCATTTAAAAGTGCAGCAAGAATCTCTATTCTTTTATAGCCAAATGTTTTTTTAAGGTTTGATTTTTTATTGCCTGCCAGCATGGCAATATAGCTGATAATGATAGCCAATGTATCGCTTAAATTATGTACAGCATCAGATATTAAAGCCAGGCTGTTGGATAAAATCCCTCCAATAAATTCGGCAATGGTAATACCTGCATTTAACAAAATGCTAATAAATAGATTTCTTTTACTTGGTCCTTTATAATGATGACTGTGCGACATATGTTATTAACACAATAGCAATTTAAAAGTTTATTTTTTTATTTTGATTTTAACTTGAAATGCCGAAATGATCAAAATTTTCAATTTTGTAATCATTTCGAGCATCCACGAAAAACAAGCAAATTAAAAATTTGTGTTTTTCGGGATCTGAAATCTGAAATCTGAAACCTGAAACCCTGCCTTCGGCAGGTAAACTTGAAATCTGAAATCTGAAACCTGAAATTTAAAATTAATCTATTCTCCAATAATTTTTATTAAGATTCGTTTCCTTCTCTTTCCGTCAAATTCGCCATAAAAAATCTGTTCCCAAGGGCCAAAATCAAGTTTACCCTCGGTAATTGCAACTACCACTTCTCGTCCCATAATGGTTCGTTTCAAGTGGGCATCGGCATTGTCTTCGGCATAATTATGTTTGTACTGGTCGTAAGGTTTTTCGGGGGCTAATTTTTCGAGCCATTTTTCAAAATCTTCGTGTAGTCCACTTTCATCATCATTAATAAATACACTCGATGTTATGTGCATTGAGTTGACCAATACCAAACCTTCTTCTACGCCACTTTTTTGTAATACTTGTTCTACAACAGGTGTGATGTTAATCAATTCTCTTCTTCGGGTGGTGTTAAACCAAACTTCTTCTCTGAAAGATTTCATAAACCATGTTTTTTAAAATTTCAACTTAAAATTCAGAACCTGCCTATCCGGCAGGCAAGCTCAGAACTCAGAACTTAGAACTCAAAACTCAAAACCTGAAACCTGAAACCATGCCTTCGGCAGGTAAACCAGAAATCTGAAATCTGAAATTTGAAACCTGAAATCTCAAATAACTAATCCCTAATTCCCAGCTCCTTAATTATTACATCAATTTTTTCATCTAAGTGCTTATTCACTTTTTCAAAATCTTCACTTTTTTCCATTTTTTCGTTCACACTGAAATAAAATTTT
>JAWLEM010000035.1:5727-16208 GCA_041686115.1 Bacteroidales bacterium
TCCTTAATTATTACATCAATTTTTTCATCTAAGTGCTTATTCACTTTTTCAAAATCTTCACTTTTTTCCATTTTTTCGTTCACACTGAAATAAAATTTTATTTTAGGTTCTGTTCCCGATGGCCTTATTGATACTTTGGAGTTATCTTGCAAAATAAATTGTAATACATTCGATTTTGGGAGCATAATATCGTACCGCAGGTGGCTTAATTGGTCGAATGTTTTTTGTTTATAAAAATCATGGATTAACATTACATTTGATTTATTGATGGTTTGCGGCGGGTTATTTCTAAAATTATCCATCATTCTCCTGATTTCTTCTTCGCCTGCTTTTCCTTTTTTTACAATTGATATTAATTTTTCTTTATAAAAGCCAAATTCAGTATAAATATTAATTAACTGCTGGTAGAGCGTTTTTTTGTTGTTTTTAGCCCATGCAGCTGTTTCAGCTAAAAGGGCACATGATATTACAGCATCTTTGTCGCGAACAAATTCACCCGCCAGGTAGCCATAACTTTCTTCTCCGCCTCCTATAAATTGTTTTGTTCCTTCGTTTTGTTTAATGATATCGGCAATGTATTTAAAGCCTGTTAATACATCGAAATTCTGAACACCATACTTTTCGGCAATATCAGCAAGGATTTCTGATGTTACAATGGTTTTTACAATATATTCTTTTCCTTTAAGTTTTCCTTTGGCTTTCCACTGTGAGATTAAATAATGAATTAACAGTGCAGCTGCCTGGTTACCATTTAAAAGTGTAAAATCTCCATTTAAATCTTTAACTGCGATACCCACCCGGTCGCCATCCGGATCTGTTCCCATAACAATATCTGCATCAACAGCTCTGGCTTTTTGTAATGCCATCTCAAGTGCGGCAGGTTCTTCCGGATTGGGCGATTTTACTGTTGGAAAATTTCCATCAGGGATATTTTGTTCATCTACCGAATAAACATTTTCAAATCCAAATGCTTTTAGGGCTCTGGGAACTATTTCAACACCAGTTCCGTGTATTGGAGTAAAAACAATTTTTAAATTTTTCTGCTTTTCTATAACCTTTGGATTAAGAGATAATTTAGTTATTTCATGAATATATTTTTGATCAATTTCTTCTCCAATAATTTCAACATTACTTAACCGGTCATCAAATTTTATTTCATCAATTTTTTTGATTTTTTGAACTTCGGAAATAATATTGTTGTCATGCGGACTAATAATTTGTCCGCCATCTTCCCAGTAGACTTTATATCCGTTATATTCTTTAGGATTATGCGATGCGGTAATCATAATTCCACTCTGGCATCCTAAATATCTTATGGCAAAAGACAATTCGGGTGTTGGCCTCAGTTTATCAAACAAATAAACTTTTATTCCATTAGCCGATAATACGCTTGCGGTCTTTTCTGCGAATAATTTGCTGTTATTCCTGGAATCGTAAGCAATAGCAACTTTAATTTCCGGTTTGTAGGCAAACTGTTGTTTCAGGTAATTGCTTAATCCCTGAGTAGCCATTCCCACAGTGTAAAAGTTAATTTTGTTTGTACCAATACCCATAATTCCGCGTAATCCACCTGTTCCAAATGCTAAATCCTTATAAAACGATTCGATAAGTTCATGCTCATTATTTTGAATCATATCTCGAATCGTATTTTTAGAATCCTCATCAATAATATTTGAATTGAGCCATTGATTAGCTTTTTCTTTTACTTGTATAATTAATTCCTGATCTGCCATAGCTTCATTGTTTTTAAAATTGAATGTAAAATTAAGGAAAAATTGATAAATGCCCGGTTAAATTTCTCTAAAGAAATCATCCAGACTTTCCTGCCAATGAGGTATCATTATATGATATACCGATTTGATTTTGCTTTTGTTCAAAACGCTGTAAAATGGCCTTTTAACAGGCGTTGGATAGTCTTTCGACTCAATAGGATTGATTTTACATTTTGAATAGGATCGTTTAGCTATTGCTTTAGCAAAATCGTACCAGCTGCAAACCCCTTCGTTCGAGTAGTGATAAATTTCGCTAATAAATCGATTGTCAGCAACAGATTGTTCAATGATTTGATATATTGCACTTGCAAGGTCGCGTGCATAGGTAGGTGTCCCAATTTGATCAAAAACCACATTTAGCTCTTCCCTTTCTTTACATAATTGATGCATTGATTTAGCAAAATTTTTTCCAAACGAAGAATAGAGCCATGATGTTCTGATAACAATTGATTGGTGATATTCAAGGGCTAGTTTTTCACCCTCGAGTTTTGATTTTCCGTAGACTGAATTTGGATGGGTTGGCATATCCTCGGTATAAGGAATGTTTGAATTTCCATCGAAAACATAATCTGTTGAAATATGTATAAGTTTTGTTTTTTGGGGTTTTATGGCCTGAATAATATTATCAACAGATTTTGCATTTGCAATAAATGCTTTTTCAGCTTCGTCTTCAGCTTTATCTACATTGGTATAAGCAGCACAATTTACTACAAAATCAATAGTATTATCCTGAAAGAATTTTTTAAGAAAGATCGAATTGGATAAATCGAGGGTATCAATATCGGTAAAAAGAAAATTGGCCTGTTTGCCGGCAATCAGTTGCTTTTTTTTATTGATTTCTCTTAATTCACTTCCCAGTTGCCCATTAGCGCCTGTTACGAGTACATTAACCATAATAGTATAATTTAAAAGTAAAAGTTTTTTTCAGATTCTTTAAATGATGGCAAAACTTTATCTTTTGATGAAAGGATTGATTCTGAAAGATTGATTTTCCAATCGATATTTAACTCAGGGTCATTATATTTAATCCCTCTTTCCGATTCTTTGTGATAATATTGATCTGTTTTATAAAATACAATGGCTTCTTTGCTTAAAACAGAAAAACCGTGCGCAAAACCATGAGGAATAAAAAGCTGCTTTTTATTTTCATCGGAAAGCTCAATGCCAAAATGTTTTCCAAAGGTTGGCGAATTTTGCCTTATATCAACAGCAATATCATATATTTTACCTTGCAAAACTCTGATTAATTTTGCCTGTGCATAGGGTGCTAATTGATAATGAAGCCCGCGAATGGTGCCAAAACCTGATAACGATTGATTATCCTGAACAAATTCAAGATCACCCAGTGCATTATTTAATTTATTCTTATTATAACTTTCAAAAAAGTAACCTCTAGGATCTTCAAAAATTTTTGGTTTAATAATTAATATTCCTGGTATATCTGTTTCTTTTATTTCCATGGTTATATTATTCGTTTGCTATTTTAAGTAAATACTGGCCATATTGGTTGTTTTTTAATTCATTACCCAGAGCGATTAATTGAGTTTTATCAATAAATCCTTTTTTGTAAGCAATTTCTTCGATACAAGCAATTTTTAGTCCTTGCCGTTGCTCTATGGTTGAAATATAGTTTGATGCCTGCAACAGGCTTTCATGGGTCCCTGTATCCAGCCATGCAAATCCACGACCTAATAATTCAACTTTCAGCCTGTTTTCATTTAAATACAGTCGATTGAGGTCTGTAATTTCTAATTCGCCCCGTTTGCTAGGCTTCAGGTTTTTGGCTTTTTTTATTACATCATTGGAATAAAAATATAAACCTGTAACCGCAAAATTTGATTTTGGCTTTTCGGGTTTTTCTTCAATGCTCAAAACTTTTCCTTTTTCATCGAACTCAACTACACCATATCGTTCCGGACTATTTACATAATAACCAAAAACGGTAGCGCCATCTTCCATTTCAGATGCATTGGCAAGGATTTTACTAAATCCATATCCATAAAAGATATTATCGCCCAGGATAAGGCAAACATTATCGTTGCCAATAAATTTTTCGCCAATAATAAATGCTTGTGCTAATCCATCAGGCGATGGCTGAATCTCGTATGATAAATCCAGTCCCAATTGTTTTCCATTACCCAGTAAATCTTTGTAAAGATTGATATCTTTAGGTGTAGAGATGATTAAGATATCACGAATTCCTGCCAGCATTAATACAGAAAGCGGATAATAAATCATGGGTTTATCATATATCGGGATAATCTGTTTCGAAATGCTTTTTGTTATTGGATAGAGCCTGGTTCCGGCACCTCCGGCTAAAATAATACCTTTCATTGTTTAAGCGCTTTTTTAAAATATTCAATTGTATTAATTAGACCATCTGTTAATTTTGTTTTGGGTTCCCAGTTATTAAGCAATTGCTTTGCCAGCTTAATATCCGGTTGTCTCTGAATCGGGTCATCTTCAGGAAGAGGGAAGTATGCAATTTTTGATTTAGAACCGGTAAGCTCAATAATTTGTTGAGCCAGTTCAAGCATAGTATATTCTTCAGGATTTCCAATGTTTACAGGGCCTATAACTTTATCATCGGTATTCATAAACCTGATCAAAGCTTCAATTAAATCATCTACATATTGAAAGCTGCGGGTTTGTTTTCCTTCACCAAAAATAGTAATATCTTCGTTTTTTAGGGCCTGTAATATAAAGTTTGAAACTACCCGGCCATCATTCATGCTCATTCTTGGCCCATAAGTATTAAAAATCCGAGCAATTTTTATTCGCACATTGTTTTGTTGATGATAATTTATAAAAAGTGATTCGGCACATCTTTTTCCCTCGTCGTAGCAAGAGCGGGGACCTATGGGATTGCAATTTCCCCAATAATCTTCTGTTTGCGGATGAATTTCCGGATCGCCATAAACTTCGCTCGTTGATGCCTGTAATACTTTTGCCTTAATACGTTTTGCCAGTCCGAGCATATGTATTGATCCCATTACCGATGTTTTTATCGTTTTTATAGGATTATACTGATAATGAATTGGAGAAGCCGGACAGGCCAAATGATAAATTTCATCCACCTCAATAAAATAGGGCATGGTTATATCATGCCTAACGAGCTCAAAGTAAGGATTTTTTAGAAGATTAATAACATTTTGTTTGGCCCCGGTAAAATAGTTATCAAGGCAAATAACTTCGTTGCCATCGTTTAATAATCTTTCGCATAAGTGCGATCCAATAAAACCAGCACCACCTGTTACAAGAATTTTTTTCATAGTAAGGTAAATATAGCAAAAAGCTAATGTTTTTTAACACCAGCATTAAATATTTTTTTTATTCTTAAAATTAAAACGGCTTAAAATCGTACGAACTTAATAAGAAATATTTTTATACAGAATTTTTTCTATAAAATTTAACAAATCAACAAACTTATGCTATTTTTAGCATAAAATTTATTACCCCTTGTAAAATGGGGAATAGAATATAAAAATTAGTAGTTATAATAATGACCTTAATTAAAAAAATTTTAGTTGTTGATGATGATTTAATTTACCAAACCATAATTCGAAAGTTGTTGTGTTCTGGTTATCAATTAATAATGGCTGAAAATGCAAATTCTGCATTACAAAAATTAAATGAAGGATATATTCCTGATTTAATTTTAGCAGATATTAACTTACCGGATATTAGCGGCATTGACCTTATACGCAAGTTAAATGAACTGGATAAAATTAAAGATATCCCAGTTATCGTTATTTCTGGAATCGACGATCCAAAATGGGAATTGGATTTAAAAAACCTGGGTGTTAAAATGGTATTTATTAAACCCGTAGATAGAAAATTATTGAAAAAAATCATTGGAGAATTTTTATTATAAGTATTGTTAAGTATTATTCGATCAAATTACTCAATTATAGGCTTAATAAGCTTTTTATTATTTTTATGATTTTGTAGGGTTATTCATTTGATTCTTATAATGATTTTTTAGTATCTTTATTTTTAATTAATTAAATAAAAATTATACTTTTGCACTCTGTTAAACTATAAATAATGTCTAATTTACTAAAATTAATTAACTGATTTAAATGGTAGAAAAAGAAGAGAACAAAGCTGTAGAACCAAATGAAAGTGTAGAACAGCAGGAGAATGTGCAAGTTGAAGAAACTGCAAAAAATGAAGAACAGCCACAAAAAGCAAAACAGGAAGAAACTACGCGTGAAGATTCTGTATTAGATTTTGCTGCACCCACCGATGAATTTGATTGGGATAATATTACCAAAGAGGGTGAAAAAGACCAATCGAAAAGGGAAGAATTCGAAAAGATGTATGACCAAACCCTATCAACAATTACAGAAAACGAAGTAATTGATGGTACCGTTGTTTCAATGAGCAAACGGGAGGTAGTAATTAACATTGGTTATAAATCCGAAGGAGTTGTTAGTTTAAACGAATTTCGTTACAATCCCGATTTAAAAGTAGGCGATAAAGTTGAAGTTTATGTCGAAAGTCAGGAAGACAAAGACGGACAGCTTGTACTTTCGCATAAAAAAGCAAGAGCATTGCGCTCCTGGGATAGAGTTAACGAAGCGCTTGAAAAAGACGAAATTATTCAGGGTTACATCAAATGCCGTACTAAAGGCGGTATGATTGTTGACGTATTTGGTATAGAAGCTTTCTTACCAGGCTCGCAAATTGATGTTAAACCTATCCGTGATTATGACGTTTTTGTTGGTAAAACAATGGAATTTAAAGTTGTTAAAATTAATCACGAATTTAAAAATGTTGTTGTTTCTCATAAAGCTCTTATCGAAGCAGAGTTAGAACAGCAGAAAAAAGAAATTATTGCTAAGCTCGAAAAAGGACAGGTTCTTGAAGGAACTGTTAAAAATATAACTTCTTATGGTGTATTTATCGACCTTGGCGGTGTTGATGGATTAATTCATATCACAGACTTATCATGGGGTCGTGTAAATCATCCTGAAGAAATTGTTGAATTAGATCAAAAATTAAATGTTGTAATTCTTGATTTTGATGATGATAAAAAACGTATCGCATTAGGATTAAAACAGTTAACTCCACATCCATGGGATTCGCTTGATAAAGATATTAAAGTTGGTGATACCGTTAAAGGTAAAGTAGTTGTTTTAGCTGATTATGGTGCGTTTGTTGAAATTCAACCTGGTGTTGAAGGATTAATTCACGTTTCGGAAATGTCTTGGTCGCAACATTTAAGAAGTGCTCAGGAATTTTTGAAAGTGGGCGACGAAATTGAAGCACAAATACTTACCCTCGACAGAGAAGAACGAAAAATGTCATTAGGTATTAAACAACTTAAGCCTGACCCATGGAATAATATTGACGAAAAATATGCAGTGGGTAGTAAGCACAAAGCTACAGTTCGTAACTTTACCAATTTTGGTGTTTTTGTCGAAATAGAAGAAGGTGTTGATGGTTTAATTCATATTTCAGACCTTTCCTGGACGAAAAAAATAAAACATCCGGCAGAATTTACTTCCATTGGCGAAACAATTGAAGTAGTTGTTTTGGAAATTGATAAAGACAATCGTAGATTAAGTCTTGGGCACAAACAACTGGAAGAGAATCCATGGGATGTGTTTGAATCAGTATTTACTGTAGGTTCAATTCATGAAGGTACAATAGTTGATATTTTCGACAAAGGTGCCGTTATTGCATTACCTTATGGTGTTGAAGGATTTGTTACTCCTAAACACTTAGTAAAAGAAGATGGCAGCCCGGCTAAAGTTGAAGAGAAATTGCCTTTTAAAGTAATTGAATTCTCAAAATCATCCAAGAAAATAATTCTTTCTCATAGCAGAGTATTTGAAGATGAGAAAAAAGAAGAAGTCGCTGCTGAGAGAAAACAAAGATCAGCAACCAATAAAAAAGCTGTTAAAAAGGTTAAAACTAATCTTGAAAAGACAACTTTAGGTGATATTTCTGAATTAGCTTCACTTAAAAATGAAATGGAAGAGGAGCAAAAGAAAGAAATTGCTGAGAAAAAAGCTGAAATGGATGCTAAAGAAGCAAAAAGGGATTCTGACAAAACATCTTCGGTAAAAAAGAAAGAAACAAAGAAAGCTGAAGCTGAAAAAGCTGAAACAAAGGAAGAAAAGCCTAAAGCTAAAAAAGCAGAAGCCAAAAAAGAAGAAAAAGCTGAAGATAAGACAGAAGAAAAAGCCGAAGACAAGAAAGCTGAAGCTGAAAAGACTGAAGATAAAAAAGACGATAAAGAAGATAAGGAAGATAAAGCAGCTGAATAGTACTTTTATTTAATTAAAAATGATTAACCATGGAATTCAAAATTGAAAAACTAGACAAGTATACTTTAATTCAGGTAATGGAGGAAAAACTGGACACAAATGTTGCTCCCAGTTTAAAATCCGAATTGGTTTTGATTTCCGGAAAAGGAGAAAAAAACATTATACTTGATTTAAGTAACTGTCGCTATTGCGATTCTTCTGGTTTAAGTGCTATTTTGGTTGCCAACCGTCTTTGTAAAAATGCTAATGGTACATTTGTTCTTACAGGATTAAATGATGCTGTAGACAGATTAATTACCATATCGCAGTTGGATACTGTTCTGAATATTGCTTATTCAACCGAAGAAGCAGTTGATATTGTTAAGACGGAAGAAGACGATAGAAAGAAAAATAAATAATTAAAAAGTTTTTTTAATGTGACTTTTGAATTAACAATATTAGGAAGCAGTTCAGCTGTTCCAACTTCGAAAAGAAACCTAACCGCTCATGTGCTCAATGCTCATGAGCGGTTTTTTATAATCGACTGTGGCGAGGGCACTCAACTTCAAATCCGAAGAAATAAAATCCGTTTCGGGAAAATCAACCATATTTTTATTAGCCATCTACATGGTGACCACATATTTGGATTATTTGGTTTAATATCGACATTTAGCTTATTGAACCGGCAGGCAGATCTGCATATTTATGCTCATAGTGAACTCGAAAATATACTGAATCATCATATCGAGTATTTCGAGCGAACCTTGCCATTTAAAATTGTTTATCATCATATCAAACCAAAGCAAAATGAAATTATTTATGAAGATAAACATATTACTGTTGAAACCATCCCGCTAAAACACAGAATTCCTTGTTGTGGATTTCTTTTTAAGGAAAAGCCGCATTTAAGAAATTTAAAAAAGGAAGCCGTAAAAAAAATCGACATCCCTATAAGTGAAATACAGAATATTAAAGAAGGAGCTGATCTTGAAGTTGAAAATGGCACGATAATTCCGAATTCTGAATTAACTCTTTCCCCATACAAACAAAGATCTTACGCTTATTGTACTGATACTGCTTATACCGAAAAGATCATCCCCATCATTAAAAATGTTGATTTATTATTTCATGAAGCAACTTTTGCCGAAAATTTAAAAAAACAAGCCAAAAAAACAGGCCATTCTACAGCCCAACAAGCAGGATTGGTTGCAAAAAAGGCAGATGCTAAAAAGCTGATTATTGGCCATTTTTCTGCCCGTTATAAAGATGTTGCCCCACTTATTAGCGAAGCCCGCGAAATATTTACTCAAACCTTTTCTGCCGAAGATGGCGAAAAACATGTCGTTGAATTGGAAAGAGAAGAGTAGAAATTGATATATTTACATTTAAACCAAATTAAATTAATTACCTATGAAAAAAATTATACTTGTTTTAACTGTTGCTGTGTTTTCATTTTCAGTTATGGCGCAGCAGAAAGACAAAGCTGTATTTGTTGAGTATGAACCTGGGTTTTATGCTAATTTTATTTTAAAGGATATCTCAGCTGTTGAGGAAAAGCTCGAAAAGAAAGAGAAAGATGTAAAGTTTATGATGGATCAATCTGAGATGGACTTGCCTAATACGGTTGATTTGTATAAACGCGAATGGGCGAACCCTGTAATATCGCAAGGAAATGCCGGCTCTTGCTGGGCATATTCAACCATTTCTATGTATGAAACTGAAATTTACAGGCAGGCCGGTAAAAAAGTAAAGCTCTCAGAAATTTTTATTGTTTATTGGGAATATGTTGAAAAAGCAAGACGTTTCGTTCAAGAACGTGGGAATTCATTGTTCGATCATGGTTCTGAAGGAAATGCCGTTACCCGTATTTTAAAAGATTATGGTGCCATGCCGATTGATGTTTATACCGGATTACTCCATGGAAGAAAATACCATTCGCACGACGCTATGTACGATGAAATGATGGGATACCTGAATGCTGTAAAAAAGAATAATGGATGGAACGAAGAAGCAGTGCTTGAAACCATTAAAAAAATTATGAATCATCATATTGGCGAACCACCATCTGAATTTACTGTTGATGGGAAAAAATATACGCCTAAATCTTATGTAAAAGATTATTTGAAATTTAATCCCGATGATTATGTTGAGATTTTATCGTATAAACAAGAGCCATACTGGCAGCAGGTAGAATATAAAGTGCCCGACAACTGGTGGCATAATGATGATTATTATAATATTCCGCTGGATGAGTTTATGGAAGTGGTAAAAAAATCGATAAGGAATGGATATACCATGAGCATTGGTGGTGATGTTTCCGAGTCAGGATTTTCAAGAAAAACACAATGTGCTTTAGTTCCTACTTACGATATTCCTTCAGAGTATATTGATGAAAATGCACGGCAATTCAGGTTTTCAAACAAAACAACAACAGACGATCATGGAATGCACC
>JAWLEM010000036.1:0-15666 GCA_041686115.1 Bacteroidales bacterium
TAAAATTTCTATACGTTGCCTGCCTTTTGCAAGAGAAATGAAATTAAACACAGCAATAGCAAAAGTACTTGTTTTAATTCCCCCACCGGTAGATCCGGGCGATGCTCCAATCCACATTAGAAAAAGAATAACCATAACAATCGGGATATTTAACATAGATGTATCAACGGTATTAAAACCGGCAGTCCGGGTTGTTACAGAACCAAAAAAGGATGCAACAATTTTCCCGTACATACTATGTTCTGCCAGGGTATTATCATATTCAAGAATAAAAAACATCACAAAACCAAATAATATTAACACAAAAGTAGTTGCCAAAACAATTCGTGTATTTAAATTAATGATCCAGGGAGAATGAACGTATTCCTTTTGCTGGAATAAATATTTTATAAAGTTGATTGACTTAATTTTTAAATATTTGAGTAAATTAAAGACTATAGGAAATCCAATACCTCCCAGAATAATCAAAACAGCAATAATTAAATGTAAAGAATAATTAAATCGAAAAGGAAGTTCGAAAAAACTATTTTCTAAAGTACTGAAACCAGCATTACAAAAACCTGAAACGGAGTGAAAAAAAGAAAAAAACAGGCGTTCAGAAAATGAAAGAATTTCAATTTTACTAATACTTTGAAAAATGAGTATAGCTCCGATTAATTCAAGAATAAATGTAATTAATATAATTCTTTTGAGTGTTTTTAGCACATCCCCAAGTTTTTCGGTACTTGTAAAATCGTAAAGTAACAATTGTGTTTCGTAAGAAGCTCCTCCCTTAAAAAAATAACCAAAATAACTGGCAAATGTCATAATGCCAAGGCCTCCGGCCTGTACCAGAAAAATTATAATAAACTGTCCGAAAAGGGTAAAATAACTCCCGGTATCAACTACAATAAGACCCGTAACGCAAACTGCACTAGTCGATGTAAATAAAGCATCAATAACCTCTATTCCTTCATATGTTGCATTGGGCAATAACAGCAACAAGCTTCCAAAGATGATTAAACTAAAAAAACTTGTTATAAATAACTGCGCGGGATTAACGGTAAATTGTTTTAAATTAAATGATATAACAAATAACTCACGAATAAAAACAATAAATATGGCAAAAAAGGTAAACACACCCTGATAGCGGAAAAGGTATGGGTAATTTTCGAGTATATTTAGTGAATTTAAAACCTGAAATATGAGGAACCCAACTAATATAATATCTATAACCAATACTCTTAACCGGGGCCTGCTTTTTTTCTTAATATAGCGGCCAAGAATAAAAATAATACCAATTACAATTGTTAATATATAAAATTGAGATACTATTCTGCTGTCTATCAGACTTCTTTCAAATCCAAATTCGTATATTAAAATAAAAAGGGCTAATGAAGAGATTAACAATGGAATTTTCTTTATCCATTTTAGGTATCTGTACCATATGGTAGTTTGCATACTCATGTAAATACAATTTATCCCTTACCGATTAAAATCACCCTATCTGAAATCCTTAGCAACAAAAATTATTTAATCCCAAAATGATTAAAATTAGTAATAAAAAGGATTGATTGTAAGATTTTAGATGCAAAATATACAAAAAAAAAGCCCACTGAATTTCAGTGGACTCTTAATAAGCTCATTACAAACTATTAACCCAAATACTTCTTAAGAAGCTTATTTTTAGACGAGTGCCTTAATCTTCTTATTGCTTTTTCTTTAATTTGGCGAACTCTTTCGCGAGTAAGGCCAAGTTCAACTCCAATTTCTTCGAGCGATAATTCTTTACCTCCAATACCATAATAATATTTAAGAACGAGGCGTTCTTTTTCGGGCAATATACTTAAAGTTCGTTCAACTTCTTTTGTTAATGATTCCTCAAGCAGGCTGTTATCAGCATTTGGCGAATCGGTATTTTCCATTACATCTAGCAAACTACCTTCTTCGCCTTCGGCAAAGGGGGCATCAACAGATAATGGTTTACCTGAGAGTTGTAATGTATCTTCCACTTTATCTTTAGGCAGGTCAACAAACTTTGCCAGCTCTTCTGCAGTAGGAGTCCTGTCAAATTGTTGTTCCAAAGTAGAATATGCTTTGTGAATTTTATTTAAAGATCCAACTTTATTAAGTGGCAGCCGAACAACTCTTGATTGTTCTGCAATAGCCTGCAATATAGACTGGCGTATCCACCAAACTGCGTATGAAATAAATTTAAACCCTTTTGTTTCGTCAAACCGCTCGGCTGCTTTTATAAGCCCTAAATTACCTTCATTAATCAAATCGGGTAAACTTAAACCCTGAAACTGGTATTGCTTTGCCACAGAAATCACAAATCTTAGATTTGCTTTTGTTAATCTTTCGAGTGCTGCACGATCGCCTTTTTTAATTCGCTGTGCCAGTTCAACTTCCTCGTCGGCAGAAATCATCTCCTCTTTACCTACATCCTGCAAATACTTTTCAAGTGAAGAACTATCACGATTGGTGATAGATTTTGTAATTTTTAACTGTCTCATCTCAGCCTCTCCTTTTCAAACATTAATAAATTCGCCAAATATTAAATGGGATTTTTTGCAATGAAAATCATGCTATTAAAATAAAAAAATACTGGTAAAAGTGACCCCTATTAACCCCAAAACTTATAACTATACTAAAAATTATGCAAAGAAACAACTTTTCCCAGAAAAATAAAACTTTTTCCAATAAATATCTTTGTATTTAACGTTAATTGGCAGCAAAATGTTTTATAAATTCAGCATAATTTTCTTTATTTAATTGAAAAGATGGAGGATTACCGGTTTTATTTACTAATCCCATGTTACGAAGTTCTAAAATATGTTCGGGGCCGGTAACATTAGAGAGCCTTAGTTTTTGAATGATATATCCCAATGAACAAGTATCTTCTTTTTCAAGCATCTTAAGAATGCCCATTTTTATGGGATCATTTAAAATTTTTTCATACTTAGTATTTTTCTGAATATTATCTTTTTCGTCAATCATAGTTGATTATATTTAAGTATTAATTTAAGTAATGTTATTTTTTTGTTGTATAAATATAATGAATTAATCAATTCAATTAATTATTTATCTGCAACTTATATAAAAAGTTTTAAACGATTCTTTTCTGAATATATTTTGATCCCAGAACACTTAATGCTCCCATATAACTTAACTTAAAAGGAATTAAATCACCAACTTTGTATTTTGGTTTGTCGGAGCCCAAATCGACAACAATCATATCTGAGCTGGCACCTGATATTTCAACGTTATCATCCATTGGGACTATGTTTTTGGGATCAATATCGAGCAATCCAACATCAAGAATTGCACGATAAGATGTTTTTCCATAATCGTTTTCATCAAATGATTTAACTTCACCGGCTACGTTGGTTCCAATCTCTCCCATTGGCACAACAGGTTTTTCTGTTAATTCAATAATTTCGGTATAAAGCTTAAAAATATCGTGCTTCATTTCAGGGATATCTTCTTCGGTAAACAGGTTATTCCCCATAAACAGGGTTTCTCCAATTCTGAAATGAGTGATTCCTTCCGGGATGACATTTTTAAAAACCAGCTCAAGTGTAACAGACGACCCTCCCGACACATAAGGGATATTTCGCTTAAACCTGGCTTCGACAAGCTGTTCGTACAAACAAAGTTGCACCAGCTTATCCTGGCTCGGCATAACACCATTTAAGCAATTAAGGTTTGTGCCAATACCTACTACTTCAATATTAGGCAGTTTAAAAATAGAGCCGTAAAAATCCATAAACTCATCGCCAAGAACCCCTTCTCTCAAATCTCCCATTTCAATCATAATCATTACCTTGTGCATTTTTTGTTGCCTTTTAGCTTCTTCTGAGAGTAATTTTATAGTACTAAACTCGGTATTAAAACTTATGTCAGCATATTTAACTACATTTCTTATCCCTCTTTTTGATGGGGGACGTATATATACTGTTTCTATTTGAGGTTCAATTTTTTTAATTACACGCAAATTATCAATCCTGGCATCAAGTATTTGTTCTACTCCAAGGTTAATAAGTTCTCTTAGGTAATCTTCGTTGCCACAAAGCAATTTTGATACAACGCCAAATTTAATTTCATGCTTATCTAAAATTGATTTTAAATAATTAAAATTAAATTTTAATTTTTCTCTGTTTAATTCTAAGAATGCCATTATTTATTTTTTTTATATAGATATCATTTTTCAATGCTAATTTATTACTTTTCTTGGAATACTCATTGGTAACCTGGCCAATAATTCATAGTTTAACTGATTATTAAAATCGGCAAACGAAGCCAGTGTAATTTCTATTCCATTGTCTGCTCCTATTAATATTACTTCGTCGCCTCGTTTTACTCCGGGAATATGAGTAACATCAGCAATAAGCATATTCATGTTAACAACTCCGATAACGGGCGCCTGTTGTCCATCAATTATTACACGCCCCTGATTACTTAATGACCGGCTATATCCATGCGCGTAACCTACAGGGACGATAGCAATTACTTTTTCTTCCTGAGCTAAATATGCTGTTCCATAACTTACAAATTCGCCGGTTTTAATCTGCTTTATAGACATAATCTGGCTTTTCCAGTTAAGCACCCTCAATAGCGGATCGGTTTTATCCATTCGTTTATGAATAAAATGAATAAAAGTTTCACGTGTTGGCCAAAATCCATACTGCAAAATTCCTACCCTCACCATATCCATTCGGGTTCGCGGATAAGTTATGGCAGCTGCCGAACATGCTGTATGACGAATTTCGGGCACAATATCGCGATTATTTAGCCACTTATACACCTGGTTATATTTTCTAATTTGCTTTTGCACACGCACATGATTGGCAATACTCTCAGCACCTGCATAGTGGGTACAAAGGCCCTTAATATAAAACAGGCCCCTGTTTTCTTTTATAAATTTAACCACTTTAACAAGTTGTTTCTGAGTAAAGCCGGTTCTGTTCATTCCTGTTTCAACCTCGATATGTATTTTAGCTACTTTATTTAATTTTTCAGCTTTCTCGGCAGTTTTTTCAAGTTTAATTAGCTCAAAAACAAAAAACTCCAGGTCATTTTCTATAGCCCATTCAATTTCATCATCCGACATCCAACCCATAATCATCACATCAGTTTCGGGTTTTTTAACTTTACAAACAGTTTGTGCTTCATCGGCGCTAAAAACCGAAAAGTGATTAATACCGGTTGATTCGGCTATAGGAACAAATTCCTCTATACCATGTCCGTAAGCATTTGATTTTATTACTGATGATATTTTAATATCCTCACCCAGGTAATGTTGTAAGAAATTGAGATTATGTATTAAAGCCGATCGATCTATTTCAATTACCGAAGTTCCTGCCATATCTACTTTACTTGTTTTTAATTAATTGATTAAAAATTCCATAAAACATTTTTACTCCATTTTCGATGATTTCGTCGGGAAAATCATAATCTGGATTATGAAGCTGCGGTTGATCTAACCCGGAACCAAGTCCGAATAAAGCACCCGGAAATTGTAAGGTAAAGTGGGCAAAATCCTCAGACCACTTATATGGTTTCTCTAAATATTTGTATTCAATATTATATGTTTGGGCTACATCTTCCAAATGTTTTACTTGTTTTGTATCATTAATGGTTGCCGGGAATTCTTCAACATAAGAAATGTCGAATTTAAGTTTACTTTCCTTTGCATTTTTAATGGCAATTTCTTCTGCAAGTTTGGTTAATATTTCCATATCGGAATTAGTATAAGATCTCAATGTAGCCATCACTTCAGCATAACCGGGAGTTGTACCAAAAGCTATTTCACCTAATCGGGCATGAATAACTGTTACCAGCGTAAAGTCGGAAAAAGTTTCCTTCTTATCTGGTAGCGAAGTTAAATCTTTAACAATATTTGCCATGGCAATTGCCGGGCTATTGCCATTTTCCGGTTCGCCGGCATGAGAAGTTTTTCCTGTTAGCTTAATAATCATTCCTTTAGAAGCCGATGCAAAATTCTTTTCTCCCAATAAAACAGCCCCCTTTTTTATGCCTGGCAAATTATGCAAAGCAAAAGCATAATCTACTTTAAGTTGTTTAAATTTAGGGTCGTTAACTACGCGAAAAGCGCCCTGCCCGTTTTCTTCCGATGGTTGAAACAATAAAATAACCTGCCCTGCTTTGGGTTTATTTTTTGAGAATGCATCTGCCAATCCTGCAATTATGGACATATGCCCGTCGTGGCCGCATTTATGGCCTACACCGGGATTCTGAGATCGATAATCTTCATCAATTAAATCATCGATAGGTAAGGCATCCAGCTCGCATCGAAAAAGTACAGAAGGCCCTTCAACTCCGCTTTTAAAAACAACAGCAACTCCGTGTCCTCCAAGTTCGGTTAAGATTTGATCCGGATGATAGGACTCCATAAAATTAATGATCCGAAGCGCTGTTTGTGCTTCGGAGTCTGAAGGCTCCGGATGTTTATGAAGTTCATGCCTGAGTTTTATTATTTTTTGTAAATCAAAAAGTTTTTCCATAATCTCAATGCTGTTAAACCAACTGCTATATTTAAGGAAGTAATTCAATATTGGTTTATTCCCTATTTTCAAATACAAATAACAAATTCCCAATGAAAAAATATAACAATTGTTTCTGCACGACAAAATTAATAATATTTAGAAAATATACAAAAATACATATTTCCCAAAAACATTATATTTATTGAATATTCTCGCAAAAACAATTATCTCTGCAGCTTATTTATTGCCACTGCTCTCTTATTCAATATCAACATGAATGTTTTCATCAACCGTAATTAATGGCGATGCATCAACACTATCAATTTCAAGATATTTAATGATTAAATCGAGTGCTTCGTTGATTTCTTTCTGCCTTTGCATAGAAATGGTTTCTAATTGTTTAGATAATCTTTTATGCAGTAATGGCGGTGTTTTATCTAACAACTCGGATCCTTTTGATGTAAGAACAATATAAGTGGTTCTTCTATCATCCTTTTTTGGCAAACGTGCAATACATCCTTTTTTCTCCAGCCGGTTAATAATTCCTGTTACTGTACTGGAGTTCAAATTAAGATAATCTCTTATCGTTTTTTGTGTTGCCTGAAAATCTTCTGAACTGCGCAGATATTCAAGACAAAGCAATTGCGGAATACTAAGTCCGTATTCCTTTTGGATTTTTTTCGATTCAATATTAATTGATCGTACAATTTTCCTAATCTTAATTAAAATTGAAGTTGAGTTCATTGACAAAAAAATAGTTTCTACAGAACACAAATATACCTTAATAAAAGAATAACAAAAAAATCAGTCCATTTTTTTTTATCTCTGTATATCGATTTAAAATTTTTAATGATAACTTGCCGGCCTAAAAACAACATGTTTTTATGCAAAAAAGTAATTTAACAGCCTATATTTCAGTAACTCTGGCAATGATTTTTTGGAGTTTAACATTTATTTGGTATAAAGTTGTTTATGAATTTTATGATCCAATTACCACCGTATTTTTTAGGTTGATTATATCATCGGTATTTTTATTTGTTTTAATGTATCCGCTAAAAAAAATTGAACGAATTAGAAAGGGAGATTTTAAATACTTTTTGCTGGTTTCGTTATTTAATCCATTTTTATATTTTATCGGCGAAAGCTTTGGAGTAAAGCTGGTGTCATCAACCTTGTCTGCAGTAATTATTTCTACTATACCATTATTCACATCTTTTACATCATCTTATTTTTTAAATGAGAAAATTACACGGATGAATCTTCTGGGCATTGTTTTTTCTATTATAGGAGTTAGTTTTATTATTTTTGAGAAAAATGACGGTTTAGTAGTTTCTCCCGTTGGTATTGCCATGCTGATGATGGCTGTAGCAGCAGCCATTGGTTATTCAATGGTTATCAAAAAATTATCAGACAAATACAATTCCATTAGTATTGTTACATATCATAATTTTATTGGTATATTTTTATTTGCACCTCTATTTTTCATATTTGATTTCAATGACTTTAAACAAACCGGATTAATTTACGAAGCATGGATTCCATTACTTGAGTTAGCAGTTTTCGGATCATCATTTGCATTTATCTTTTTTACATTTGCCATCAAAAAAATTGGTATTGGGAAAGCGAATGCCTTTACTAATTTAATTCCTGTATTAACAGCAATAATTGCATTTATCGTATTAGGCGAAATAATAAATATTACAAAAATAAGTGGTATCTCGATGGTAATTTTCGGATTATTTCTTTCTCAAGTAAGAACTGCCGGCTTAAGAAACCGGATTAGATCCTACATTAGACCAAGTGAATAATGAGTATTCTTGATCAAATATCAATTTCTGAACTACGGCAAAGAGCCTTAGATCTGAGCCAGGATACAAAAGCCTTTTTTGCAAACATCAAAAAGAAAAAGCCAAAAAATCTGGACAAAATTGTTCATCAACTTCATGATGAAGTATTTGATGAAATAGATTGCCTGGATTGCGCCAATTGCTGTAAATCCATAAGCCCGACATTGTATAACAGGGATATCGACAGATTAGCAAAACATTTAAAAATTAAACCGTCGCAATTTGTTAATGATTACTTATACATCGATCACGAAGGAGATTATGTATTTAAAGAAACACCCTGCCCCTTTCTGCTGCCTGATAATTATTGCCTGGTTTATGAAAGCCGTCCAAAAGCTTGCAGAGAATATCCGCATACCAACCGAACAAGATTTTATCAGATATTAAATTTAAGCCTGAAAAACACTTTGGTTTGTCCTGCAGTATTTGAAGTAATTGAAAGACTTAAAAAAAGAAAAAATGAGCTTTAAGGCACAATTACGTTAAGTCCTTTTGGTACCACTTTTATGTTGAGCATTTCACTCATCTCGCCGGGTTCACCATCGTAATGCACGACATCAGCATTAGTCCGCTTAACAACTATTTTTTCGCATTTAAATGTTTCGACAAACTGGCTTTTATCAATATTTTTCAGAAACAACCTGGACCCAATATTTGGTGCAGAAACAAAAGGAAAGGCGCGCATAATGGCAACATCCAGCTTCCCGTCATCAATTTTTGCTTCGGGAGCGATATGTGCATTATTGCCATATTGTGAAGCATTGGCAAAAGTAATTAAAAAAGCGTCCCGCATAATGGTTGTCCCATTCATAGTAATTTCGTAACGCTGTGGTTTGTAATTTTTAAATTCTGTTAAAGTTGCCTTCAAATAACTTGTAAAACCACGCCCTTGGGCTTTTGAAAAAACATGTCCAATATGTGCATCGAAACCGACACCGGTAGTACAAAAAAATTTCTGATTATTAATTGTTCCAAAGTCTATTTTTGTTTGATTCCCATCCCTAATTACTTTCAAAGCTTTTGGCACTTTAAGAGGGATTTTCAGGTGTCGCGCCAGTCCATTTCCAGATCCTGTGGGTACAATTCCCAAAACACCATCTGTTTCAGTAATGGCTGAAGCTACTTCGTTGATCGTTCCATCGCCTCCTATAGCTACTATCTTCATAAACCCCTTTTGAAAATATTGCTTTACAATTTGTGTGGCTTCCCCTGAAAATGAAGTATATATAATTTCTGTGATATAATTTTCTTTTTCAAAAGTTTGCTCAATGAATGCAGGGATAGTATCCTTCGATTTTTTCCCTGATACAGGATTGATAACAAACAGTATTTTTTCTCTCATTTGGAAATCTCCTCAAGTGTTTTTTAAAAACCTGACAAAAATACTTAGATAGTTAATTATAAAAAATTATTTATCTAAAAAAATACCGGAATTCAAGGGTAGCCCTTATTAACAATAACATAACAATACCTAAAAACTTAGTAATAACTTAAATTTCAATTAATAATGCCTTAAAAAAATTGCATTTAATTCGAAATAAAAACTCAATGTTAAAACGTAATCATTATAAAACAATTGTAATTTCTGATGTGCACTTAGGCACTAAAGCTTCGAAAGCTAAAGAATTGGTTCGATTCCTTAAATCAAATACCTGCGATAAATTGATTTTAAATGGCGATATTATTGATGGATGGAGACTTAAAAAAAGCGGAAAATGGAGAAAAAAACATACCCGGTTTTTTAAAGTTATCATTAAAATGATAGAAAAAATTAATACAGAAGTAATATATGTAAGAGGAAATCATGATGATTTCTTAGATAATATCATGCCATTACAAATTGGAAATTTAGCAATCAGGAAAGATTATATTCATCAAAGCGATGGAAAGAACTACTATGTTGTACATGGTGATGTTTTTGATAAAATTACATCAAACTTAAAGTGGCTGGCCAAATTGGGAGATATTGGTTACACATTCTTATTATGGCTTAACAAAATATATAACAACCGCAGGGTTAAACAAGGACTACCTTATTATTCACTTTCACAGGATATTAAACACAGAGTAAAAAGAGCTGTATCTTATATATCCAGCTTTGAGCATGAATTGGTTGAACTTGCTAAATCAAGAAATTGCCAGGGGGTAATTTGCGGCCATATTCATCATCCCGACATTCAAAAGTATGAAAATATTACATACCTAAACTCTGGTGACTGGGTAGAATCAATGTCTGCACTGGTCGAACATAAAAATGGGAAGTGGGAAATTCTTTATTATAACGATCTAATAAAAGAAGAAGAACCTCCCGTTTTAGAAGAAAATCTTTCTGAAAAACAATTTGTATTGCCTAAAATGACAAAAATTAAAATTGCCTGAGTTTACTGTATGCACAGATAAAACAAGAATTTTTATGAAATACATATTTATTGTACAGGGAGAAGGACGCGGCCATATGACTCAGGCAATAAGCCTAAAAAATATGCTTGTTAAAAACGGTCATGATGTTTCGGCAGTTATTGTAGGTAAAAGCCCCAGAAGAAATATTCCATCCTTCTTTTATCAAAAAATAAATACTAAAGTATTACCTGTTGATAGTCCAAATTTTGTAATCGACAAGAAAAATAAGAAAATCAGGATAACAAAATCTATTCTATATAGCCTACTTCATGCTTCCAAATATTTAAAAAGCATAAAAACGATACAACAAGTTATTCGAGAAACAAACCCGGATGCTATAATTAACTTTTATGACTTGCTGGGAGGATTGTTTTATCTGTTTAATAATCCTAAAATTCCTTATTACTGCATAGGACATCAATACCTTGTTTTTCATCCAGATTTTTCTTTCCCGCCCAAACACAGGATAGATAGATTTTTATTAAAACTCAATACCCGCATTACATCTTTTAGAGCAGACAGATTGCTGGCTCTTTCTTTTCACGAAATGTCCGATTGCAACTCAAAAAAAATAAGTGTTGTTCCTCCGTTATTACGAAAAAGTGTATTAGAGCTAAAACCTAAAAACGAAGGCTTTATTCATGGATATATTTTAAATCAGGGATATGCAGAAGATATTATAAACTGGCATAAGAACAATCCTAATTTTAAAGCTCACTTTTTCTGGGATAAAAAAGATGCAGAAGAAGAAACTATCATTCACCGCAATCTAATTTTTCATAAAATAAATGATGAAAAATTTTTGGATTATATGAGTCGATGTCAAGGATATGCAAGTACAGCAGGTTTTGAATCAATTTGCGAAGCTATGTATTTAGGAAAACCCGTCTTGATGGTCCCTACAGAAGGGCATTATGAACAGAAATGCAATGCACTTGACGCTACCCTTTCAGGAGCAGGTATTCAAAGCGATACGTTTAACATTACAAAACTTTTACAATATATCCCTAAGCATAATAACAATCACCCGGCATTTAAACAATGGGTTAGAAAAGCCGATATTTTAATGCCTTCCATACTTTCGGCTGAAGAAAAACCTGTAAATGATGTTCGGCGTCATAAGTATATTTCAACAAAACTAACATTAAAGAACTCTTTTTAAAATTCCGGAAATACTAAGCCTTATCAAGAAACGTTTCATTGAATAATGGATATAATTATTTTTCCATTATTTGATGTTTTATCATTATTTGTATTTTTACCGGATGAGGAAATTTTTAGTTGTTATTTTTATGGCTATGTCATCACAAGCACTGGCCCAAATTGGAGGTACACATACCTATAGTTTCCTTAATTTAATAAACTCAGCGCGTGTAGCTTCTCTTGGTGGCGATGTAATTGCCATAAACGACAATGACTTAAATCTTACCTACCATAACCCGGCACTTTTAAATTCAGAGATGAACCAGGATATGGTGCTGAATTACATTAATTACTTTACGGATATAAATTATGGCTATGTTTCTTATGCCACATCATTAAAGCAAAACGGAATGTTTTCAGGAGGCATACAATATATAAATTACGGTACATTTATTGCTGCCGATGAGCGGGGTTTAATTACCGGCGAATTTAAAGCAGCCGAATATGCCATTAACCTGGTTTATTCGCGCCCTATTGACAGCTCCTTCCACTTTGGAGTAAACTTAAAACCAATTATTTCGACACTTGAAAAATATACATCCCTGGGAGTTGTTGCAGACTTTGGTGTTGTTTATAAAAATTCCGATAACCTATTTAATGCAGCACTGGTAGTTAAAAATTTAGGAATTCAATTAAAAGGCTATACCACCGAAAGAGAAAATTTACCTTTTAATATACAATTGGGAATTTCGCAAAAGCTAAGGCATGCCCCATTAAGATTCACTGTAACTTTCGATCACCTGGAAACTCCCGACTTAACTTATGATAAACCAGACAACCAAAATATATCTGACCCTTTTTTTACTGAAGAATCCGAAGAATCAAAAATAGATAAAATAGCCGACCAGGTAATGCGGCATATCATTCTGGGTGTTGAGTTCAGTCCTATAGAAAATCTTTATCTCAGAGCTGGATATAATTATCGCCGCCGAAAAGAGATGCTCATCGAATCTAATACATCAACCATTGGATTTTCGTGGGGGTTTGGGGTTAAAATTTCGAAATTCCATATCAGCTATGGCAGAGCAACCTACCACCTTGCCGGTGCTTCTGACCATTTTTCAGTTACTACGAATTTGGGTGCTTTTGGGAAAGGTATATAGTTCAACTTTTGCATTTTTTTCAAAATAAAAACAGCAAACAAACTTTAATCTGTAATATTGGAAATTTGTCTAATGACATTTTTGGATTTACCTTTGATGTTTTAACTATTTTTACAAAATGACAAACAATAAAAAAATAATAATAGCGATCGACGGGTATTCGTCATCAGGAAAAAGTACTTTAGCCAAAGCAATTGCAAAACATTTGGGATACAAGTATATCGACAGCGGAGCAATGTATCGTGCCATTACTTTATTTGCCCTTCAGAATAATTTAATTGATTTAAAAAATAACGTGGTAAACGAAGAAAAACTAAAGGCATTGTTAGAATCTGTCAGCATAAATTTTAAATACAACCAATCAAAAAACAGGCAGGAGACTTTTTTAAACAATGAAAATGTAGAAGATGAAATTCGCAGAATGGATGTTTCAAATACCGTTAGCTTTGTAAGCAAACTTAAATTTGTTCGAAAAAAGATGGTTCGCATTCAGCAGGAAATGGGAAAAGAAAAAGGAATAGTTATGGATGGCCGTGATATTGGAACAGTTGTTTTTCCTGATGCTGAAATCAAGATTTTTATGAATGCAAACCCCGAAGTAAGAGCCAAACGCCGGTATAAAGAACTAACAGAAAATAATGTTAATGTTAGTTATGATGAAATTCTTGAAAATGTAAAAAACCGTGACCATATAGATGAAACCCGGGATGAAAGCCCGCTAAAGAAAGCACCAGATTCCATAGAACTGGACAATAGTAATATGACAGAAAAAGAACAATTGGAATGGGTTTTAGGTTTAATTAAAAAGAAAATGAATTGATGAGACTTAAAATCTAATTTATATATGCATATTGAAATTGATCATAATTCAGGTTTTTGTTTTGGAGTGGTTAATGCCATACAACTGGCAGAAAAAGAACTCGATAATAATAACACCTTATATTGCCTGGGTGATATTGTACATAACAGCGCCGAAGTGGAACGATTAAAGTCAAATGGATTAGTTACGATTAATCACGAGCAATTTAAAAAATTAAAAAATTGCAAAGTGTTATTGCGTGCACACGGCGAACCTCCGGAAACATATGAAATAGCAAAAGAAAATAATATTCAACTAATAGATGCATCATGTCCTGTTGTATTAAAACTTCAGAATAACATTAAACTTGGTTTCGACTCGTTTTTAGAAAAAGGCGGACAAGTGGTAATTTACGGAAAAGAAGGGCATGCCGAAGTAAATGGCCTTGTAGGGCAAACCAATGGCAAAGCAATTGTTATTGGTGATTTTAAAGACCTGGAAAAAATTGATTTTAGCAAACCTGTCAATCTTTTCTCGCAAACAACAAAAAGTATCGAAGGGTTTTATGAAGTTCAGGAAGAAATTAAAAAAAGAATGATCGAACATCAGGGTACTGATGATATTGATTTTGTTGCCAATGACACAATTTGCCGACAGGTATCTCACAGGCAACCACAACTTCGTACCTTTGTAAAAAAGCACGATGTTGTTATTTTTGTTAGTGGGAAAAAAAGTTCTAACGGGCGAATGCTTTATAAAGTTTGTAAAGAAGAAAACCCAAATACCTATTTTGTTTCGGAAAAGGATGAACTAAATCAAGGCTGGTTTAAAAATGCTCAATCGGTTGGTGTTTGCGGAGCAACATCAACACCCAGATGGTTAATGGAAAATATTGCTTCCAGAATCAAAAAATTGTCAAATCAATAAATCTTAAAAAAATGGCAAAATTAAAAACGATAGGAATTTTAACTTCCGGAGGCGATGCTCCCGGAATGAATGCAGCAATTAGAGCCGTTACCAGAACTGCCATTTATCACAATATTAAAGTTATTGGTATCCGACATGGGTATGAAGGATTAATCCACGGGCACTTTAAACAGTTAAAATCCCACATGGTCAGTGATATTATTCAAAAAGGGGGTACCATTTTAAAAACAGCCCGCAGCGATGATTTCAGAAATCTGGAAGGCAGGAAAAAAGCCTATGATAATATACAAAAAGAAGGAATAGATGCCGTGGTAGTAATTGGTGGAGACGGCACATTTAAAGGAGCGCGTGTGTTTACCGAAGAATTCAACATCCCTTTTGTAGGAATTCCCGGAACCATCGATAATGACTTGTATGGCACCGATTATACTATTGGTTACGACACTTCGCTTAATACGATTATTCAGGCAGTAGATAAAATCAGAGATACTGCAAGCTCCCATAACCGCTTATTTTTTATTGAAGTAATGGGAAGGGATGCAGGATTTTTAGCCCTTAGAAGCGGCATAGCTTGCGGAGCAGAAGCCATCCTTATTCCTGAAATTGAAACCGATTCGAAAAACCTTAAGGCATATCTTGAATCAGGTTATAAGCGTAAAAAAGCATCCAACATTATTTTGGTTGCCGAAGGCGACGAAAGTGGTGGTGCATATGCGATGGCAAAAAAAGTAAAAGAAGATTTTAAAGACTACGATATCAGAGTTACCGTGTTAGGTCACATTCAACGCGGTGGCTCCCCTTCAGCTTTCGACAGGGTAATTGCAAGTCAACTTGGTGTGGCTGCAGTTGAAGCTTTGCTCGACGACCAGCAAAGCATTATGGTAGGTATGATGAATAGA
>JAWLEM010000037.1:0-15593 GCA_041686115.1 Bacteroidales bacterium
GTTGTTGGGTGTCCCTGTAATCTTGAATTGATCATTCTGAATGTTGATAACTCGGCTAAGTCAAAATATCCCGACCGGGCTAAAACACTATACCATAATGGAGAAATATGTCCGTTGGATAAAAAGAACAAATCCTGATTTTTTCCATCCATATCAAAATTCCTGGAATCATGATCCATGATTTCGAAATACAAAGCTGTCATAAAATCGGTACAACCCAGGGACCCACCGGGATGACCCGAGTTTTGTGCATGAACCATCCTTACAATATCTCTTCTAATTTGTGTTGCTATCTTCTTAAGGTTTTGAATATCTGCCATTTTATTTAATTAAAGTTGTAAAATACCTGGTTTAAAAATCAGGTGTAAAAATACAGTTTTTCATTAGAATATACGGAAAATGAACCTATTTTATTATTAATAAAAATTAAGAAATATATTGATGTTGTTTTTTATTTCGATTCCCTTTTTAAAATTCTGAAAAAGTGTAATTTTGGGCATTCTAAAACCAATGATCAAAACAAAAAATTATGGGACTTCAGTGTGGAATTTTAGGTGTAACTAATGTAGGTAAATCAACAATATTTAATTGTATGTCGAGTACAAAGGTTGAAACAACTAATTTTGCTTTTAGCTCGAATAAATCAAATATTGGAGTTATTAGTGTGCCTGATAAGAGATTGTATGAACTGGAAAAATTGCAACCAACCGATAAAATTATTCCAGCTACTGTGGATATTGTTGATATACCGGGATTAACAAAAGGGGCTAACCAGGGTGAAGGAGTTGGAAATAAATTTTTGGCAGATATTCGAAATACTGATGCATTGATTCATGTTTTGCGTTGTTTTGATGATGAAAACCTCCCGCATGTTGATGGGTCAATTGATCCTGTGAGAGATATTGGAACCATTGATTTTGAATTGCAAATTAAAGACCTGGAATCTGTAGAAAAGAAAATCCAGCGATATGAGAAATTAATAAAAACCGGCGATAAAGATGCAAAGCAAGGAATAGCTGTATTGCAGGAATTAAAGAGCCACCTGGAGTCGATGGAAAATGCCCGCGATTTTTCATTCTCCGATGCAAACAAAAAATATATTGATGATCTGTTTCTGCTTACCGCAAAACCAATCATATATGTTTGTAATGTTGATGATCAGTCGGTTATTGAAGGTAATCATTATGTTGACGAAGTAAAAAAAGCACTGGAAGGACAGGATACTCAGATATTAATTATTGCAGGTAAACTGGAAGCAGAAATTGCAGATTTGGATGATGAGAATGATAGAAACGAATTTTTAACTGATGCCGGATTAACCGAGCCCGGAGTGAATAAACTCATACGAAGTGCTTATTCACTTTTGAATCTGATGTCGTTTTTTACTGTTGGCCCCAAAGAAATAAGGGCCTGGACAATAAAAAAGGGAATGACAGCTCCACAAGCTGCCGGAGCCATTCATAGTGATTTAGAGCGTGGTTTTATTCGTGCCGAAGTAATGAAATACAATGATTTTATTACCCTTGGATCTGAAGCAAAAGTTAAAGAGGCCGGGAAGTTTCATGTTGAAGGGAAAAACTATATTGTTGATGATGGCGATATTTTAAATATTAGATTTAACGTTTAAAATGTATAATTAAAAATTTATGATTCTAATTCATCAGTTCCGGATAGTTGTTATTACTCTTTTTTTAATTGCAGCACATTTACCCGATATAAACGCTCAGAAGCATTTTAGCAAGCCACCCAAATTAATTGTGGGTATTACAATTGAAGAAATGCGTTACGAAATGTTATTGCGTTATTGGAATAATTTTACTGATGATGGAATTAAAAAAATAATTGATGAAGGAGCCTTATGCACCCAGGCCTATCATAATTATTTAATTACACAGAATGGCCCCGGCCAGGCTAGTATTGTTACCGGCACATACCCTTCATATCATGGAATTATTGCCGACCAATGGTATAGCAAGTTAGGAGATAAGCAGGTAGGTTGTGCTGATGAGACTAAATATAATTTAGTGAATGGACGAATTTCGTTAGGCAATTTTACTCCAAATAATATATTAGCATCAACCATTGGCGATGAACTTAAGCTTGCCACTAACGACAGCTCAAAAGTCATTTCAGTTTCAGCCAACCCGGTATCTTCAATTATGGCAGGAGGGAAGTCAGCTGATTATGCCTTTTGGTTTAATGATGAAGACGCACACTGGATAACAGGAAATTATTATACTGACTCACTTCCATCGTGGGTTGAGCAATTTCATGAGAAGGATTTTCAGAATGTTTATATGAAACAAACATGGTCTACGCTTCATACACTGGAACGCAATTATCAATCGAGTTTACCTGATGATAATATTTTTGAAATTGGTTTCAGGCTATATAGATATACATTCCCATACGATTTAGGATATTTAAAAAACAGGGCAGGTAATTATAAATATTTAAAATTTACTCCTTTTGGCAACACTTACACCAAAGACTTTGCCATTTCGACTATAATTGGTGAAAATTTAGGAAAAAGAGATTTTACAGATTTCCTAAATGTAAGTTTCTCGGCATCAAGTTATGCAGGAGATCTTTTTGGGCCGCGTTCGGTTGAAATTGAAGATATCTTCTTGCGTTTAGACAAAGATATTAAGCATTTAGTAGACTTTCTGGATGATTATATCGGAATGGAAAATGTGTTGCTATATATTACAAGTGATAGGGGAGTTGCCGATGTGCCGGAATATTTAAAATATAAAAAGCAAAACGCTGGCGTTTTTGACCCAAATAAAGCATTATCATTATTAAATAGCTATTTAAGTATTTTATATGGTGATGGTGAGTGGGTGAAAGCATACCAGTCCGGCCAACTTTATATAAGCCAGCAATTAATTGACCAAAGTGGTGTTAGTTTAAGAGAAGTACAGGAGCAGGCTGCCGGATTTATGGTTCAATATTCGGGAGTTTCTGATGCTGTGCCTGCCTCGAGCATTGTTACGAATAATTTTACATCCGGAATAAAAGGGAAAATGCAAAATAGTTTTCACCAAAAACGCTCCGGGGATGTTATGATTAACCTGGAACCCGGATGGATTACCAAAAATGGAAAAACCACCGGATCAGGGTCAGGATATAATTATGATACGCATGTTCCGCTCATTTGGTATGGATGGGAAGTGAAAAATATCAGAATTGACGAAGAAGTTGAGATTATCGATATTGCGCCTACAATAGCCTGGATTTTACAAATTACATCACCAAATGCAAGTGTCGGTAAACCTATTTATCAAATCATTGAATAATAATTTTTAATATGGCCTGGTTTTATTTATTGATAGCAGGAATTTTTGAAATTGGATGGGCCATAGGCATGAAATATACTCATGGATTTACCAGGTTTTGGCCTGTTGTATTTACATTAGTTTCCATGATTTTAAGTGTGTATTTATTATCGCTTGCAACCAAAACCATACCTTTAGGCACAGCTTATGCCGTATGGACAGGTATTGGAATAGTTGGCACTTCCATTTTGGGAATTATTATTTTTAGCGAGCCTGTTGAGGTTTTACGAATCGTTTTTATTGCAATGATATTAATTGCTATTGTCGGACTAAAAATGATATCCAATTAATCCGGTTTTATGCAAACCAGCATTCTGCTATCGCGGCTTAAGGTAATTGAAATGTCATCAACCAGGCATGGAGCATCTATACTTTCATTGTTTTCACGTATTGCTTTGCCTGTAATTAAAATCCCCACTTTATCAGTCAGGTCAATATTTCTAACTTTTTTTGCAAATACCATTTCGGCTTTATTAAGCCATTTTTGTATATCGATATGCTGCATATTTTTGTAGGCATCATTTTCAGATAAAATATTTTCTGCTAACCGGGGTGCGGCAATTTGCCATAATTTATCTTCAAGTGTTTGCGTATCGTGTATTACTTGTTGCATGCTAACCGATGTTAACCTGAAAACCGTAACCGGCGATTCTGCCGTTACAGTAGCTGTTCTTGGGATGTTTGTAAGCACAGCAATCTCTCCAAAAACACTTCCTTTACCTAGAATATCGATAAGGCGTTTGTTAATGGTAACTTTTACACTACCCCTTGCCACAACATAAAGGCCATCTACATGTCCATGTTCTTTAATAATTTTTTCTCCCACAGCATAATTCCTGTGTTGAAATAAGCTTACTATTTTATTAAAAATATTTCTATCAAGCTCCTTTAACCATGGAATATCTTGCAGTAATTTTGCCTTTTCAGGTGGTTTAATCGCAGGAGGTTTATCCACAAGCTTTTTCATTCTTTCTTCAATACTATCAAGCATTTTTTCTGCTTCATCTGAACCTAACTGTCCTTTTTTCATTAACCTTTCAACAATTTTTAGCTCGTTGTTTAAGTTCGATCTTATTGCTTGCCTGGTTGCGATAGCATCATAAATTTCGGGATAGGTGTTTTTAAGATTTCTCAAAAATGTTAAACCATGTATTCTGTTCTCATTAATTTCATTTTCTACTGTTGCTAAATCCTGATCAATGGTCAGCTCTTCTGTGTTAGAACTTATAACCATGCTTTCAACCAGTTTTAATGTTTCGTACTGGGCTTCTACAAATCCACGGGCTGCATCATAACTTATTGCCAGGCGGTCGAAGAAAAAGCGTTCCGATATTTTTCCAAGCAATGGAATGGATTGCAATTTGCTTAAAAATTTAGGTGTTTTCCATAGTTGTTCAAGGTCTTTTCTTTCTGATAAAGCTATTTTCCCGTCAGAATCGATAATTTCATTAATGGCATCGGTAAGATTTCTTACTGCAATCGGCCCCAGAAGCCCTTCTTTAAATTGGGTCCAATAGCTGCTTTTTTCTTTTTCTAATACCCTTCGCCTTGTTTCGTATAAATTTGAAAATTTCCCTTCATCAATAATTATTTCTTCATCTCCGGGTTTCTCTGGCAGATATTTTTTTACATCTTCCCAATTAGCCCGGCTTAAAAACCGGTCTGTTTTTAATTTATCAATCGATTTTTCTGATGCCTGCCTTAAATAGTTACGGGCATTTAAGATCATTTTTTGTTTGGCAGGTGGGATTTTTGTAAGCCCTAGTTTATCTAATAATAATTTAATTGTTGTAGCATTTATTACCAATGTCATGGTAACAATCCCTGCTGTATAAAATAAAAATTGATCTCTTATATTGCTATCAATTTTTGATTCGCTTGCAACAATAAGAGCAAGTGCCAGGGCAATTGCCCCACGTAATGCACCCCACCATAAAACATAAGCATTTTTTTTGGTCAGCCCGTATCCCGCTTTTTTCATTAAAGGAAAGAATATTGTAAGCACAATTGCCCTTACAATATGAATTCCAATATATAATAAAATTAATATCAGAAAGTCATTTGCAGTAAAAACAATATTGTTGGCAATAACAACACCAACTATGAGAAAAATTAGTGTATTTGCTATAAAGGCAAACATCTCCCAAAATTCGTGCAAGAAATGTTCTACTTCAGGGCTTATGCGCGTTCTTCCTGAACTTGCCATTAATAATCCTAAAGCTACAAGTCCTAAAACACCTGATACGTGGAAAAAATGCTCGGCGATATAAAATGTAATATAAGCCCCGGCAACGATAACTGTAATTTCTACAAGGGCATCGTTAAAAACTTTTTTAACCCAGGCAATAATAATATATCCTATTCCAAGTCCGACTAATGTCCCGCCAATAGCAACACGCAAAAATTCTACAATAGGTGATGTATCCGAACCTGCTCCGGTAATACTAAGCAGAAGAACCATGAAGATAACAATTGCAGTACCATCGTTTAGTAAGGATTCTCCTTCTATAAGTGTCCCCAGTTTTTTGCTTGCCCCAAGATCTTTTAATAGAGCCACAACAGCAACCGGGTCGGTTGCACTAACTACTGTACCAAATAGTAATGCAATCATCCAGGTCCAGCCAGACATTCCTATACCAAAAAATTGGATAATCATAACTACCATTGCAGAAAGGATTAAAGCAACGATAATTCCGGGTACGGCAAGAATAAATGCATTTGCAAATGATTTTTTGAATGTATGTACATCCATAGCAAAAGCTGCCTCGAAAATAAGGGTAGGTAGGAAAATGTATAAAATCAGGTGAGGGTCTATGTGTCCTGCCCAACCTATTGCTTTTCCCATAAAACTTGTGTCGAAATTAAACAGCAAAAGATTCCATTCACCAAAGTACCCCAGCCTTGTTAGGGCTCCTAATCCTAAACCTATTAATAATAAGGATACAGTGTATGGTAATGGGCTTTTTTTAAGAAAATGCCTTGTGCCAGCTCCAATTATTAATGCAACAATTAAGAAAAACAGAGGACTCATATCGCTTGAATGATTCTCGTTTTCGCTGTGAATAACTTCAGATTCTTCAGGGTTATTTTGATCGTTTTGAATGGTGGTTTCATTTACTTCTACCTCTTGCGAGTGTTCCTGCCCTGTAACATTATTCTGGGAAATAAGGATAAATAAGAAGAGAATAAATGAAAATTTGATGATTTGCGTAATTGATTTTCGTTGCATATTCATAGGTAAAAATTTATACCTAAGATACAAAAAAAAATAAATCAATGAAGTAATATAATTCCCAAAAAGATTTCTCAATTTACGAATCGATAAATAAAGCTGATGAAATAAGGATTTGTTAAGACCAGAGATTTTTTAGAAATTTTTATTTACTAAAATTTCCTAACTAAGAAAAATCAGAAATTAATCAATTTTTACATGCCCCCAGTTTTCTCCTTTTCGGATTCTGTTAAGCTGTGTATGTGTAATGCCAAACTCTTTGGCCAGTTTGTATAATTTGTTTTTGCCTCTTTTTAATTTCTTTTTTAATCGAATCACATCGGTCTCGCTAAGTTTTGAATAGTTTATTGTTCCCCGTTTATAATTTGGGTTTATTTTTTGATGTGCAAACATGGTTTCTTTGGTAACCCATCGTAAATTTTCGGTGTGATTGTTGCTTTTATCAAAATCGAGATGAATTACATATTCCTGCATATCATTATCTTTTGGAATAAATAACTCAGCTACTAATTTATGAACATATTTTGTTGTACGTTTACCATTATCCAGCTTAATATTAAGAATTTTGTATCCCTTTAAAACCGATCCGTTAATAATTGTACCATTGGTTTTTTCTACTTTAAAGCTTTTTATCCGGCCATAATTTGAAATTTCATATTTTTCACTATGGGCCATTCCCTCTATGATTAAAGGTTTCCATTTTTCCCCAATGATTTCCTGGTGTACTTTATTTAACTCACTCATTATAAAATAATATTAATTTGCCAATCATTCAATAATAATAGACTGCAATTTTGTTTTAGGGTTTAAATGATTAACGGAATTAGTTGGGGAAGTATTTCTTAAAAGATGTTAAATATGATTTGGCTATTTGAATGATTAGGCATTATGAACTGCCTGGACTAACGATGCTAAAAGGCTGGAGTCTTTTTCTAAAATTGTTCCGGCAACTATAATATCGGCACCTGCATTTATAATTCGTTGAATATCTTGTTCGTTTTTTATTCCACCGCCAACAATTAGGGGTATGTTAATATTGTTTTTTACCTGCCGAATCATTTCGTCGGCTAATGAAGACTTTGCGCCGCTTCCGGCCTCGAGGTAAATTAATTTTAATCCCAGCATTTCGCCCGCAATTGCCGTGGCAACAGCTATATCTGTTTTGTCTGCAGGTATAGGTTTTGTGTTGCTCATATATTCAACAGATGTTGATTTTCCTCCTTCAACAAGAATATATCCGGTTGGTAATACTTCCAACCTGCTTTTTTTGATATGTGATGCTGCAATAACATGATTACCAATTAAAAGATCAGGATTTCTGCCTGAAATTAATGATAAAAGTAAAATCCCATCTGCTTCTGATGATACCTGTAATAAGCTGCCGGGGAAAAGAACAACTGGTAATGACGTGTTTTTTTTAATTAATTGTAAGGATTGATTAATGGAACTGTTTAATAAGCTACCTCCTACAAAAATCAGGTCTACTTTTGATTGATTGGCATTTTGAACCAATTCTATTATCGATTGATCATTATGGTGATCGGGATCGATAAGTAAGGCAAAAAGCTTTTTATTCTTTTTTATTTTTTGATCGATCAGTTGTTGAATCATGGGAGTCAGAAATTGAGTTTTTATTTATAACACCAAACAATGGAATAGTTTTTTAAATTGAAGTAATTTAATGTAAATTTTTCGTTCATGTAGCTATTATTTACATTTCCGGTTATTATTCCTTTTTCTTTTGGTTTAAACGGATCGATACTTAAGTTGGTAACAAAATTAATATCTACTTTATCGTTTATTTTGTATAAAGCTTCTTTGGCACACCAGTGTAGGTATAAATGATAAATTTCCTGGTCTTTTTCAATTGCATTTAACTCTTCGGGGCGTAAAAACTTATCTGCAATGCGCAATATCTTTGTTGACATAAATTCCAGATCGAGTCCGACTCTTTTTTTTCTGCTTATGAGCACTGCTGTTAAGTTTTTGGAATGTGATATGCTAATGTTATATGAATTATTTTTTAAATATGGTTTTCTTTCGGGGCCATATACAATTTTTGAATCATGTCCCAGTATTTTCTTTATAAGGGTTCGTACACTTAACCATTCTAATTTTCGCTGATGATTTTTAAACCGCTCAACTGTTTCAATATCTTTTTCGTCGAGATTTAGAAATGACCAAAGTGTATCGTAATCTTCAGTAATTTCCCAAATTCCCAGTACTATATCATCATTAAAATGTTCTTTAATTATAAATCCCATTTTACAATTTTCTTAATTCCACTCAAAAGATTCAATTAAAACAACAATATCTTCTCTAACAAAATTAATTAATGGGGCTAAAGAGTCCTTATTTGGTTCTGAATCAAAATAAAGTGCTCCTCTGAGATAATGTTCAGTGCTGTCGGTAATAAAAAACTGGATGGATGAAGCAGCGTCGCCTGCAATCTCATAAACTATCCCATAAACTTTTTCTTCGGGTTTAACAAATACCTTCTCGGTAATGGCATCAGCTTTTAAGGTATGTTTATAAGCCAGTTTTCGTGTATCTTCAAGTATTAATCCAATGTTGTTTTTTACGTCTTTATAGCTAATGTGAATTGTGCCACCTAACCCCGGGTATTTAATATTTATCCAGCATTTTTCGTTTAATCCACCCGGAGTTTTTTCAATTTTTGTATATGTAGGATAAAGGAATGAATAGGGACAGTCTGTTGTATATTGTGTATATTCTTTTTTTGGTAAATCAATTCTTACATATCCCCGAGGTTTTGGTGTGTAATCTCTTTTACAACCTCCAAAGATGATTAAACTTAAAATAAATACTATTCCTACTAAAGATAAAAAATCTTTTTTATTCATTTCTGGATTTTATTCGTTGATGGTAACTTTAACTTGTTTAATTCTGCGTTTATCAACAGATTCGATAGTAAATGTAAGGTTTTTATACTTTATTACTTTGTTTTTTTGTGGTATTTCACCGGTGATTTCCAGTATTATACCTGCAATGGTATCCGCATCCCCTTTTACATCTTCAAAAAAATCATCCTCGATATCAACAATTTTAAAGAAATCATTAAGGAGCGTTTTTCCTTCAAAAAGATAAGTGTTTTCACTTATTTGCGAAAAAATAACTTCGTCTTCATCCGATTCATCGGTAATTTCACCAACAATCTCTTCTAAAATGTCTTCAAGGGTAACTATTCCATTTGTTCCACCATATTCGTCAATAACAATAGCCATATGTATTTTGTTGGTCTGAAACTCTTTTAACAGGTCATTAATTTTTTTGTTTTCAGGAACAAAATATGGAGGCCTGATTAATGATTGCCATTTAAAATTATCAGTTTCATTAATGTGGGGTAATAAATCTTTAATATATAGAACACCTTTCACATTATCGAACGTTTCGTCGTAAACAGGAATTCTGGAATGCCCCGAATCTATAATAATAGTAAGCAGTTCTTTGAAATTTGTGTCGACTTCCACAGCAACAACATCAACTCTCGATTTCATGATCTCTTTGGCATCAATATTCCCGAACTTAACAATTCCTTTTAAGATATTTTCATCTTCGGTAATTTGGTGGGTTGTTAAGTTTAATGCCTGAGATAAATCATCGATGGTTATATTTTGTTTTATTTTGGCAAGTTTTTTAGCAATAACCGAAGTTGTGTTGATCATGAACATGCTGAAAGGATGTAATAATCGGTCGAAAATAATAATAGGTATAGCTGTTAACCTGGCAAATTTCTTTGCACTTTTTTTTGCATAAAACTTTGGAAATGTTTCTCCAAATAATAGCAATATAGCTGCTATAATAGCAATTTGAATAATAAAACCAATGGCTGGCAATTCTGCAAAACTAAAAATTGAATTTAAAATGATGCCTGATAATATGATAAAGCATACATTCATAAACCCATTGGCTAGCGTTATCGTAGCCAGGAATTTTTTTGGTTTTTTCAGATGCCTTATGATTAACCGGCTTCTCAAGTCATGCTTTTTATTTATTTCCTTTATCTGATCTGCCCGCAAGGTAAAATAAGCAGTTTCAGCCCCGGACATCAGGGCTGAAAGAAATATAATTATAACTGCCAGTAAAATATTTATCCCTGTACTTAAGTCTAAAGACTGAAATGTAACTTTGGCGCCAATTATTAACACCATCGGGAATGGTTCTGTTGTTTCCAATGTTTAGTTTTTTATTTTTTGTTCGTTAAAATGGTAAATCATCTTCTTCCTGGGGTGCATTTTCAATATCCGGTGCTGATTCTTTTTCAGGAGCTGAAGAGCCGCCTTCATTATCTTGTTTTGATCCAAGCATTTGCATGTTGTCGGCAACTATTTCGGTCATATATCTTTTATTACCGTCTTTATCATCATACGACCGGGTCCTGATTTTTCCTTCTATATACAAAGGGTTGCCTTTTTTTACATATTTTTCGGCTACTTCGGCCAGGCCCCTCCACAATACAATATTGTGCCATTCGGTGTTTGTAACTTTTTGATTTTCTTTGTTTTTATAGGTTTCACTTGTAGCCAGTGGGAAATTCGCTACAGCTACTCCGCTATCTAAGTGTCTAATTTCTGGATCTTTTCCAACATTTCCTACTAAAATAACTTTGTTTACGCCCATAATTAATTTTTGTTTTTAGGTTATACTTAAATGTAAAATTACAAATTTTTAAATGAATGCCAAGATTTGAAAATTTAATTGTTTATTTCTGTTAAATAATTTTCAATAAGCTTGGGTACACTTAATTTATCAAGTTCTTTGTTGGGTATCTGTTGGTAATTTTCAATTAAAAAATGATTGGGTTGTTCAATTTCAATATGATAAAATCGAGCAAATAGTTTTTGATGTGTTAGTAAATGGATTTTTTCTTCGGAGATAGATTTGATGATTGTTTTTGTTCCGTTGAATAATTGGCGCCATTTGCTATTGCTTATTACCTCGTCAATATTATATAATTTATCTGTTTCAATTAAAGGAAACTGGTAAAGCAATTTCCAAATATCATTTTGTTTGCGTTGCTCAATATAGGTGTTATTATTATATTGTATATATAAATAGTGTAAAAATCTATTCCGTTGTTTAATTTTTTGTTTTTTAACTGGTAATTCATTTACCAAATTATTTTGAAAAGCATAACAATAAAATTGTAAATCACAATTTGAGCAACCCGGATTTTTTGGAGTACAATGCAGTGCCCCAAATTCCATTATTGCCTGGTTAAATAGTCCGGGACTTTTTGGTTCAATTAATTCGCGGGCTTTCTGCATGAAAATTTTTTTGCCGCTTGATTTTTGGGTTGATTCTGATATTCCGTATAATCTTGATAGTACGCGAAAAACATTCCCATCTAAAACAGGCTCTGGTTTATTAAATGCCATAGATGCTATAGCTGCTGCTGTATATTCTCCGACACCTTTTAGGCTGATTAATTCGTCATATTCGTCAGGAAATTTTCCATTGTACTTTTTTACAATTTGTTGTGCTGTAAAATGTAAATTCCTGGCACGGGAATAATAACCTAGTCCCTGCCACATTTTGAGTACTTCATCGGTAGTTGCGCTGGCTAGTGAATAGATGTCCGGGAATTTTTCTATAAAACGATAATAGTAACTAATACCTTGGTTTACCCTTGTTTGTTGTAAAATAATCTCTGATATCCATATGATATAAGGATTTCTTGATTCTCGCCAGGGCAGGCCTCTTTTGTTTTGTTCGTACCAGTTGATAATGGTTTGACTTATGGTTGACATGTTTACTGAATAAAATAATTTTCAACTAATTGACAAATTTAACCGTTTTGAATTTTATTAATCGAAAGAAAACATTTATATTTGCAGTTCAAAATATGTAAATGATCTAAAATATTGATAATTAAAGTTTTTAAAAAATGACAAAAGCAGATATCGTTAACGAAATTTCAAAGAACACAGGTATTGAGAAAATAACTGTACAAAAAACAGTTGAAGCTTTCATGGAAACTGTTAAAGATTCTTTAGTGAATGATAAGAATGTATATTTAAGAGGTTTTGGTAGCTTTATTGTAAAAAAACGTGCAGAAAAAACTGCCAGGAATATTTCAAAAAATACTACTATTATTATTCCTGAGCATTTTATTCCTTCTTTTAAACCTTCCAAAAGGTTTGTAAACAAGGTAAAAAACAATGTAAAACATTAAGCACAAGTAGTTAATTTTAAAATTAGAGTATTATGCCGAGCGGAAAGAAGAGAAAAAGACATAAGATGGCTACGCATAAGCGCAAAAAACGCTTAAGAAAGAATCGTCATAAAAAAAGAAAATAGGATAATTTATTATCCTTGATAGAATATTTGAACCTATTGAAGTTTATCTTCTTTAGGTTTAAATTATTTTATGTAAAAAATTCATATACTTAATCAGGAGAAGGACCCGTGAGTACTGAACTGGTAATTGATGTTAAACCCTCTGAGATTGCTATAGCCTTATTAGAAAACAAACAGCTTGTTGAGTTAAATAAAGAGAAAAGAAATTTACAATTTGCAGTTGGTGATATTTATTTAGCCAAAGTAAAAAGAATAATGCCCGGACTCAATGCTGCCTTTGTCGATGTGGGCTATGACAAAGATGCTTTTTTACATTATCTGGACCTTGGGCCGCAGTTTCAAACATTAAACAAATATGTTAAGAGCTCGCTTGCTCGTAAAGGTAAAGCTTTACCTATTCCTAAAATAAAGCTTGAAAAAGATATTGATAAAAATGGTAAAATCTTAGATGTTTTAAAAACCGGACAGCTGGTTTTGGTTCAAATTGCTAAAGAACCAATATCAACTAAAGGGCCACGTTTAAGTTCAGAAATATCCATTGCAGGGCGCAACCTGGTGCTTATACCTTTTTCAGATAAAGTTTCTGTATCGCAGAAAATAACTTCGCCCGACGAGAAAAAAAGATTAAAAAAACTTCTTGAAAGCATTAAACCCAAAAATTACGGAGTTATTGTACGTACTGTTGCCGAAGGGAAAAAGGTAGCTGTGCTCGACTCAGAATTGAGAGGATTAGTAAGAAAATGGGAAATTGCTTTTGACAAACTTAGCCCCGGAACTGTACCTAAACTTGTTATTAGCGAGCTTAACCGGACATCTGCAATGTTAAGAGATGTTTTAAATGGTTCGTTTAATCACATTTTTGTCAATGAAGAACTCATATACCATGAGCTAAAAGATTATATTAGTACAATTGTCCCTGAAAAGGAAAAAATCGTTAAATATTTTGATGGCTCATCGCCTATTTTTGATCATTATGGAGTTGACAAACAAATAAAGGGGTTGTTTGGTAAAACAGTATCTTTTAAAAGTGGTGCTTATTTAATTATCGAGCATACCGAAGCGCTTCATGTGATTGATGTAAACAGTGGTAATCGTTCTAAATTAGGTGAAGATCAGGAATCAAATGCTTTGGAAGTAAATCTGGCTGCAGCCGATGAAATTGCACGGCAGTTAAGATTACGTGATATGGGAGGAATTATTGTGGTTGATTTTATTGACATGCACAGTGCTGAAAACAAGCAAAGAGTGTATGACAAAATGAAAGAAGCCATGTCGAAAGACCGTACCAAACACAATATTCTTCCGTTGAGTAAATTTGGGTTAATGCAAATTACAAGACAAAGGGTTAGGCCCGAGTTAAATATACAAACCATGGAAAAATGCCCCACTTGTAAGGGAAGTGGCGAGATTTCACCAAGTATATTGTTTGTTGATGATATTGAAAATCATTTGAGTTTCCTAATTAATGAAGGAAACTACAAAAACCTTACTTTAAAGGTTCATCCATATATTTACGGATATATTAAAAACGGATTGGTTTCTCGACAGTTAAAATGGTTTTTTAAGTTCAAAAAACGAATCAAGGTTGAGCAAGATTCATCATATCATTTCTTCGAATTTCATTTTTTTGATCAAAACGGCGAAATTATTAAAGAGTAACCGTTAAACAATCATTAGTTTTTTTTGTTAAGATTTTAACTTTTATATGCAGGTATACACATATTAAAAATTGTGATTATATTTTATTTTTTAGCCTTAATGTTTAAATTTAGGCTTTTTAAAATCAAACATGTATTATGAAACAAACAGCTTTATTAGTAAGTCTTTTCCTATTAATTTCAACAAACCTTTTTGCACAAATTGTTGATCCTGTTAAATGGAATTATAAAAGTGAAAATGTAAATGGCGATACTACCGAAATTATTTTCGAAGCCAAAATAGATATGAACTGGCATCTTTATTCGCAAAATTTTGGAGAAGGAGGTCCTGTTCGAACTACATTTTATTTTGATGAAAGTGATCATTATGAAATTATTGGAACTCCATCGGAAAGTCCTGAGCCCGAAGAAGTGATGGATGAGATTTTTAATATGAAGGTGAAGTATTTTAGTAATAAGGCTACTTTTGTTCAAAAGATTAAAGTTCTTTCCGAGGAAAATTTTACCATTACTGGTTCAATTGAATACCAGGTATGCCAGGATGATAAGTGTGTTTATTTTAATCCTGATTTTAAGGTCAATGTAAAAGGAGTAAAAACTGCCAGTGAGAAATCTGTTGTTGCATCTGAAGATGCTTTAAGCCCCAAAGTAAGTATTGAAGAACAAAGTAAGCCTGAAAAATTGCAGGAACAGGATAAGGATACTGAGAGTAATGGTTCTATGTGGGGAATATTCTTCCTGGCTTTTGTTTTAGGGCTTGCCGGAGTGCTTACTCCATGTGTTTTTCCAATGATTCCAATGACGGTTTCATTTTTTATGCAGGGGCAATCATCTAAATTTAATTCAATTGTAAAAGCGTTAATTTTTGGAATTTCAATTGTTGTTTTATATACCAGTGTAGGTTTAATAGTTTCGTTAACCAGTGCTGGAGCCGATATTACAACTACTTTAAGTTCTCATTGGATTCCAAATACCATTTTCTTTGCATTATTTATTGCATTTGCGGCATCGTTTTTTGGAATGTTCGAAATTGTTTTACCTACA